>CBDUAP010000097.1:0-10910 GCA_965365165.1 uncultured Flavobacteriaceae bacterium
TGATTTTGTGTTGTTCCTGTTTTCCCGGCTATCGGATTGTCAAACTGATACGGATAACCCGTTGCAACATTATCCGGGTATTTGGCACCTGAGGTTCTTAAACGCACCCCTGATCCATACCTTGTTACACCTTCCATAAGGCTTATGGTTGTGTAAGCAATGCTTTCACTTAAAACCTCCTTGGTCTCTGGCGTAAATTCTTCCAGAATGGTACCGTTTTTATCTTCGATTCGAAGGATCATCATTGGTTTTACATACATGCCTTTGTTGGCAAAGGTGTTGAGGGCTCCCACCATCTCGTACAGACTCAGGTCAACTGTTCCAAGCGCTACTGAAGGAACGGCAGGAATTTCGGTTTCCACACCCAGGTTCTTTGCCATCCTGACCACGTTTTGGGGAGTTGTTTTGTCGATCAGATTTGCTGAAATTACATTGATAGAGTTGGCAAGTGCATTTTTTAAAGTTCTTAAACCCCCGTATTCATCACCTGAATTTCGTGGTGTCCAGTCTTCATCCAAATGGTATTTTCCGGCAGGAATGGTATAAGGTGTATTTGGAAATTCGTCACAGGGAGACAAGCCCAGCTGATTGATGGCCGTAGCATAAACAAAGGGCTTGAAAGTAGAGCCCACCTGTCTTTTTCCCTGTTTGACATGGTCGTACTGGAAATGTTTGTAATTGATTCCGCCCACCCAGGCTTTAACGTGTCCTGTTGTTGGATCCGTCGATAGAAGACCAGATTGCAGAATGAATTTGTTGTACCTTATAGAATCATAAGGAGTAAGAACCGTGTCAATTTCTCCTTTCCACGAGAACAACTTCATCGGAGTCTCTTCATAGAAAGAACTTTTAATGTCTTCTTCTGATACACCGGCAGCTTTCATTTTCCTCCATCTTTCACTCCTTTTCATCGCCGAAAGCATGGTCGATTCTATTTGCTCAGGTTCAAGATCATAAAAGGGAGCAGTCTTATTGCTTTTTTGTTGCTTGAAAAATATTTCCTGAAGATTCCTCAAATGCTCGGCCATGGCTTCTTCTGCATTGTGCTGTAACCTCGAATCAAGCGTCACGTAAATTTTTAACCCGTCCCGGTAAATATTGTAACTCTCTCCGTTAGGTTTTGGATGATCTTTCATCCACTTTCTCATAAATTCACGAACATATTCCCTAAAGTAAGTTGCAGTTCCATCACTGTGCCCCTCCAGATTGATATCGAGTTCAAGGGGTAGTTTTTGCAAAGAATCCTTTACCTGTTCAGTGATGAATTCGTTACGTACCATCTGTTTCAATACAACATTACGCCTTTGTTTCACCATTTCGGGCCGGCGCATGGGGTTGTAAAGAGATGAATTTTTTAGCATCCCTACCAGCATGGCAGATTCTTCAGTAATAAGTTCAGAAGGTTCTTTCCCAAAATGGATCCTGCTTGCCGAACGTATTCCGACTGCATTATGTCCAAAATCGTACTTGTTGAAGTACATGGTAATGATCTCATTTTTGGTATACTGTTTTTCGAGCCTGATGGCGATTACCCATTCTTTTACTTTTTGAATCAACCTTTTGAAAATGTTTCCTGAGGCTTTTTTTGTAAAAAGCATTTTTGCAAGTTGCTGGGTAATGGTGCTGGCTCCACCATCTTTTCCCAGTTTAATAGCAGCTCTCAGCGTTCCCTGAAAATCGATCCCGGAATGCTCATAGAAGCGTTCATCCTCTGTAGCCGTGAGGGCTTCAATCAAGTTGTCTGGCAGCTCACTAAATTTTACGGGAGTTCTGTTTTCCCGATAATATTTACCAAGGGTTTTTCCGTCAATAGAAATAACCTCTGTAGCAAGGTTGTTTTCGGGATTTTCGAGTTCTTCAAAAGTGGGTAGTTTTCCAAAGACCCCTAAGGCGGCCAATGAAAATATTAAAAATAAAAACAACAGTCCCCCAAAGAATAATCTCCATATCCATTTTGTGAACTTGCTGGATCCACTTGATTTCGGATTTTTTTTTGTCATTATTTTACCTTTTCAATTTGCACACCAACGTCTGATATTCCATTCAGGTATTCAAGGCCTTCAATATCTCTTGTATTTCTCATAGCCTGTTGTACTGAAATATTATAATCCCCTTTTAATGAAAAGGTCACATTGGTTTTATATTCTAATTTATTTTCTTTTGTGTCAGAAATCCCGGTCCCCAGAAAACGACCTTCGGGTGTTGTCATTTCATATTCGAGGGTATCAATGACCTGATAATTGTTGGGAAACTTGATGCCAACGATCAGGAACAGGTTGCTGAATTCATAATCCTTGTTGTTTCTCAGGGTAATATAGATATTGTTTTTTTGCAGCGTATCTGTTGCGCTGACGGTAAAATTAACAATCGAATCTTTATGCCACCGGTTGTTTTCAACAGTCTTATATTGATTGTAAACCATATCCCTGGTGCATGAGGAAGTATAAAATGCAAGGGTAAACAGCAATATTATTTTCCCAAGTCCCTGAGCTTTCATCTTCATTTGAATTTTCATTCTCAATTTTTCTTTTTTTGCAGATTGTTTTTGCTATTCTTGTTGTTTTTGTTGTTCCTGAAATTTCGATTTCGTTTGCTTTTTTGCTTCCTTTTATTTTTACTATACCTTGGTTTGTCAAA
Organism: uncultured Flavobacteriaceae bacterium; assembly: GCA_965365165.1. Lineage (GTDB taxonomy): Bacteria > Bacteroidota > Bacteroidia > Flavobacteriales > Flavobacteriaceae > Lutimonas. Next base: position 2,638 of record CBDUAP010000097.1, read on the forward strand.
TCTGGTCAAACTGTCCTGCCCAACAACATCCGTGAATTTAGAAGTGTCTGCCACTTCAAATTCAAGTTCCAGGGCATATTCTTCCAGGCTAGTGGCCTTCTTGTTATTTTTATTCAGTTCAATGATCTGATTGGCCTGCTCCACAGTAAGCTTATGCCATACCACAGGGCTTTCTTTATAAGCATACCACAACCATCCTTTAAAAATGTCCATTTTTTGAAAAATAGCAGGGCCTTTTTCCGTTTGTAACCAGATATTGGTCTTGGGAAAATTTTTAAGGGAATCCAAATATGAATCGAGTTCATAGTTAAGGCAGCATTTCAACTTACCGCATTGTCCGGCTAATTTTTGAGGGTTAAGCGAAAGTTGCTGATACCTGGCTGCAGAGGTGCTTACAGACCTAAAGTCAGTAAGCCAGGTTGAACAACACAATTCTCTTCCGCAGGAACCAATTCCGCCAAGGCGTGATGCTTCCTGGCGCAATCCAACCTGTTTCATTTCTACCCTCAGACTGAAGGTTCCGGCCAATTCTCTGATCAATTGCCTGAAATCAACCCTTTCTTCTGCGGTATAATAAAAGGTTGCTTTATTGCCATCACCCTGATACTCCACGTCAGACAATTTCATCTTTAATCCCAGACGGCTGATGATGAGCCTGGATTTTTTTTGAACTTCTTTTTCTTTACCCCTGGCATTGGTCCAGATGTCAATATCTTTTTGAGAGGCCTTTCTGTAAATCTGTTTTAGGTCTTCACTGGTTACAGAAACCTTCTTTTTACGCATTTGAACTTTCACCAGTTCTCCGGTTAACGATACAACACCGATATCATGACCGGGAGAAGTTTCGACCGCAACAATATCGCCTATACAGATTTGGATGTTTTTTAAATTCCTGTAAAAACTCTTTCTGCCATTCTTGAATCTCACTTCAACAATGTCAAAAGGTTTTTGATTTCCCGGCAAAGCCATGTTCGACAACCAGTCAAAAACGGTAAGTTTGTCGCAACTTCCAGAAGCACAGGCTCCATTGCTTTTACAGCCCAAGGGCAATCCATTTATAGAGGATGAGCAAGAGTTACAGCTCATAAGATGTCTTTATTTTGAATCGAGAATCGCTATTTACTTCTTGATTTAGTCGTTTCACCAATCATTTATCCTTTAGCTTAAACGAATTTATTTTTAAGTAAATTCTCAATATGAGTTCGAAAAATTTTAGGTAAATATACTCAATATTGATAAACTAAAGACAATGGTACGAATTATTGAAAAAGCCCCTTACTTTTCCTTGACACTGATAATGTTTACAGGACAGGCTTCTTTGGCTTTGGAAGCGTTCTCCAGAATTGAAGCATCAGGTGATTTCAAGGTAAAAAACCCTTTTTTATCTTTCGAGTGCAGTAAAACTGATTTCCCGTCTTTCTTAGACATCTGGAATTGTTTAGGCGCCAGTTCAACGCAATAATTGCAACCGATACACTTTTTTCTTTGTAATGTAATGATGACCATACCCTAATCTAACAAGGAACTGTTTCAATACGTTGCCCAACCAGGAAGACGCTTCTATTCCGTTGAAATTTTCGCAAAAATAGGTTTTTTTGGAGAATAAAAACAGTAAGAAAATTGTGATTGATTCTAAAGCAAAATCCTAAGTTTTTTGTTTTCTTTGTAATTCAAGAACCTCAGAAATGCTTTTTTCGAATATCATAGGGCAGGAAAACATCAAAAAACATTTGATCAGAACCGTTGAGAACGGCAGAATTCCTCATGCCCAGTTGTTTGTGGGACCAACCGGCAGTGGTGCACTTCCGATGGCTATTGCATATGCCCGGTATATTCTTTGTCAGAATAAGCAGGGCGAAAACAACACAGGGGATGGGCCCTGCAATGCCAAGTTCGAAAAATTGATGCATCCCGATCTTCATTTTTCTTTTCCGGTAACAACCAATGACAAGGTAAAAAAACATCCCACGAGCAATTCCTTTATGCACGAGTGGCGAACCTTTGTTGAAGAGACTCCTTATGGCAGTTTGTTCAATTGGTATCAATTATTGGGCATTGAGAACAAACAGGGCCAGATTGGAGTAGACGAGGCCGAAGAAATTGTTAAAAAATTAATCTTAAAACCTTATGAAGGAGGTTATAAGGTGATGATTATCTGGAGGGCTGAGAAGATGAATACCGCTGCTGCGAATAAATTGTTAAAGCTGATTGAGGAGCCTCCTGAAAAAACACTTTTTTTGCTGGTAGCTGAAAATGAGGAACAAATCATCAAGACCATATTATCCCGATGCCAGGCGCTTCATTTTCAAGCCCTGACAGAACAGAATATCATAGACACGCTGATGACAAAACACAGTGTTGATGAAAACCAGGCCATTAAGATCGCGCATCAGTGTAACGGGAACTGGAACAAGGCCCTGCACCTTTTACACCATGATGACAATGAGCTGGCCTTTGAGAAATGGTTCATTACCTGGATAAGATCAGCCTTCAGGGCCAAAGGAGATGCCAGCGTGGTACAGGACCTTATCAAATGGAGTGAAGAGATTGCCAAGACCGGAAGAGAAACACAAAAGCGGTTTTTAAAATATTGTTCTCATTTTTTCAGGCAGGCATTGCTCACCAATTACAATGCCAGGTCCCTTGTCTTTTTCGAGTCACATACTGAAAGTTTCGATCTTGAAAAGTTTGCCCCCTTTGTTCACGGGGCAAATATTGAAGACATCAACACAGCCATTGAGGATGCGATTTATCATATTGAAAGAAATGGCAACGCAAAAATCATTTTGCTTGACCTGTCGATGCAACTTACCAGGTGTCTTCATCAAAAAGAGGGAAAATAATTATTTGGAAGGAAGCACGTAGAAGAATATGGCCATAAAGTGGCAGAAACTTCCTATGAGCACACAAACGTGAAATATGGCATGGTTAAAACGAATTTTTTTGATGCTGTAAAACAATGCTCCGATGCTATAGGCCAGGCCTCCTGAAAATAACCACAAGAGACCGGGCAGAGGAAAGTTATCGATAAGAGGTTTGATGGCTATAATAATGACCCAGCCCATGAGTACATAGGCAAGGGTTGATATTTTATCGTATTTCCCAAAATAAAACACTTTAAAAATAATGCCGATAACGGCCAGGCCCCATGACAGACCGAAGATGGTCCAGCCTACCCATCCTTTCAGAATGACCAGCGTAAAAGGGGTATAGGTACCGGCGATCAGTACATAAATAGCAGCGTGATCAAGAATGTTTAATTTGATCCTTAAATCGGGATTTTGCGTATAATGATACAGGGTAGATGCCGCGTACAAAAATATTAAACTACCCCCAAAGATGGCAAAACTGGTCAGGTGCCATACGTTTCCGTCCCTTGAGGCGTATACCACGAGCAGGACCAGGGCAGCGATGCTCAGCAAGAATCCTATGCCATGTGTAATGACATTCAGGATTTCTTCTTTGGAGTCGTAAAATGTGTTGTTCTTTTTCAAAGTATTCAAAATTAATAAAATTAATGCAGATCCGGCACCTGAGATTTTTGGGCCATGCCCTTTTCTCTTGACAAATTTGTTTAAATTTATAGGATATTAACCAATTTAAACCTTTAATTATGAGTTTTATCTTTTTTATCGTCATAGGTGCTATTGCCGGATGGCTGGCAGGAAAAATAATGGAAGGAGGAGGCTTTGGCCTTGCCATGAACATTGTTTTAGGAATCATTGGGGGTGTTGTGGGAGGTTGGCTATTTGGCCTGTTTGGAATCACTACGGATGGCGGACTCATAGGCTCACTGGTTACTGCACTGGTCGGGGCGATATTGATACTGTACGTGGGGAGGTTGATCAAGAAATAGCACAAGTTTATTTTGGATATCAAAACTTAGCATCTATCGCTTAGTCCATAAGACTTATTTCCTTATTTTTGCCCTTTAATTTTTAAGCAAGACAAATGTCAAGAATACTTACGGGAGTCCAGAGTACCGGAACACCTCATTTAGGGAACTTGTTGGGTGCGATCATACCAGCAATTAATATGTCTAAAGAATCAGGTGAGGAATCTTTTTTATTCATTGCTGATATGCATTCCTTGACCCAGATAAAAAATGCGGATGAATTAAGACACAATACTTACAGTACTGCAGCAACCTGGCTTGCTTTTGGTGTGGATACTGAAAAAACAGTTTTTTACAGGCAGAGTGATGTTCCGCAGGTAACCGAACTTGCCTGGTATTTGAGTTGTTTTTATCCGTACCAGCGTCTTACGCTGGCCCATAGTTTCAAGGATAAGGCTGACAGACTGGAGGACGTGAATTCGGGATTGTTTGCTTATCCGATGTTGATGGCCGCTGATATTTTACTCTATGATGCTGATGAGGTCCCGGTGGGTAAAGACCAGTTGCAGCATTTGGAAATGTCGAGGGACGTGGCAAACAGGTTCAACCATCAAATGGGTGAGACGCTTATTGCTCCCAAGGCAAAAATTAAAGAAACCACCATGCTGGTTCCCGGAACGGATGGGCAAAAAATGAGTAAATCAAAAGGGAATATCATCAATATCTTTTTGCCCGACAAACAGTTGAGAAAACAGATCATGAAGATCAAAACGGATTCGACGCCTCTTGAGGACCCGAAGGACCCTGATACTTGTAATTTGTTCGCTTTGTATAAATTAGTGGCCAGTGAGGAACAGATTGGCAAGATGCGCGCCAATTATGCCGGAGGAAACTATGGCTATGGCCATGCCAAGCAGGAATTTTACGAACTGCTTACAGAAAGGTTCAAAACGCAAAGGGAGCGTTATCATTATTATATGGATCATCTTTCGGAAGTAGATGACATCTTGTTGCAGGGTTCCGAAAAAGCACATTTGGTAGCCGATGTGGTGCTGAAAAGGGTCAGGAAAAAACTGGGTTACTAAAGGAAAAATTATTTATAATTTTATACGATAAAATGCAAAGAAGACTGATCACATCAGGCTCTGAATTCGAAAAAAAAGTTGGTTATTCAAGAGCCGTTGTCGCTGGAGACATGATTTTTGTTGCCGGAACCACGGGTTATGATTATGAATCAATGGAGATCTCTGAAGACGTCGCCGAACAGGCAGAACAATGTATCAGGAATATTGAAAAGGCCCTGCTTGAGGCTGACGCATCGCTTAAGGACCTTGTCAGGGTAACCTACATTCTCCCTGATGCAGATGATTTCGAAGCATGTTGGCCGGTGCTGAAAAAGCATTTTGGGAAGATCAGACCAGCTGCTACAATGATCTCTGCAGGTCTTGCCAATGAAAAAATGAAGATCGAAATAGAGGCAACTGCCATGAAAAATGTTTAGGCCTTCCCTTGTTGCCTGATATGGTCATAAATCATTTTACTTCCATACGGATAATGGTGTCAACAGGACCCTTATCTGCCTCCCCAATACTAAAGGTCAAACCGAAATCATCAATCTTGTAGGACACTTTTTTGCCACTGTCGTAATATTCCATTTTTTTAACCTTGCCTTTGAAATGGGGTATGATATAAGTATCTTTTTGCTGGTCCAGAACATGAAGGTATACCACTCCGTCTTTCTGGGTTGACACCATGTCCTTACTGGGTGCAACGGGCCCCTTTCTCGTGCCGTAAATCGTTTCTCCATAACGGTCAAGCCATTTTCCAATACTGTGCAAAGAGTTGATATGTTCAGGTTGAATTCTTCCGTTAGGCATGGGTCCTACATTGAGCAGCAGGTTGCTGCCGTAACCGGCGGCATTGATCAGGTACTGTATCAGTTCCTTGTCTGATTTATGCTTGTAATCCTGTAGGTTAAAACCCCATGAGCCATTGATGGTCTCGCATACCTCTTTGGGCAGTTGACCAATATCAGCAGCATCAGTTCCCCATCCTGTGGTATTTTGGCCCGGAAGGTCTTTCTCAAACATTTGAAAATCTTCACCCGGAATTGGAGCCAGATGGTGGTTATTCCCGACAAGGCAATTGGGTTGAAGGGTATGTATCAAAGTGTAAAGTTCGTCATAATGCCAGTCAACTTTTACCTTGCCAAATTTTTTACCGTCCCATTCTTTCTGATCCCAGTGACCGTCGAACCAGATGCCGGCGATATCGCCGTAATTGGTCAAAAGTTCGGTAAGCTGGGTCTTCATAAACGCGATGTAATTGTCCCAGTCTCCTTTTGCGGCTCTTCCTGCTATCCCGTTACCTGTTCTTCCCCTGGGGAAATAATCGTCATGATGCCAGTCAAGCAGAGAATAATAAAAAAACAATTTGATGCCCTCTTTCTTGCATGCCGCTGACAAGGCTTTTAAGACGTCCTTTCCATAATTGGTTTTTTGCACAATATTGTAATCAGTTGCCTTAGTGTCAAACATTGAAAACCCGTCATGGTGCCTGCTCGTTATGGTAATATATTTCATTCCCGCAGCTTTGGCCATGGCCACCCAGGCCTCCGCATCATAATCAACCGGATTAAAAAAGGCCGGAAGCTTTTCATAGGCATCAATGGCAATGTTTTGATTGTTCATGACCCATTCACCATCGCCCAGAACACTGTAAACACCCCAGTGGATAAACAAGCCAAATTTGGCATCTTCAAACCACTTCCTTGCTTCAAGATTTTCAGCTGAAGGCCTGTAATTTTCCTGAGAGAGTCCTTGTTGCACGCTGCATATGAGCAGAAGGACAGTAATTATGCGTTTCATACCGGTTGCTTTAAATAGGAAGATTAAATATACTAATTAAAGCACAGTCAACATCTTTTGGACAAGATTATTTAGGATTGTAAGCTGTCAAAACACCTAAAATCAAATAACAATTAAGGAGCAGGATTGGGTTGTAAATGTTGGATCTCGTCTATCTCCTGTAAGATTTCTTCAGACAAGGAAATATCAATGCTGCTAATGTTCTCCTTCAGCTGGTCCATGGTTGTGGCACCGATAATATTACTGGTCACAAAAGGTCTTTGATTAACAAAGGCCAGGCTCAAATGCGGAAGACTGAGGTTGTGCTTTTTCGCAAGTTCAGCATAATATGCCGTAAGTTTCATAGCCTGAGGATTACTATATCTTGAATAGGCAGGAAAGAGTTTCAGCCTTGATTTTTCCGGAAGTTTTCCATCGAGGTATTTCCCCGAAAGCACACCAAAGGCAAGAGGTGAATAGGCAAGAAGTCCCACTTTTTCTCTAAGGGAAACTTCGGCCAGATTGATTTCAAAAGTTCTGTTCAGTAAGGAATATGGGTTTTGAATCGTCTTGCAGCTTGTCAGGTCATTGTTTTTGCTTTCATGAAGCTGTTTCATGACCCCCCAGGAAGATTCATTTGAAACGCCATAATGCCTTATTTTACCTTCTTTGACAAGTCCGTCCAGGGTTTCGATAACGGATTTAAAATTATCGGTCCATTTTTCATCAGGGTCATGGGTGTAGTTGCGTTGTCCGAAGAAATTCACATTCCTTTCGGGCCAGTGCATCTGGTACAAGTCAACGTAATCTGTTTGTAACCTATTCAGACTTTTCTCAAGGGCCTCATGGATCACCTTTTTTGAAAACCCAAGATTTTCCCTGATGTAATTAAAGTAGGGCAAGGGTCCTGTAATCTTTGTGGCGACGATCAACTTGTCTCTTTGCATGTCCTTGAGCCAGCTTCCTATAAACCGTTCTGTGCTGCCCTGGGTTTCTTTTCTTCCCGGAATGGAATACATCTCAGCAGTATCAATAAAGTTGACGCCTTGTTCAACAGCATAATTCAATTGCTCATGGGCCTCTGCTTCTGTGTTCTGCTGTCCGTAGGTCATGGTGCCTAAGCAAATCTTGCTTACCTTAATGTCAGTTTGTGGAATTTTAGTGTATTTCATTTTTTACAGGGATAGGAATAAATTTGTTTTGAAGCCTTGTTCAGGCCTGTTATGATGATCGAATTCGGGATTGATCCGCTCCATGGAGCCTGACTAATCCCAAATACGATTTTTATATGTTTTCAGTTTATTGAAAATTTATTCAGACAGGATCGCTGCAATTCCGGGCAGGGTTTTCCCTTCCAGCATTTCCAGCATGGCGCCTCCTCCTGTAGAGACGTAACTTACTTTGTCCTGAAATCCAAACTGTTTTACAGCAGCAACCGAATCTCCGCCACCTACCAGTGAAAAGGCCCCGTCAGCAGTAGCATCTGCAATGGCATTTCCCAATTCTATGGTTCCCTTGGCAAATTTAGGCATTTCAAATACCCCGACCGGTCCGTTCCATAAAATCGTTTTTGACTGAGCAATGACGTAAGA
>CBDUAP010000098.1:0-10910 GCA_965365165.1 uncultured Flavobacteriaceae bacterium
GATGAGTTATTTTTACGGAAAAAAACATTATGCGATTCCCTATCCTTTGAAAAATATTTTAGTGATCATGATCCTGGCCATTGGGATGTCATACCTTTCTTTCAATTATTTCAGGGGAAACCATATCGCATCGGTCATGATCCTGATCATTTTTACAGGAACCATCATTTGGAATCAAAAATCAGAAATCAAAAAAATATGGAAAATGTCGTCATAAAGATTATCAATAAGTCAAACCATCCCACCCCCTCCTACGAAACTGATGCTTCAGCTGGGATGGACCTCAGGGCGAATATTGAAAAAGCTGTTGTGCTTAAACCACTGGAAAGAGCCATCATCAAAACGGGGTTGTTCATCGCCTTGCCCCCGGGTTTTGAGGCTCAGGTGCGGCCAAGAAGTGGTCTCGCGGCCAAATTTGGGATCAGCGTACTGAATGCGCCGGGCACAATCGACGCTGATTACAGGGGTGAGGTCGGTGTAATTCTGGTCAATTTATCGAATGAGATTTTCACGATTAATGACGGTGACAGAATCGCACAAATGATAATTGCCCGGTATGCGCATACTAAATGGGAGGAAGTAAACGTTCTAGATGAGACCAAACGCGGAAAAGGCGGATTTGGCAGTACCGGAATTTAATCGATTTAGAACCTATTAAAAAATGCCTCTTGTGAATATTCTTAAATACATCTTTATATTTTCTTTTGTGTTAGGCTATGCCCAGGATAACAGTAATGAAAAATTTCTAGCAGCATCCAACGAAGCCTGTGAATGTATTTCAAAGATAGCATTGGACAGTGAAGCCAAGAATGAGCAGATCAAAAAATGTATCAGTTCGTCTCTAAAAAATTTGGATCAGGTTGAGAACCTTTCAAATGAAAAAAGTAATGAACTGAATTACAAGAATATCGAGAATTTCCTGGTACAGAACTGCGGTTCCTTAAAAAGTATTGCTTTTAGTGAAAACAGAAAATTCAAGTATGCTTCATCTGATAACGTACTTGCCCAGCTGGCCTATGACGACGGAATGGATTATCTTAATGAGGAGGATTATGAGAATGCCATTGTTAAATTCACCAAAGCGGTTACAATTGACGAAAACTTTGCCTTTGCCTGGGATAACCTGGGGATCAGCCATAGAAAAAACCAACAGTATGACAAGGCTATTGAAGCCTACCTCAAATCATTGGAAATCTATCCTGAAGGAAGACTGCCTTTATTGAATATTGCCATCGCATATAATCTGAACAAAGATTACCCTGAGGCCATTCATTATTACAAAAGATTTATAAGCATTTATGCTGAAGATCCTGAAGGATATTACGGGCTTGGCCTGATCCTTTACACACAGGATCAGCAGGAAGAAGGACTGGATAATCTCATCAGGGCCTATACCATTTATACCGCCCAGAATTCACCCTACCGTGCAGATGCAGCAAAAAAAATCGGTTATATGTACAAGGACCTCAAGAACCAGGATAAATTAGAGGTTTTCAATAAAGTGGCCGATAAATACAACCTGAAGGTTCAGAACAATTAAAGGTCTCTGTGCTCAAACACGTTGTCTATTTTATCCTTGGTTTTTTCGGGAAGATAACGTTTGGTGGCAAGAATGATTCCGAAGAGAATAAATAAGATTCCTAAAGCATTCCTTATCTTTCTTAACACAACGGGAGTCAACTTTTTTTTAAGTTGCTTTGCAGCCACAATTTTCACCAAATCCGTGATCAGGAAGGAAATTACCACCAGCATGAAATAATTGAATATCTTTCCGGAATCCATTTGAAAATTCGAACTGACTGCGATCACAACGGCAAGCCAAAAGGCGAGCACTCCAAAATTGATCGAGTTTAGTAAAAACCCCTTAAAAAAGAGCCCCACATAATTATTGCTTTCAACAACAACCAGGTCCTCATCGGTTATGATCTTCTTTGTTTTTTTGTAAAAGATGGTATACAAACCATAGGCAATCAGAATGAGCCCCCCGATCATAAATACCCTCGGATCATCCTGTATTTTTTTTAAAATTTTGAGGCTTCCATAATAGGAAATAGAAATAAACATGATATCCGCAAGCACAACGCCCATGTCAAAAGTCAGTGCGGCACGCACGCCCTTGGTTATGCTGGTTTCGATCAACGTAAAAAAAACCGGACCCACCATAAAAGCCAGTCCGAACCCTAATAATATGGCATTGACGTATTCACTGATCATGGTACACGTTTTATATTGATCAAAACAACTTATACGTCATCATAATCAATTTTAAGCGTTGATGTGGTTGGATGCGCCTGGCAGGTCAAAATCAGGCCTTCCGCAATTTCATCTGCATCTAAGATAGTATTTTTTTCCATCACGGCTGTTCCCTCAGTTACCTTGGCCAGGCAACTGCTGCACACCCCTCCCTGACAAGAATATGGAGCATCCAGCCCTTTGGCCAGCGCAGCATCCAGTATCAGTTCATCCATTCTCATTTCAAAACTCGTCTCTTCATCGTCTAAAACGATACTGATCATTGTGTTTCCGTGAAGGGATTTTTTAATTTCCTTTTTATAAGAAGTACTGGTAAATAATTCAAACTTAATCTGATCCTCTTTTACCCCTTTCTTTAAAAGAATTTTCTGAACTGTATTGATCATCTCCTCAGGACCGCATAAAAAATACTCGTCAAATGAAATATTTGCATATTCCTTCTTGAGCAGGCCCTTTACAAGTCTTGAATCGATCCTGCCAAACAGGGCTTTGTCACTAATAATCTGGCTAAAAACATAATGAACCACCAGCCTGTTGCCAGAAGCGGCGACAAGGGCGTCAAGCTCGCCTTTGAAGATTGTCTTGTCATTCGATTTGCTTCCATAAACCAGGACAAAACGACTTTCTTTTTCTTCTTCAAGCACTGCTTTTATCATTGAAATCACCGGTGTAATACCACTACCTGCGGCAAAAGCCATGTATTTCTTTCTGTTGTCAGGTGAGGTTTCCAAAACAAAGCGGCCTTCGGGGGCTGCTACTTCCAAAGTACTTCCGATCTTCAAATCATGATTGGCATAATGGGAAAACCTGCCTTTGTCGACCTCCTTTATAGCCACTCTCAACTCTCCGTTTGAGGGAGAAGAACATATCGAATAGGACCTTCTGAGCAGACTGCCCTGCAATTCGGCCTCAATTGTGATGTACTGACCCGGTATAAAACGGAATTCCTTTTTTAGATGCTCGGGAATCTCAAATGCGACCGAAACCGCATCAATGGTCTCCTTTCTGATCTCCTTAACCTGGAGTTTGTAAAATATTGACATTAAAACGTATTAGATTCTGCAAAAATACAAAATTGTTTGACCAAAAAAGAAGGTTTTAAAGCCTAATGGTGCTTGGATATCTGATCCGAAAGTTCGTTGCTGTCTTTGCCTTCATAAGGAAAGAATTCCTTTAGTTTTTCTCCTGCATGAAGGATGCCTTTGACCAATCCTTCACCATGGTTTCCTTTTTTAAATTCATCGAGTACCTCTGCTTTGATGCTCTCCCAAAAATCGGCTGGAACAACTTTATCAATACCTTCATCTCCAATGATGGCAAAGCGATGGTCATCAACCGCAACGTAAATCAGCACCCCGTTTTTAAATTTGGTCTTGTGCATGCCCAATAAAAAGAATACTTCCTCTGCCCTTTCCATCGGGTCTTTCTTCAGGTTTTTTTCCAAATGAACCCGAATCTCTCCAGAGGTTTTCAATTCTGCCTGACAGATGGCATCGACCACCTGTTGCTCTTGTTCGTCATTTAAAAAATTTTCTACTTGCATGACTCGGTTTAGATCAAAAATCAGCCGGGGCTCACAGCCCGACCCATTTAATTAAAATCAACAGTTGGCGCCTGCTCACTGCCCTCAGCAGCCTGAAACAGGGCCATGGGCTCAAAGTTCAGGAAACCGGCCACAACGGTTGCCGGAAACTTCCTTATGTAAACATTGTAATCTTTCGCCGTCATGTTGAATCGGTTTCTTTCAACATTGATCCTGTTCTCGGTGCCTTCCAGCTGGCTTTGTAATTCAAGAAAATTCTGATTGGCTTTCAGGTCAGGATACCTTTCAACCACCACCATCAATCTGCTGAGTGCCCCCGAAAGATTATTTTGTGATTCCTGAAACGCAGCCATTTGCTCCGGAGTAATATTGCTCGGATCAATGGTTGTTTTGGTTGCATTTGCCCTGGCCTGTATAACACTTTCCAGGGTTTCTTTTTCAAAATCGGCATATCCCTTCACTGTGTTGACCAGATTTGGAATTAGGTCCGACCTTCTTTGATAAGCACTCTCAACATGTGCCCATTGGGTCTTAGCTGTCTCCTGTTTTTCAACCATTGTATTGTTCAATCCAACACCCCATCTAAAAATTCCTATGATAATAACGACAATAACAATTAAAGGAAGCCATTTCTTCATGATGTTCTATTTTAAAGTTGATTTTTAATTTCTATGAGTTCATTTTTAATTTCTTCAAGCCTCATGATGATCTTGTGCTTAGAAAACACCTCATCAGGTTTTTCCTTCAGTTTGTTCTTGGCACCTTCAAGGGTAAATCCTTTTTCTTTCACAAGAAAATAAATCATTTTCAAGTTTTCAAGATCTTCAGGAGTAAACAGCCTGTTTCCTTTTTTATTCTTTTTGGGTTTGAGTATATCAAATTCATTTTCCCAAAACCTGATCAAAGAGGTGTTGACGCCAAAAGCCTTGGCAACTTCTCCAATTTTATAATATCGCTTATCCGGCAGGTCTATTTGCATTAGTCTAGTGATTGTCCTTCTTGTGAAGCCATTTTTAACATTTCCTGAAATTCTCCTGGTGAAAGGTCTCCGTAATAAAAATTGATCGGATTCACCTGTTGCCCGTTATAGTGCACCTCGTAGTGAAGGTGGGGCGCCTGTGATCTGCCCGTGCTTCCTACATATCCTATAAGGTCTCCCCTTTTGACCTGTCTGCCCCTTTTGACATTATATTTCGAAAGGTGAGCGTAAAGGGTCACATAGCCAAAACCATGGTCAATCCGGATGTGTCTACCGAAACCGGAGGCATTGCTGTCTGCCCTGACCACCTTTCCGTTGCCTGTTGCATAAACCGGGGTTCCTTGAGGTGACGTAAAATCCATTCCCTTATGTCTTTTTCTAGCCTTCGTAAAAGGATCCAGCCTCCAACCGAATCCGGAAGCCATTCTTGTAAGGTCTTGCTTGCTCACAGGCTGAATCGCAGGTATCGAGGCCAGTAATTTTTCTTTGTCTTTTGCCAGGTTAATGATTTCATCAAGTGACTTTGACTGAACATAAAGCTGTTTTGACAGAATATCAAGATTCCTGGAGGCATCAATTATCATTTGGGAATTATCAAATCCCTCCATTGATTTGTAACGGTTGACCCCACCAAAACCGGCCTTTCTCTGTTCCTCAGGAATCGGATTCGCCTCAAAATAGGTGCGGTAAATATTGTTATCCCTCCTTTGAATGCCTTCCAACACCTCCTGTGTCTGGGCAATTTTCTTATTGAGCAATTCATAATGCAATTTCATGTTCTCAAGCTCCCTGTTCAGCACTTTCTGCTTGGGAGGCTCCACAAACTGGTACATCATAAAAACCATCAAACCACCCATCATTGCCGAAGCTACAAGAAAAACCACGGTCTGCCTGAATTTATCTCTTTTTCTAAGCTCTATTTTCCGGTAAGATAAGGTATCTGAATCGTAATAATATTTTACCTTCGCCATAATTATAATTATACTATTTTTGCAACCAAACTAAGCTTGTATCAGCTGCACGAAAAACAAATTTACAATTTTTTTTTATCACTGATATATATCTTTCAGATATCGCTTTTAATTATTTTTTTATGACTTCACAGGAAATCAGAAAACAATTTTTGGACTTTTTTGCTTCAAAAAAGCATGAAATAGTTCAATCGGCTCCACTGGTCAATAAAAACGATCCTACTTTGATGTTTGTCAATGCCGGAATGAATCCTTTTAAAGAATATTTTTTAGGACAAAAAAAAGCCGTTCACCCGAGGGTTGCCGACACACAAAAATGCCTAAGGGTATCAGGAAAGCACAATGATCTGGAAGAGGTGGGCATGGACACCTACCACCATACCATGTTTGAAATGCTGGGAAACTGGAGTTTCGGCAATTATTTTAAAAAGGAGGCCATATCATGGGCATGGGAGTTGCTCACCAAAGTATATGGCATTGATAAAGACAGTCTGTATGTGACAGTATTCGAAGGTGATGCTGAAGACGGGCTTGGTTTTGATCAGGAAGCCTTCGATTTTTGGAAGGAGCACATTTCAACCGACAGGATCCTGAAGGGAAACAAAAAAGATAACTTCTGGGAGATGGGCGCTCAGGGGCCATGCGGCCCGTGCAGTGAAATACACGTGGATATCAGATCAGAAGAAGACAAGCTTCTGATTGACGGTAAAAGCCTGGTCAACCAGGACCATCCACTGGTCATTGAGATATGGAACCTTGTTTTTATGGAATTTAACCGTAAAGCAAACGGGGCTCTGGAGAAATTACCCGAAAAGCATGTGGATACGGGAATGGGCTTTGAACGCCTGTGCATGGTCATTCAAAAGGTGCAATCCAATTATGACACGGATGTTTTTATGCCGATTATCAGAGAAATTGAGACCATTACTGATAATAATTACGGGAAAGATAAAAAGATCGATGTGGCGATCAGGGTGGTTGCCGACCATATCAGGGCAGTTGCATTTGCCATCGCCGATGGGCAGTTGCCTTCAAATAACGGAGCGGGCTATGTCATCAGAAGGATCCTGAGAAGGGCCATTCGCTATGGATTTACCTTCCTGGATATGAAGGAGCCTTTTATTTACAAACTGGCGGACATCCTTGAAAAACAAATGGGAGAAAATTTCCCTGAGATCATCGCTCAGAAAAACTTGATACCCAGTGTGATCAAAGAAGAGGAACACTCTTTCTTAAGGACACTTGACCAGGGACTGGTCCTGCTAGACAATATCATTTCCAATGCCAGGGACATGACCATTTCAGGTAAAAAAGCCTTTGAACTCTATGACACTTATGGCTTTCCGAAAGACCTTACCTCTCTGATACTAAGAGAAAACGAAATGAGTTTTGACGAAGCGGAATTCGATGCCGAAATGGAAAAACAGAAATCACGGTCCAGAGCTGCTGCAGCTATAGATACAGATGACTGGATCATACTTGAGGATGACAAAGAACAGGAATTCATCGGATATGACCATCTTGAGGCGGACGTCAGGATCACGCGATACAGAAAAATATCTTCTAAAAAAGAAGGTGACATGTTCCAGCTTGTATTCAATATGACCCCCTTTTACCCCGAAGGAGGCGGGCAGGTAGGCGACAAAGGATATCTTGAAATTCCTAACGGGAACGTGATTTATATTTTCAATACCAAAAAAGAAAACAACCTCATCCTGCATTACGCAAAGAATCTGCCGAATGACCCGTCACAGACGATTAAAGCGGTTGTGGATGAAAAAAACCGTTTCAGGACCATGTGCAACCACACGGCAACACACTTGTTGCACCAGGCGCTGAGGACCATACTTGGCGATCATGTGGAACAGAAAGGATCTGCTGTGCACGCCAAGAACCTGCGTTTTGACTTTTCACATTTCTCAAAACTGTCTGAAGAAGAAATTAAACAGGTAGAACAGTTCGTGAACGCCAGAATTCAGGACAGGATTCCATTAAAGGAAAACCGGAATGTCCCCCTGAAAATTGCTCAGGAATCAGGTGCCATCATGCTTTTCGGAGAGAAATATGGAGATACCGTCCGCACCGTTAACTTTGGTAAATCAACCGAATTGTGTGGGGGTACCCATGTCAAAAACACGTCTGAAATCTGGCATTTCAAGATCGTGAGCGAGAGCGCCATAGCTTCAGGTATCAGAAGGATCGAGGCCATTACCAATGATGCTTTGAGAGATTATTATTTTGAACTGGATGAGACCTATACCAAAATCAGGTCGGCGCTTAAAAACCCTGGTGATGCATTAAAAACGGTGCAAGGCCTGCAGGAGGATAATGCCAAACTCAGAAAGGAAATTGAACAGCTCAATAAACTAAAGGCCGCTTCTTTCAAAGATGAGCTCATCAAGAAAAAAGAGCAGATCAATGGTGTCAATCTGATTGCTGCCCTCCTTGATACAGATGCGTCTTCGATGAAAAACATTGCCTTTGAAATAGCCGGTGAACTTGACAACCTGTTCTTTGTTGGCGGATCAAACTTGAATGGAAAGGCTTTACTTACAGTTTATATTTCAAAAAATCTTGTTGAAGAAAAAGGCCTGAATGCAGGAAATATCGTGCGAGAACTGGGTAAATACATCCAGGGAGGCGGAGGTGGCCAGCCCTTCTTTGCCACTGCAGGCGGTAAAAACCCGGGAGGCCTGAAGCAAGCGCTTGAGGCTGCCAGAAAAATAGTAGGGGAATAATAAAAACGCTCCTTAAGGAAACACATGAAATTCAGGACTGAAATAAAACTTGAGCCGCAGAAAAACAGGATTGACCACAGTTCTTCTGTTGTTTTGATCGGCTCCTGTTTTTCAGAACACATGGAGCAAAAACTGGATCATTATAAATTTGATCAGTTCACCAACCCCTTCGGGATTGTTTTTCATCCCAGAGCCATTGAAAAATCGATTGCCAATTGTGTCGATCAAATAGAATATCACCGGAAAGATCTGATACAAAAAGGAGAATTATGGCTAAGCCTGGACCATCACAGCAGATTCAGCGGAACAGATCCGGAAGTTGTGCTTCAAAATATCAATCAAAAGATTGCCCGGGGGCATCTTGCACTGAAAAAGGCAAGCCACCTGATCATCACCCTGGGAACTTCATGGGCCTATCGGTGGTCAAATACGGGCGCTTTTGTGGCCAATTGCCATAAAATACCCCAAAGCAATTTTGAAAAGGTATTACTGTCTTGTGAAGAAACGGTTCTCAGTCTAAACAATACAGTGAATAAAGTAAAGGAGATCAATCCTGAAATACAATTCATTTTTACCCTGAGCCCGGTGCGGCACCTCCGAGACGGTTTTGTGCAGAACAATCACAGCAAAGCCTTGCTGCATGCGGCAATTCAGAAAATCAGCGATGGGGAAAAACGCCATTATTTTCCGGCCTATGAGATCATGATGGACGACCTCCGCGATTACCGGTTTTACAAAAGCGACATGATCCATCCCAGCGATGAAGCCGTTGCCTACATCTGGGAGCAATTCACAAATTCCTGGATCAGTGACCAGGCAAGGCAGCTCATGACTGAAATAGAAGATATTCAACGCGACTTGCAACACAGACCTTTTGACCCAGAATCTGAGGCCCATCAGGTATTTCTGAAACAATTGGATAAAAAGATCAAACAGCTAAAAATCAGGCACCCTGAAATTGAATTCAACAAAAAAAGGAAGTAAAATTACTTCCTTTTCAACTGTTGATCTGCGTTTCGTATTACATGCAGTTCACGACGCTTCCCCAAGGTCCGCCATTAATGGCATCAACCCCGTGTTGCTTTAAAATTGTAGCAGCCGAACCACTTCTGGCCCCGCTTCGGCAGCAGGTAATAACCGGCTTGCCAAGTTTTATAATTTCATCTATATGTCCGCTGATGACCTGTAGAGGGATGTTTTTTGATCCCTGAACATGACCTTCTTGAAACTCTTCCGGAGTTCTTACATCAATAACAACTGCTCCATTTTTCAAATATTGCTCAATAGAAGCTACGCTTGTGCTACTCCCGAATAAATTGAATAATCCCATACTTTTTTATTTACTGATTTTTTGCAAATGTCTAAAAATTATATGAATATTATGTAACGTCAGTTACAATTTGATCATAAAACCCTTTTTATACTCGTTTCTTCAGACATTTAATTTTAACTAATAACTATCTGGTAAACAACAATTCACGATATTTTACCAGGGGCCACAACTCATCGTCTATCATGAGCTCCAGCTTGTCGCAATGGTACCTGATCTTGTCAAAATAAGGTTTTACCTTTTCACAATACAAGGTGGCTTTCTGCGCCTCATCTTTGGTCACATTGGCCTTTTTCCTTTCCTCGACCATCGCATTGGTGTTTTGAGTGATCCCTGAGATATGCTCAGATATTTTTCTGATCAAATCCATTTGTTCCTTGGCAATAGACTCAAATTCCTTGCCAAAAACGTCTTTCAGCCCCTTCACGTTTTTGATCAGGGTATTCTGATAATTGACAGCCGTAGGAATCACGTGGTTCAGAGCCACATCACCCAAAACGCGTCCTTCAATCTGAATCCTTAAAGAATAGGCTTCGAGTTCTATCTCGTGCCTGGCTCTCAATTCCTTTTCGTTCATAACCTCCATTTCGTCATAAAGCCCAATGGCCCGTTCACTGACTTTGGCTTTGATGGCTGCAGGGGTCGTTTTATTGTTGCTGAGGCCTCTCCTGGCTGCCTCTTCCTCCCATTCTTTGCTGTAGCCGTTGCCTTCAAAAAGAATATCCCTCGAATCTTTGATGTACTCCCTGAGTACGTTGAAAATGGCCTCATCCTTCTTAAGCTCTTTATTATCGATCAATTTGTCAACTGCCACTTTAAAGTCCTTCAATTGCTTGGCTACTATGGTGTTAAGAACAGTCATTGGGGTCGCGCAGTTGGCCATGGATCCCACCGCCCTGAATTCAAATTTATTGCCCGTAAAAGCAAAGGGAGAGGTCCGGTTCCGGTCGGTATTGTCTAACAGGATCTCAGGGATCTTTCCTACCACGTTAAGTTTGAGGTCCGTCTTTTCTTCTGGCGATAATTTTCCGTCGGTCACATTTTCCAATTCCCTCAAAACGGAGGTCAATTGCGCCCCTATAAAAACAGACATGAT
>CBDUAP010000099.1:0-10907 GCA_965365165.1 uncultured Flavobacteriaceae bacterium
TCCTCATCGGTCATGGATACAGGTTTGCGTTCGGGTTTCATTTGAGGAAAGAACAGCACTTCTTGTATCGATGCATTATTGGTCAGGAACATCACCAGCCTGTCTATCCCTATTCCGATTCCTGAGGTAGGCGGCATACCGTATTCCAGTGCCCTGACGAAATCCATGTCAATAAACATGGCTTCATCATCTCCTTTTTCAGAAAGGTTCAATTGCTCCTGAAACCGCTCCAACTGCTCGATGGGATCATTCAGCTCAGAATAAGCGTTGGCCAGTTCCTTACCGTTCACCAGCAATTCAAAACGCTCAGTAAGTTCAGGGTTGTCTCTGTGTTCTTTACAAAGCGGGCTCATTTCTTTTGGATAATCTATGATAAAAGTAGGCTGTACGTAGTGGTGCTCACATTTTTCACCGAACAGTTCATCAATCAGCTTGCCTTTACCCATGGTACCATCAACTTCGATGCCGACCTTACGGCAAACCTCCCTCAATTCAGCCTCTTCCATTCCGGCTACCTCATAACCTGTATGGATCTTGATGGCCTCAAGTATAGGTACCCTGTCATAAGGAGCCTTAAAGTTGATCATCTGCTCACCTACTCTGACTTCTGTTGATCCGTTTGCATCGATGGCCACTT
Source organism: uncultured Flavobacteriaceae bacterium (assembly GCA_965365165.1). Classification (GTDB taxonomy): domain Bacteria; phylum Bacteroidota; class Bacteroidia; order Flavobacteriales; family Flavobacteriaceae; genus Lutimonas. The sequence goes on from CBDUAP010000099.1 coordinate 638, forward strand.
TTTCAAGCAATTCTTCTGTCATTTGCATCATCCAGTGGTAATCTTTGTATGCTACATACAATTCCATGACCGTAAATTCCGGGTTATGCGTTCGGTCCATGCCTTCATTTCTAAAATCCTTGGCAAACTCATAAACCGCATCGAAACCTCCAACAATAAGTCTTTTCAAATACAACTCATTCGCTATTCTCAGATACAATGGCATATCCAGGGCATTGTGGTGGGTTACAAAAGGCCTCGCCGCAGCACCACCAGGGATCGGCTGCAAAATTGGGGTTTCAACCTCCAGATAGCCCTTGTCATTCAAAAATTCACGAATGGAGTTCGTGATCTTAGTGCGCTTGATAAATGTTTCTTTCACATGATCGTTCACCATCAGGTCTACGTATCGCTGACGATATCTCATTTCGGCATCGCTAAAAGCATCATGGGTTTTGCCTTCCGAATCAACTTTGACAATCGGCATGGGCTTCAATGCTTTTGACAGCACTGTCAGTTTTTTGACCATCACAGATTCTTCACCTACCTGGGTCTTGAAAACCTTTCCTTTGACACCAATGATATCTCCAATATCCAATAACTTCTTGAACACTTCGTTGTACATGGTTTTGTCTTCCCCTTCGCAGATTTCATCTCTGTTGATATAGATCTGCATTCTTCCAGTGGCATCTTTGAGCTCAGCAAAAGAGGCTTTACCCATGATCCTTCTGCTCATGATCCTTCCTGCCAAAACCACCTCGGTTCCTTCTTTAGCGTCAAAATCGTTCAAGACCTCACTAATGGTTGATGTTGCTTTAAAGGCTGCTGCCGGATAAGGATCGATCCCAAGATCTTTCAGTTTCTGAAGCGACTCCCTGCGTACAATTTCCTGTTCTGTTAACTGCATTTTCTCTTTTTTTGAAAAATAGGTTGCAAAGATACATGATTCAATGAAATAATGGGGAAATCATCACAGGATGTGAGCCCATATATCAAATTATAAAGAAGAAACCCATGTCATTGAAACATTTACCATTGATCAGTAGATACACAATTATCAAATGACACGAAACAATCTTGTGTAACGAAAACATAAAAAATACGTCTTGTAATCGAATTATTTTGACGAATTTTGCAACCATAAAACATTATTGAACATGAGCATATGGAGGGTACTTCTATCGATTTTATTCCCGCCCCTGGCAGTGATTGACAAGGGCTGCGGGAGTGTTGTTATCGTTTTTATCCTTACCCTTTGCGCCTGGATACCGGGTGTCATCGGGGCCCTGATCATATTAAACAACCCTAAATACAACTGATGAATCAGGTTCTTTTCAAAGACATCGGCTCGAAAGATTACAAAGAGGCATGGGATATTCAAAACAAACTTTTCCAGGACATTGTTGATATAAAGCTGGCCAACAGGAATCGTGAAGAGAAAATTATCGCGCAAAACCATTTGCTTTTTACCGAACATCCACCAGTATACACCCTGGGTAAAAGCGGTGACCTTAGCAACCTGCTGCTCAATGAAGATCAGCTCAAAAAAAAGGGAATTTCCTTTTTTAAATCTAATCGCGGCGGAGATATTACCTTCCACGGACCAGGTCAGATCGTAGGCTATCCCATTCTTGATCTTGAGGCATTCAAGCCCGATATTCGATGGTACATGAGAAGCCTGGAAGAAGTGATCATCAAAACCATCGACCATTATGGCCTTCAAGGGGTTCGCAGCGAAGGCGAAACCGGTGTCTGGCTTGACGTGGGAACCCCTTTTGCCAGAAAAATTTGCGCCCTTGGGGTCAGAACCTCAAGATGGGTCACCATGCATGGGTTTGCCCTTAACGTCAATACCAATTTGGGTTATTTTGACCACATCATCCCTTGTGGAATAAAAGGAAAAGCCGTCACTTCCCTCGAGGCAGAGATCAATAAAAAAGTCCCTTTGCAAGAAGTCAGGGCATTGATCCTTGAGCATTTTAGCGAGGTTTTCAAGGCACAGGTAATCTGAACCCTAGGAACTTGTTTCCTCGTTAAAATAAACCTTGTAATATTTCATTTTCTTTTCTTCGTCATAGCCGAGTTCAAGGTATTCAGAAGAAGCATCGGGAGCTTCAACATCCAGTTTGATCTGAATGTTCGTGTCAAGGCTGATCTCAGTTTTTAATTTTTTCTTTTGCTTTTTTAAAACAGATTCAGAAACGTGAAACTGATTTCTGATCAGCACCTCCTTTTCCCCTTCATACAATTTCTTATAGTCGTCAAACAGCCCTTTTTGATCCTCATCCTCAAATACCTCTTCCTTAAAATCATGGATATTTACGGTATCATTTTCTTTCAAATAATCAATGGTCTTCGCAAGAAAATGACTGTGTTCCTGGGTGCTGTAATCTGTTTTGAGAACCTCGTTTGAAAAATCCTTGCAAAGCTCGATATATGACTGTGTATGATTGTTCTTGTCATCAGCAAATTTCACATTTAAAAATTGTTTGACCCAATACTGAGCGTCATAATTATTGTTATCAACACTTAATACCACCAACCCTTCATCATCTTGATAATTGACGACCAAACAGCCTTTGTCTATTTTTTTTGTGCTGATCCCTTTTTGCACCATGACATCCAGGCTGTCACCCTCCATAAAAGTCTGAAAGAAATTGGTCTTGCTTTCGATCTTGAAGATCCCCAGTGCATTTGTGAAAACATCATTGTATTCAATATCTTCGAACAGTACCACGATGACATCTCCTGTTTTGATCTGGGCAGAATTCGATTGTTCATACAAATGCAGCAAAATATTCTTTGAGGCCTCTTTAAAAAACCCTTCTTCCTTAAAAAGTCGCATGCTGTAACTGTTGATCTCATTCAGGCTTGTGTCAGCGTGATGATGGAACCTGAAACTCTCGGTCAGGTTTCCAAAGGGTTTCAGAAGATACGGGAGCATAAGGTTATAACTATCCTCGTCAAAAACCACCGGCTCTTCAGAAAATACATTGCGCGTATCATTGAACTTGTTCCCGATTTTATGGATGATCAGTTTAGGCATGCTTGCCTTCGTTCTTTTTATCATAGGATCAAATGTTTTTACAAGGCTGCAATGATACCATTTTTAAAAGAAATTCTTCACTCTTGCAGATAAAAAAATAACAAGGTCAAAACATTGATCAGGTTGTGTTCAAGAATCAAAAAATACCAGTTCAATCCTTTTTTTTGCAAATTCACAGGTCCAGCCTTAATTGCTCAGGAAGTAATTTAAAAGTCTTTCTATGATGCGGTGTGGCTCCGTATTTTCTGATGGCCTCACGGTGCTCCTTCGTAGGATACCCCTTGTTTTTGGCCCAGTTATACGCAGGAAATTCTTTGTGTATTTTTTGCATGTATTCATCCCTGTAGGTTTTGGCCAGTACCGATGCAGCGGCAATACTCAGGTACTTGCTGTCTCCCTTGACGATGGTCTGATGCGGAATCTCCCGGTAATCTTTAAACCTGTTGCCATCAATGATAATAAATTCTGGTGCAGGATCCAATAGGTCCAGAGAACGTTGCATGGCCAAAATTGAGGCATTCAGTATGTTTATTTTGTCTATTTCGCCCTGACTTATGAATGCCACACCGTAAGCAAGGGCCTCCTTTTCAATGACAGGACGCAAATATTCGCGCTGCTTTACGGTCAATTGCTTGGAATCATTCAGCAGTTCATGGTCAAATTCAGAACCTAAAATGACTGCTGCGGCTACCACCGGTCCAGACAAACAACCTCTTCCGGCCTCGTCGGTGCCCGCTTCAAACTCGAATATGGAATATTTACGTTGTAACATCTTTCAGTGCCATTTCAAAAATAAGAAAGACAAAGGAAAATGAATGAAATAATATGCTCAAAAATTTTACCTTTGTCATCAATCAAAAATATCCATGCTCAAGAATCTTTGCATTTTAATTTTATTGTGCTTACCCGCTTTAGCTGCAGCGCAAATTAATGATGGCCAACTCAATACTCTTGACAACAGATACGTAAATGAGTATGGTGACACTGCAAAGATCTATACCGATGAAATCCAGGTCGAATTAAGCGACAAAACCTATTATGAAGACTACAAGGTCATTGATTTCAAGCTGGACACCACCTTCATTGACACCACCCTTAATATGGGGAAATACTATGCTTTTAACCTTGAAAGAAAGGATCATTTTGGCTTGATGCCTTTTCACAATGTAGGGCAATCGTATAATACCCTGGCTTATTCCTTCTCCAAGGAACAACTTTATCCAAAAATTGGGGCTAGGGCAAAGCATTTTAACTTTTACGAAGTGGAAGACATCAAATATTACAGTGTTCCCACCCCAAGCACAGAATTGATGTGGACCACGGTGATGGAACAGGGACAGGTCCTGGATGCCATGTTCACTTTTAACCTGTCAAGACAATTCAATGCTTCAGTTTCCTTCAAGGGGCTGCGCTCTTTGGGAAAATACCGCCATTCACTCAGTGATCACGGAGCCGCAAGAATTACAATGAGCTACCATACTAAAAATAAAAAATATTTCGTGAGAGCGCATCTGGTGGCTCAGGACCTTGAAAACCAAGAAAATGGAGGATTGACCGAAGAATCGCTGGGTGATTTTGAATCAGGGGATCCCAATTTTAATGACAGGGCGAGAATGGAGACCAATTTTACTGACGCGACCAGTATCCTGCGCGGTAATCGTTATTATTTTGATCATTTTTATGTTTTATGGAACAAATCGGATACTATAAAAACAATTCCCTCTGATTTGAAACTAGGGCATAAATTTAATTTTGAACGAAAGCATTATGAATTTGAACAGGCCAGTTCGAATTCTATGTTTGGCCCTGCCTTTACCAGTGACATTGATGATGACGCCAAATTATCAAAGCTGTATAATGAGGCATTTTTATCCTTGAATTCGCCCATTACACTGGGTGAAGTACGGTTTAAAGTAAATAACTATTTTTATAATTACAGTTATAAAAGCATCGTGATCAATGATAATGGTGTCATTGACTCCAAACTGGACGGAAACAGCATTGCTGTTGGAGGGGAATGGCACACCCAGTTCAAAAAATTCAATCTTGATGTGGATGCCTCACAGATTGTTTCCGGTGATCTGAAGGGTCATTCCTATGCTGCTATGGCAAGCTTAAAAATAGACAGTCTTTTTACTTTGTCAGCAAAGGCATTCAGCAATAGTCGAACACCAAATTTCAATTTTTTATTAAACCAGAGTGATTACAAAAGTTACAACTGGCAAAACAATTTTGACAACGAACAAACCAATGGTTTCGATTTTGTTTTTGATTCCAAAAAATGGATTTTTGCTTCGGTACACCTCGCGAATATTGATAATTATGCATATTTCGATCTTGATGAGGCATCTGGTCAGGCCAAACCGGTTCAGGCGACTGAAACGGTCAACTATTTTAAGGTCATGCTCAGCAAAGAGATACGATTCGGTAAATTTGCCCTTGACAACCAATTTATTTATCAGAAGGTGACCAGTGGAGAAGAGGTGCTCAGGGTACCTGACTTCGTGACTAGAAACACCTTTTATTACGCCAATTATATATTCAAGGGGAAACCCATGTATATTGAAACAGGAATCACTTTGAATTATTTTAGCAAATACCTCATGAATGCGTATAACCCTGTGATTTCAGAATTTTACCTGCAGAATGAGGAAGAGTTTGGGGGCTTTCCGCTACTTGATTTTTTTGTTAACTTTAAGGTGAAAACCATGAGGGTCTATTTCAAACTGGAGCATTTTAATTCAGCTTTCAGTCAGAACAATTATTACGCTGCGCCCACCTACCCCTATCGGGATTTTATAGTCAGGTTCGGGTTGGTTTGGAATTTCTTTATTTAAATGTCAGTTAAATGCTGAAAATCACAGGCGTCTTCAAAAAGTTTGCCTCTTAAGCCCATAAAATGCAAAGAGAACTTCAATTACAGGTCAGTCCGGAAACCGCTCATGATGCTTCATTATTACGGAACCATATTGCCAAACACACCAGATCCGATGTAAAGCATATCCGGCATGTAGAGATTTTAAAACGCTCGATCGACGCCCGTCGCAAAAAAGTCAAAATCAACCTGATGGTAAGGTTGTTCATTAACGAAGAACCCGTTACCCGCCAAATAGAACTGCCTTACTACAAAGACGTAAGTTCGGCCGAAGAGGTCATCATTGTCGGGGCAGGTCCCGCTGGTTTGTTTGCGGCGCTTAAACTCATTGAATGCGGCTTGCGTCCCATTATTTTGGAAAGAGGCAAGAATGTAAGAGAAAGACGGCGCGACCTGGCCGCAATTACGAAGCACCACCTCGTTAATGACGATTCAAATTATTGTTTTGGCGAAGGAGGTGCGGGAACTTATTCGGATGGCAAGTTGTATACCCGATCCAAAAAAAGAGGGGATGTCAACAGGATTCTGAACCTGCTTATTGCCCATGGGGCAAAAAATGAGATCGCTGTGGATGCCCATCCGCACATAGGCACCAACAAATTGCCAAAAATCATTCAGGCCATCCGGGAAACCATCCTCCAATATGGCGGAAAGGTATTGTTCAATACCCGGGTCACTGATCTTCTGATCAAAAATAATGAGATCTGCGGGGTCCGGACCAATAACAATGACAAAATAAAGGCCAAAAAAGTAATTCTTGCCACGGGTCATTCGGCCCGTGATATTTTTGAGTTATTGCACGAAAAAGAGATCCATCTCGAGGCAAAGCCTTTTGCCCTAGGGGTCAGGGTGGAACATTCACAGGAACTTATCGATCAGATCCAGTACCATTGCAGCAGCAGAAGTGAGTTTTTGCCACCTGCTCCATACAGCGTGGTCAAACAGGTCAACAACAGAGGGGTTTATTCTTTTTGCATGTGCCCCGGGGGTGTAATCGCCCCTTGCGCAACAGCACCCGGAGAGGTAGTCACCAACGGTTGGTCCCCCAGCAAGAGAGACCAGCCTACTTCAAATTCAGGAATTGTGGTGTCACTTGATCTTAAAGATTTTACCCCTTACGAAAAATACGGACCTTTAAGCGGATTGGCCTTTCAAAGAGAAATAGAACAGAAAGCCTGGCGTCTCGCCGGAAAAACCCAAAAGGTACCTGCCCAAAGACTTGTTGATTTCACCAGGGGCATCATCTCTTCAGATATTCCCAAAACCTCCTACCAGCCTGGCACAACAAGTATTGAATTAGGGTCTGTTCTCCCGGGCTTTATTTATAAAACCCTGCAGCAGGGCTTTAAACTTTTCGATGATTCGATGAAAGGTTACCTGACCAATGAAGCCGTGGTCCATGCTCCGGAATCGAGAACCTCTTCTCCTGTGCGAATTCCTCGTGATAGAAATACCCTGGAACACCTTCAGATCAAGGGTCTTTACCCATGCGGCGAAGGAGCCGGATATGCAGGCGGCATCATTTCAGCCGCCATTGATGGTGAAAAATGCGCCGAACAGGTGAAGGCTTCACTTCCGAAGGGATGAGACGTGAAGGGTTCACTTCCGAAGGGTTGGGAAGTGAACGGGTGAGCAGTGAAAGGTTCACTCCCGAAGGTTTCAGAGATGAGGCCTTGGCTAGCTTAAAGATTTTATGATTTCAATTCTTTTATCTTAATTTTAAAGGCGGCAAACAGCAGGGTCATAAAAGGGCTCAGCCAGTTGAAGATTGCATAGATAAAGTATTCTCCAACTCCTACCCCCAGTACTCCAGATTGATAGGCTCCGCAAGTGTTCCATGGCACAAGCACCGAGGTTACGGTACCCGAATCTTCAAGGGTCCTGCTCAGGTTCTCAGGTGCAAGACCTTTTTCCTCATAGGCCTTACTGAACATTTTTCCAGGCACGACAATAGCAAGGTACTGATCTGACGCCGTCACATTTAAAGCCAAACAAGTAGCCACCGTACTGGCGAACAATCCAAAAATACTATGCGCCAGTTTCAACAGGGCAGCACTTATGGTTGACAAGGCCCCAATAGCATCCATAACGCCTCCAAAAACCATGGCACAGATGATCAGCCAAATGGTGCCCAGCATACCGTACATACCACCCGAAGAAAAAAGATCATTGAGTTCAGCATTTGCTGTCTCAATACTTGTCTCCACAGTTATGGCATTCATAATACCCTGGTAAGCAGACTGAAAATCAAGTTGTTCACTGCCACCGATCTTTGTGACGATTTCAGGCTGGAAAATGATGGCAAACAATCCACCAAGCAAGGTACCTATGAGCAAGGCAATCAGCGGTTGTGTTTTTCTAATGATGAGCAAAATGACCGCTGCAGGAACAAGAAACAACCAGGCATTGATATGAAAAGAGGCCTCAATGGCCTCAAGAATAGCTGCAGTATCTGTATTTCCGTTTGTATCAAATGTAAATCCGAGGATGATAAATACAATCAGGGTCACAGTAATGGTTGGTACCGTTGTAAAAGCCATATAACGAATATGGGTAAAAAGGTCGGTCCCTGCCATGGCCGGGGCGAGGTTGGTGGTATCTGACAAGGGAGACATTTTATCGCCAAAATAGGCTCCTGACAGCACAGCTCCTGCAACCATTCCCAAGGGTATTCCCAGAGCTCCGCCTATGCCTACCAGGGCAATCCCCACCGTTGCCGATGTGGTCCAGGAACTTCCTGTGGCAATAGAGATCACAGCACATATCACAACAGTGGCAGGAAGAAATATTGTCGGGTTCAATAATTTCAGACCGTAATAAATCATGGTGGGAATTACCCCGCTGATGAGCCATGTCCCCGCCAGTGCACCAACAAACAATAAGATCAAAAGTGCACCGGTGGTCGATTTGATATTATTTGATACCTCTTCGATCATGCTCTTATAAGAAACCTTATTGAAAAAGCCAACAATTGCCGCCACCGAACCACCCAGTAAAAGTATAAACTGATTGGAACCGCTCAGGGCGTCATCTCCGTAAACAAAAACATTATAGGCCAGCATTGCCACCAACACGACTACAGGTATCAATGCCTCATATATATTGAGTTCCTTATTCCTAATTATCTTGTCATCCATATAAAAAATTGATTGAATTTGTAATGTTACACAAAAACTACGACTTTAAAAAATCATTAAATTTTCTGTATCTTCCAGAATTAACCCTTAAAACTAACCAACATGAAAAAATCAATTGCTTATTTGCTGTTTGCCTCAGTTGCTATCTGCCTTCTGGCCTTCGCGAATATCAACAAGACATCCGAGAAAGGATTTAACAGCTCTTTTGCTGAAACACTGAAAAGCGCCAAGGCCTATACGCTTGAAGTAGCAGAGAAAATGCCTGCAGAAGATTACACTTTCAAGCCGCATGACTCTGTAAGGTCCTTTGGAGAGCAACTGGCCCACATTGCCATGTCTACTAAATTCCTGAACGACATTTTTATCAAAGGAGAGGAATTTCAGTTTGATCCGGTTGCAACGGGCAAAACCGAAAAGATGACAGGCGCCGCTAAGGAGGCCTGCATTAACATGATTAACAGTAATTTTGACGAGGTCATTGCGACCCTCGAGAGTATGAGCGAGGAAGAGCTTGAGGAAACTTTTGTTTTTGCTTTTGCACCCAACAAGCCTGAATTGACAAAAGAGCAAGGCTTCCTGTTTATAAGGGATCATATTACACATCATCGTGGACAAGCGATTACCTCTTTGAGGATAAAAGGTCATCATGCGCCGGATTACAGGCCCTTTTAAACGGGCATCGACGAATCACATTTTCAAAAACCCATTCTTTTACGGAATGGGTTTTTTATATTTACAACCATTTCAAAATAAAATTTAGTTAAATTTTATTTTTTTTGCCTCCTGACGCAACCACATCGGTTTTTGAGTATCTATTGTGTAAATCCCCCAACCCTATGAAACTGGAATATTCTATTTTAGAACATTTAAGTGAGCACGACAATGGCAAATTTGTCGACGTGACTTTTCTTGATGAGGACTATGAAGCTCTGAAAGAAACCTTAGATGAATTGAAAGGAAAAAATTTGATACTGATAGATCAGAGTGGAAGAGATTTTGGAGCCTTTGGGATAGGAAATACAAGAATAAAATCAATCAGGGCAAAAATAAAAATGAATGGAAGGGTTTATTTCGATTCATTGAAAAAAATTGAAAAGGCAGGGCTAAAGGGAAATGGCAGAAAGAACAGATGGAGTTTTAGTTACTTTTTAAATTTTTAAATATGACATAACGTTTACTCAAGATTAATCTTAGGATTATAGATCGGGGTTTGATTTATCAGACCCTTTTTTT
>CBDUAP010000100.1:0-10882 GCA_965365165.1 uncultured Flavobacteriaceae bacterium
TTGAGGCATAAAGATCATGCCTACGGCATATTCACCGGGCTCGGGCAAGCTGAATTCACAAACTTTATTAAAAAACTGATGTGGTAAATCAATAAGAATCCCAGCTCCGTCACCGGTCTTTCCGTCAGCACTGACTGCGCCCCTGTGTTCAAGTTTGATCAGGATTTCAAGAGCATCGTGGATGATGCTGTTGGTTTTTTCTCCATTCAAGCTACAGATAAACCCTGCTCCACAGTTGTCATGTTCAAATTCCGGTATATATACTCCTTGCTTTTCGTACGCCATAATTAAAGAATTTTCACAAAAATAGCGAAATCCATAGATAATATTCAACAAAAATTGTTAAACCAAAGAAGAAATGCAATATCATAATTTTACACCAGCAAAAACTATGAATATTATAATTTCATCTTTGATTTTTGACGATATGAAAACAAAAATAAGCCTGGTTTAATCTAAAATATCCCGCAGTGCTTCCTCCAGATCGGTGTATTTAAATTCAAATCCGGTACTCAATATTTTATCCGAAGAAACACGGCTACCCTCGGTAAGCAGCACGGCCCTCTCTCCCAGTATGATTTTTAGCACCCATGCAGGGGTATTGGGAAGCAGTAATTTTTTATGGAGCACTTTTGCAAGGGTCTTTGTCAGGTCATGGTTACTGACGGCTTTCGGGGCGCAGGCATTATACGGGCCTTCCATGGCTGCATCGTTGATCGCGTGAAGAATGATCCTGTTGAGATCAGTGATGTGTATCCAGGGAGTCATTTGTTTACCGGTACCCAAGGCAGCACCAACCCCCATGCGAATCGGTTGCGCCATTTTTTCAAGAGCTCCTCCGTTTTTCATCAGGACGACGCCTATTCTCAAATTGATGGTTTTAATGCCCAGTTCATTTATTTTATTGACTGATTCTTCCCAAAGCTTACAGGTTTTACCAACGAAATCGGCACCTGGTTCATCGGTCTCCTGAAAGCATTTATCTGTGGTTTGCTGGCCATAGTAACCTATTCCCGATGCTGAAATAAATGCTTTTGGCTTTTTTTTGCATTTGGCCAATGCCTTGTAAAGCACCTCCGAAGTCGCCACGCGGCTGTCAATAATTTCTTTTTTTCTCTTTTTGGTCCACCTTTTATCAGCAATCCCGGCCCCAGCCATATGCACAATATAGTCAGAAGTTTCAAGGGCTTCGGGTTCTATGAAATTCTCTTTATAATTCCATAAGTAAGTCTTGAATTTTGAACTTGTGTTTCTCTTTCTGCTCAGAACGGCAACTTCATACCCCTTATCTTCCAGGAAGTTGGATAAATAGGTTCCAATAGAACCTGTACCACCGGTAATCAGTATTTTCGGCATGAATTTTATTTGAGAGTTATTTCAGCAGGGCTCTGGAAATTACGATTTTCTGAATTTCAGAGGTACCCTCATAGATCTGAGTTATTTTGGCATCCCGCATCAATCTCTCCACATGATACTCCTTGACAAAACCATATCCTCCATGAATTTGCACGGCCTCTACAGTATTTCTCATGGCCATTTCAGCGGCATACAGTTTGGCCATGGCCCCTGATTGGGTATAGTCTTTTTTATTGTCTTTATCACTGGCGGCTTTAAAACATAATAATCGTGCCACCTCAATTTCGGTAGCCATGTCAGCCAATTTAAACGCAATGGCCTGATGTTTGCTGATCTCTTTCCCAAAAGCCTTTCTTTCTTTTGAATACTGCAAGGCTAATTCATAGGCCCCGGAAGCAATACCCAGCGCCTGTGAGGCGATTCCGATTCTTCCGCCTGCCAGTGTTTTCATAGCAAAGGTAAAACCGAATCCATCGTCGCCTATCCTATTCTCCTTCGGTACCTTAACGTCATTGAACATCAATGAATGTGTGTCTGACCCACGGATTCCCAGTTTGTTTTCTTTTGGACCGACCACGAAGCCTTCCATTCCTTTTTCAATGATCAGGGCATTGATCCCCTTATGTCCTTTTTCAGCATGTGTCTGACAGATCACCAGATAAACCGATGCGGTACTTCCATTGGTGATCCAGTTTTTCGTTCCATTGACCAGGTAATGGTCTCCCTTGTCAATAGCCGATGTCTTTTGTGAGGTAGCATCGCTGCCCGCTTCCGGTTCACTCAGGCAAAAGGCACCAATAATCTCACCCGTTGCCAGGGGGACCAGGTATTTTTGCTTTTGAGCTTCAGTTCCGTAAGTTTCCAGACCCCAGCATACCAAAGAATTATTAACCGACATCACCACTGAGGCAGAAGCGTCAATTTTAGATATTTCTTCCATGGCCAGTACATAAGAAACGGTATCCATACCGCCACCTCCGTACTCTGGATCAGTCATCATGCCCATGAATCCGAGCTCTCCCATTTTTTTGATCTGTTCATGCGGAAAAAGCTGTTTTTCATCCCGTTCAATAACGCCGGGCAATAATTCATTTTTTGCAAAATCACGAGCTGCATCTCGGATCATGATCTGTTCTTCGCTAAGGTTGAAATCCATGTAAAAATTGAAATTATTAATTATAAACTGAATTGCCCAAAGATAGTTAAAATCTCAAAATGTATTTGTAATTTTACGCAATATGACAAATAAAAAATGGTACGTGATCGGATTGATGAGCGGAACGTCTCTCGATGGCGTAGATTTAGCATATGTTAAATTTACCTTTGATCAGGCTTATAATTTTGTAATATTAGAAAAAGAATCTATAGAATATTCCGAATTATGGAAAAAACAGCTACAGGATGCATTTTCTTTTTCAGGAGAAAAATTAACAAAACTGAGTGCTGATTACGGTAAGTTTCTTGGTGAACGCGTTCTGGATTTCATTGCTAAATATGAGATCAAAAACCCGGATTTCATCGCTTCTCACGGACATACTATTTTTCACCGTCCGGAACAGGGATTTACACTTCAAATAGGGGATGGTGCCTATTTGTCTGCAGTATCGGGGTGCAAGGTCATATGTGATTTCAGATCACAGGATATTGCACTTGGCGGACAGGGTGCTCCGTTGGTGCCAATTGGGGACCAGTTGCTTTTTCAGGACTATGATTTTTGCCTGAACCTGGGCGGTTTTGCGAATATTTCATATCAAAATAAGGGGCAACGCCTCGCCTTCGACATTGGACCCGCAAATATTGTATTGAACCATTATACGAGGCAGATAGGTTTGGAATATGATGACAAAGGCCTGATGGCATCCAGTGGGATCCTTCACAAAGGATTGCTGAAAGCCCTTGATGCTTTACCTTTTTATACGTTGAAGCAACCAAAATCGCTGGGCTATGAATTTGTTGTGGAAACTATATTGCCCATGATCGATCGGTTTGGCTTGAAAACAGAAGATATTCTCAGGACATTTATTGAGCACGTAGCCAGCCAGATTGCCATGGTAATCAACAGAGTTGCTCTTTCTTCGGGCAAAAAGGCGAATCAAAAAACGCTGGTCACCGGAGGCGGTGCGTTCAATGATTTCCTGATCCGGCGAATAGGAGCGTTTTCCACATCAGAATTGGTCATCCCGTCTGATGAAATCGTCGAGTTTAAAGAATCACTCATTTTTGCGTTTTTAGGGTTGCTGCGTGATATGAATGAAGTGAATTGCCTCAGCAGCGTTACGGGGGCCTCAAAAGATCACAGCAGCGGAATTATTTATAATGTCTAAAAAGAAATCTGATATATCATGAAAGAACTTTTAAAAAAATATGAAAATAAATTACCCGAGATCGTATTTCACTGGAGAGATCAGGAGACTGAAGCTGAAGGCTGGACCGTTATCAACTCCCTGAGGGGTGGTGCCGCCGGTGGCGGAACGAGAATGCGTAAAGGATTGGATATGAATGAGGTGTTGTCACTTGCCAAAACAATGGAGGTGAAGTTCACAGTATCAGGACCCAAGATCGGAGGTGCCAAATCGGGTATCAATTTTGATCCTAATGATCCCAGAAAAAGAGGTGTCTTGGAAAGGTGGTACAAGGCTGTTACTCCCTTGTTAAAATTTTATTACGGAACGGGTGGTGACCTGAATGTGGATGAGATCAATGATGTGATTCCACTGACTGAAAATTCAGGTGTATGGCATCCGCAGGAAGGCGTTTTTAACGGACATTTTAAGCCTACTGAGGCGGAAAAGATCAATAGGATAGGGCAATTGAGGCACGGGGTGATCAAGGTCATTGAAAACAAAAATTATTCACCTGAGCTGAGTAAAAAATACACTATTGCCGATATGCTTACGGGTTATGGTGTAGCCCAGGCGGTAAAGCACTATTATGATATTTACGGAGGTGAGATTCATGGAAAAAGAGCCATCGTTCAGGGGTTTGGAAATGTAGGGTCCGCTGCGGCATATTATCTTACCCAACTGGGAGCCAAGGTCGTTGGAATCATTGACAGGGTAGGGGGAGTGATCAAAGAAGAAGGTTTTGACACCGAAGAAGTCCGTACCATGTTTCTTAATAAAAGAGGGAACATGCTTGTGGCTGAGAAAATGATACCTTTTGATGAGATCAACCAAAAGATCTGGTCTGTTCCGGCAGAGATCTTTATTCCCGCTGCCGCTTCACGACTGGTAACTAAAAAACAGGTTGAGCAAATGATTGACTCGGGTCTGGAAGTGATCTCTCCCGGTGCCAATGTGCCTTTTGCTGATGTTGAAATATTTTTTGGGGCCATCATGGAGTTTACAGATAAAAAAGTGAGCCTGCTTCCTGATTTTATATCAAATTGTGGTATTGCCAGACTGTTTGCTTATTTGATGGAGGACAAGCGGGAACTCCCGATGAGCGATCACTCAATTTTTCAGGATACTTCGGATACGATTCGAATTGCACTTGAAAAAACCCATAGGCTGCATCCATATAAAACCAACATTTGTAAAACAGCCTTTGAGATCGCCTTGCAGGAATTGATTGGCTAAACATCATCAATTTGAGAAAATTGAGAATAGAAATTAACTGGTAAGGACAGCGTTACTATTTCGATAATTTTATTGTATTTAGACAACTTGAATATTATAAATTATTATATTTAGCACTTTAAACCAAATCAATGGAGTCAATCGTCATCATCATTTTCGTATTAGGATATCTTGCAATTACTTTAGAACATAATTTAAAAATTGACAAAATGATCCCTGCTTTAGGGATGATGGCTGTGAGTTGGGCGTTGATTTCCCTGGGTCACCTGGATGTATTTGACGTAAATACAGAATTACTCAGGCTGGAGCCCACCCATTTGGACGAGATTTTGTTGCATCATTTGGGTAAAACTTCTGAAATACTGATCTTTTTGATCGGGGCAATGACCATCGTTGAGATCATCGATTATTTTAATGGCTTCTCGGCTATAAAATCTTTTGTTAAAACAAATTCAAGAGTAAAATTACTTTGGATATTTTCCATTCTTGCTTTTATACTGTCAGCGATCATAGACAATCTGACGGCGACCATCGTGTTGATTACGATCTTGAGAAAAATCATTTTGAAACGAGAAGACAGGTTGTGGTTTGCCGGTATGATCGTGATCGGTGCCAATGCCGGGGGTGCCTGGTCGCCCATAGGTGACGTTACCACAACAATGCTGTGGATCGGTAATAAAGTGACTACGCTGAACCTGATCAAATTCCTGTTCATCCCATCTTTGCTGGCCATGGTGATTCCCGTTTTATTTGCTTCAAGATTGCCCGCCTTTAAAGGTAATATTGAGCAGTTAGAGGAGCCAGAAGAAGAAAAAGCGGATGGGTACAGCAGCATCATGTTGTATCTTGGACTGGGGTCTATAGTTTTTGTACCTGTTTTTAAAACCATCACACATCTCCCGCCATATGTGGGTATGATGCTTTCTTTGTCTGTGGTGGCCATCTTTGCGGAAATCTTTTCAAATGCCAGGATCTCTTTAACTCAAATCGATACTGAGTCAGATGAAGCTGCACAATACAGCCCGGTTCACAGTGCCTTGTCAGGAATTGAGCTGCCCAGTATTTTGTTTTTTCTCGGGATTCTGATGGCTGTTGCGGCACTGGAATCACTGGGAGTACTGTTCAATTTTGCACAAGGCATGAATGATACGATCCCGATGATGGGCACTGAGCCTGCCATAGCAGGATACAAGGTTTCTGACCTGGTGGTGTTGCTCCTGGGCGTTTCTTCAGCTGTAATTGACAACGTGCCTTTGGTGGCAGCAAGTATTGGAATGTTTTCTGATCCTATAGACAGCCCGTTATGGCACTTTATCGCTTTTGCGGCCGGTACAGGAGGCAGTATGCTGATCATCGGATCTGCTGCCGGAGTCGTCGCTATGGGAATGGAAAAAATTAATTTTTTCTGGTATTTAAAGAAAATTGGATGGTTGGCCCTCATAGGATTTTTAGCTGGATCAGTCGGTTTTATGGCCCTGAGGGTACTATTGTAAAATTTTAAGTAAACTTTCACATTTTCGGTACAATTTTAGTTCGTTTGATTCGTTGGGTTTTAATATTCATTAATTAAAAAATATGTCATTATTTTTACTTCAGGATACTGAAAATATGCCTGATAACGTTGAAGCAGCTGTTTCAGAAGAAAAAACACTTTCCATCTTTAATCTTATCATGGATGGCGGTTTGGGTGGGCAGATCATAATCGCCTTGTTATTCGTCTTACTTTTGATTGGACTGTATATTTATTTTGAAAGGTTTCTGGCGATCAAAGCCGCCAGCAAGATCGATAAGAATTATATGAACCAGATCAGGGACAATATCCTCAACGGCAATTTGGAAGCTGCTAAAATCTTGAGCCGGAACAATGATTCACCGGTGGCACGATTGATCGAAAAAGGAATTTCAAGAATTGGTAAACCTTTGGATGACATCAATACCGCAATTGAAAATGCGGGCAAACTTGAAATCTACAAACTGGAAAAAAATGTAAGTGTTTTGGCAACTATTGCCGGGGCAGCGCCCATGATTGGTTTTCTGGGAACTGTGATCGGAATGATCATTGCGATTCATGAAATAGCCAATTCAGGAGGCCAGATCGATATAAAAATGCTCAGTGACGGTTTGTACACGGCCATGACCACAACAGTTGCAGGTCTTATTGTTGGGATCATTGCATACATCGCTTACAACCACCTGATCGTAAGAACCAACAAGGTTGTTTATCAAATGGAGGCCAATTCACTTGAATTCCTTGATTTGCTTAATGAACCGGTTTAATAAATCTTTATTTTAACATGAACATCAGAGGAAGAAATAAAATAAATCCGAATTTCAATATGTCGTCGATGACGGATATTGTTTTTTTGTTGCTGATCTTTTTTATGCTGACCTCCACCCTGGTTACTGTAAATGCCCTTGACATCATTTTGCCAAAGGCCCAGGGTAAAACGGAAAACAATAAATCTACTGCCGTCAGCATCACGAAAAAGATGGATTTTTATGTAGATAAAAAGAAAGTGAAGGAAGGAGAAATCGAGCAGTACCTGCTAGACCACCTTAAAAACAGCGAGCAGCCCACCATTGTGTTGAGAGCAGAGGAGGGTGTGCCCATTGAAAAGGCAGTAAAGGTCCTTGATATCGCAAATCGCAATAAAATTAAAGTCGTACTGGCTGTCAGGCCAAAATAATCATCTTAAAAGCGATCGAGTAATTGCCCATATTAGATACCACATATAAAAGAAAATCTGCCGTACTCACATCGATTATCGGGGTATTGATCCTGGTGCTTATATTTTTGTTCGGCCTTACTTATTTTGATCCGCCAAAAGAATACGGAATCGCTGTCAATTTTGGAACTACTGATTACGGTAGTGGAAATATACAACCCCGAGAAACTTTAAAACCTGCTGCTGCAACGCCGGCCGAAACCGAACCCGTTCTGGAGGAGGAAGCTGAAGAAGCAGTCGTGGATGCAGTGCCCGAAACGGCCCCGGCTGAGGAGGAAAGCGCTGAAGAGGTCTTGACTCAGGTCAATAAAGAGGCTATAGCCATAAAGAAAAGAGAAGAGGCGCGAAAAAAGAAAGAAGCCGCTGAAGCTGCAGAGGCCAAAAGACTGGCGGAAGCCAAAAGAAAAGAAGAAGCGGAAAGAAAGGCTGAGGAGGAACGCCAGAGAATTGCAGAAGAAAAAAGGATCCAAGAGGAAATAGCAGCCAAAGAGGCCAAAAGAAAGAATCTGGATGCTTTGATGGGTGGTTTTAGCGACACTGATGGGAAAGCTGATGGGGGAGAAGGTAACGACAACCAGGCCGGAGACAAAGGAAAACAGACAGGAGATCCTAATGCCAGCGGTTATTATGGCGTTGGAGGTGATGGCAGTGGTGGAAATTACAGATTGGGCAACAGAAAAGCCTTGAGTAAACCCAAGCCGGACTATCCTTGCAATGAAGAAGGCAAGGTTGTCGTGGGTATTTCAGTGGATCAATCAGGAAGGGTGATTGCCGCGCAACCTGGTATAAAAGGCACGACCAATTCAGCACCATGTTTGCTGAATGAAGCCAAAGAGGCAGCGTTAAAGACAAGATTTAACGCAGACAATAAGGCACCCGACAAACAAGTAGGAGCCATTATCTATAATTTTTCTTTATCAGAATAATTTTGAATTATCAAGAAACCTTGGATTGGATGTTTTCCAGGCTACCCATGTATCAAAGGCAAGGTAGTACAGCATTTAAAAAGGATCTAACCAATATCAGGGCTTTTTCCGATCGCCTTGGGCGACCCGAACTTCGCTTTGAAAGTGTACATGTTGCCGGCACGAATGGCAAAGGGTCCACTTCACACATGATCGCCTCTGTTTTGCAAGCTGCAGGATACAAAACAGGCTTGTATACCTCACCGCACCTGAAAGATTTCAGGGAAAGGATCAGGGTGAACGGCAAACCCATCTCCAGAAAAACCGTTGTGCAATTTATTGAATTACACAAGACATTTTTAGAGCGTCAAAAATTATCTTTTTTTGAACTTACCGTAGGAATGGCTTTTGATCACTTTGCAAGGGAGCAAGTAGATATTGCCATTATCGAGGTGGGGCTGGGAGGAAGGCTGGACTCTACAAATATTGTGACACCGCTGGTTTCGGTTATTACGAATATTGGGTATGACCATATGCAATTTCTGGGGAACAGCCTGCCGGAAATTGCCGCAGAAAAAGGGGGTATCATCAAGCCAAAGGTTCCGGTGGTCATAGGAGAGACCCAGGAAGAAGTGGCTCATGTATTTCAGGACTTGGCACGGGAGCGTCAGGCACCAGTTTATTTTGCCGATCAGTTGTCTTTTAAAAAATACGAATCGGATTTGAAGGGATCTTACCAGGTAAAAAACATGATTACCGTGCAGCAAACCATCAGGCTTTTAAATGACATGAATTTCAAGATTGAAGAAGATGACCTGTGTGAGGGGTTAAAAAGTGTGACAAAAAGTACAGGCCTTAAAGGCCGCTGGCAGGTGCTGCAATCTCATCCAAAGACCATATGTGACACTGCGCATAATAAGGAGGGCCTTCAAATGGTCATGAACCAATTGAAACAGGAATCATACAAAAAATTACATGTCGTTCTCGGCGTGGTCAATGACAAGGATCTTGATTCCGTATTGGGATACTTTCCTAAAGAAGCAGCTTATTATTTTTGCAGGCCAGATATTCCCAGAGGTCTAGACGCTACTACCCTAATGCAAAAGGCAAATGACTTTGATTTAAAGGGAAAGGCCTATAAATCGGTTGAAGAAGCCTATGCAGCAGCTGTCCAGAAGGCAGACAAAGAGGACCTCATTTTTGCAGGTGGGAGCACTTTTGTGGTGGCAGAATTACCGATTTAATTTTGTGCGGAAAAAACCTTAAATTTGATAGTGTTATTTATTATTATGCATTATGAAATTTAAAGCCCTCCCCCTGATCCTAATTTCTACTATATTCTTATTAAGCTGCCCCGTAAACGGACAGGAAACAGAAGAATCATTTGAACCCAAGTATGTGACCATAACCACCCTGCACGGAGTAGATGGTTTTGATTTTGAAGCATGGAAAGAAGTTGAACAGGAGTACTTCGAAAAAGTGACCAGTAAAATAGAGCAGATTGAATCTCATGAGGTCCTGTTTGATTATTTTGCACCCCAGTTTGGTGAGATCAAGGTGATCAATGTGATGAATTCATGGGAAGACATTATAGCCATCAATGAGGCGAGGTCAGCGCTAATTGAGGAGGCTTGGCCGGATGAGGAAGAAAGAAAGTCTTTTTTTGAAAAACAAAATAGTTTTTATAAGAGCAAACATTCGGATGAGATCTTTTTGACCTCTCCTTATTCCAAGGATCTAAAAAAGGAAACAGGTCAGAACGTTCCATTTATTTTTATGATCAAAACAAATATTCTTTCTGATATTGAAGATGAAGATTCCTATGACAACTATAAACTTTATTTTGAAGAGGTAATCGGCAAGAACAGGAAAATACTGGCTTATTATCCCTTCAGGCATTTCTGGGGAGATGACAGCAGGGAATTTGTGGAAATGTTTGTGATGGATTCGTTTTCGGATGCGGAATTATCTCAGTATGAGAGTAATGCCCTTTTGTCAAAAATGCTTCCTGATCAAAATGACAGGAGACAATTTTTGTCCTCACTTTTCAGTGCCATTGAGCGCCAGGAAACTTCTTTTTACAGAAATATTCCTGCCCTTTCTAAATAGGTTTTGTGATTCTATTTAAGGCGCTAAAAATTATTCAATAATTGTTTGTCAATATTAAAAACTAAATTATATTTGCATCCGCTTAGGGCAATTAGCTCAGTTGGTTCAGAGCACCTCGTTTACACCGAGGGGGTCGGGGGTTCGAATCCCTCATTGCCCACATCAATCAAAATCCCGATGAATGAAAATTCATCGGGATTTTTTATTT
>CBDUAP010000101.1:0-10852 GCA_965365165.1 uncultured Flavobacteriaceae bacterium
ATTAGAAGATAAAATGATCCCATCTGCCGGCACTATAGTTCCTTCAGTGCAAATGATGACGTCCTTTGTCACGAGTTCTTCGACTCCAACGTCAATTGTCTCTGAATTGCGAATGACTTTGGCCTTGTTCCTTGTAATTCGGGTTAGAGCCTTAATCGCCTTCTGACTCCTGAAATTTTGAAAAAGATCAATTCCAGCAACAAATAACAAGGCACCAACCAACGTAAAAGCTTCAGTATACTCATCGAGAAAAAAATAGATGCCACAAGCGGCAAGCAATAAAAGGAACATGGGCTCTTTGACGATCGAAATGATCTTTTCAAACAATTCATTTTTTGACCGAATTGTTTCGTTGGATCCATTTAACTCACGCTGCTGAATGACTTCTTCATCCTTGAGACCATGCAATTCGGTATGATGCTTTGTGTTTCTGCTCTTTTGCATTTTTTTCATTCAAAAAAACAAATCGATTAAAATGTACCCCACGCCTTTATATCAAAAGATGTGAAATAGATAAAACCTTATTAAAAGCAAAAATTCTGAATTTAATTCATGACAATTCCTATTCCTGCTTTTATCAGTATGACACTAATAAAGGTAAGAATTAACATCAGTAAAACCTTATTATTTTTAATCAACCATTGTTTCCAGATCAGGAATCTGTGTTCAATTTTCTTTCCTATCAAGATAAAGACGACAAGCGGAAAAATCAGTGTCAAGCTTGCTGTCAATGCGAAAAAGGCCAGGCTGATGAAAAATTCTGCATGATCTGACAAAGACATATTCAACCTTGCAGCACCTGCAGCACTGAAGGCCATGTTTTTTACGTTGACAACCGAAACCAAAGGTCCTATGGCAATGGATTTCCCAAAATCAAGGGTATCCATTTTTTTAAAGATTTTGGGCGTGGCCACCTGATCATTTGTTTTTGCCTTTTGCAGCCACAAACGAATTGCGAAAATCAGCAATACGAGTCCAACCAAGATCCGCAGGACTCCTGAAATCGCCGTTGGCTCACCTTGATCTGATTTTAATCCGGGAATCAGATATACAAGACAACCTATCGCATAAATGCCCAAAAACCATCCCAATAAAAAGCCTGAAGCATTCCCTTTTGCCCGGGGTGTCATTAAAATCATAATTATGGCAATCACAGGAAAAGGGCTAAGAGCAAGCCCAATTGCCATAGGGAACGCTTCTTTTAGTGCTTCGATCATTTGAATATTTTCGGGTATGGATTTTCCATTTCAGGTTTGTTTTTGGCTCATGTTTTTTATTTATTCCCTTTTTTCAAAAGGTATGATCAAGCCTTTTTCTACATAATTCTTCAGGCCCTGGAGCAGCATTGCCCAACAAAATGAAGACCTCCTGAAATGCTCATTAAGCTGAGGCCACCCTTTATGCCAGAACTGCAGCTGAACCTTGCCCTGTTTCAGATGTAAATCAAACCCAAAAGTGGTCCCGTTCCAATCCTCGTCTGACTTTATCATCTGAATATAAAAAGCTTTGTCGGGAATCACCCTTATTACCTTGGCATACCAATCATATTCAGGGCCAAAATAAAAATTATATTCAGCCCCTGCTCGAGCCATACCGCTGCATTTATGGGGCCACCAGTTCACTAGTTGATCAGGATCTGTAATTGCCTTGAATACCCG
Organism: uncultured Flavobacteriaceae bacterium; assembly: GCA_965365165.1. Lineage (GTDB taxonomy): Bacteria > Bacteroidota > Bacteroidia > Flavobacteriales > Flavobacteriaceae > Lutimonas. The sequence goes on from CBDUAP010000101.1 coordinate 1,659, forward strand.
CTCAGGGGATGCATCGATAACCAGGTCATGATAAATAGAAAATCCCTGGTCCCTTTTGATTTTTAAATTCCGATTTGACATCATCATGAATTTTGAACTACCCATATCGTATCAATTGAAAAACAATGTTTTGCAACATTTTACGTAAAAATAAAGATAATTCTTTTTGTGTCACACTTTAGATCAATGGTTCATTCAACTATAATTTAATTCAATCCCCTGAAAACCTTGTTATAAAGTATCTAATGATCTGATATAAAATATTTTAATTTATAATAATTTATTATTACCTTTAAAAACGGAGCCTCATATTAGGGTTTCATGAATTGCGTATTTCATTACAAACCAGCTCTTAGACAGAAATGGTTTGTTCATAAATTCAAAAATTCATATGTCTTCGAGAGAAATTGAAATCATTTTAAGCCGGCAATTGGCCGATTCCTTATCTATTCCTGTCTTTATAGTAGATACGGGAGGCAACCTTATTTTTTACAATGAGCCTGCAGAAGAGCTTTTAGGCTTAAAATTTGACGAAACAGGAAGCATGCCTGTCGATGAATGGTCTACGATTTTTAAACCAAAGGACGACCATGGTAATGTCCTGCCTCCATCCGAATTACCCCTTGTTCAGACGCTGTCTGACCAAATTCCCGCTCATGGGGAGTTTTGGATCAATAGCCTTAGAGGAACGAACTACAAAATATCTGTCACTTCATTCCCGATTATGGGAAGGCCCAATCGCTTTTTAGGCGCCATTGCAATATTTTGGAAAACCATTGAGAAATGAAAATTACCATATGGGGCTGTCGTGGATCACTGCCTTCCCCAGGGCCATCGAAAACTAAATTTGGAGGAAATACTGCCTGTGTGCAGGTCCAAAATGAAAATTCCTGCATCATCTTTGACGGGGGATCCGGTATTCAAAATTTAGGAATCGCGATAGATCCAAATATTTCGGAAATTAATATTTTACTGACACATCTGCACATAGATCATATCATAGGATTGGGATATTTTCAACCATTTTATGACCCCAAATATACAGTGAATATATACGGTCCGGCAGGATCAACCACTAGTTTAACAGAACGACTGAGGCGTTATTTCTCACCTCCGTTTTTCCCAGTGCGTCTCAAAGAACTTCCATCAAAGATTCATATTCACGAGATTGACAATTCAGTATTTGAAATTGACGATTTTCTGTTAAAATCAGAATATATATGTCATCCGGGACCCACTGTTGGATACAGATGTGAAGTGGGGAAATCAGTGGTAACTTATTTGCCAGATCATGAACCTGCCCTGGGTGCCGCCCATTTTCCTGAATTAAATGAATGGTGCAGCGGCTTCAACCTTTCAAAGGATGCAGATCTTTTATTGCATGATGCCCAATATACAGTGTCTGAATATGAGGCGCGAATTGGATGGGGTCATAGTTCAATGAGGGATGCCATTCGCTTCGGATCACTGTCAAAAGTTAAGAAAATGATCCTGTTTCATCATGATCCGTCTAATTCGGATGCGCAATTGGAAGCCATTTTTCAGGACTGTATCCGCCAGGAACATACTGACTTTGAACTGATGCTGGGAATGGAAAATCAGGTATTTGAACTGCCTTAAAGGTTTGCACCCCCTATGATGTCTTCCTTTGTGGAAAATTCATCTCCTCCATTATTTTAATAAAACGGGGATGACTTAAAAGATCATCCTTTACAAAAAGATCAATATTGAATTGGTATAGTCCGGGTGATTTTTCCTTAAAAGCTATTTCTGCCCAATCAAGGGCAAGCTCCATTTCCCCGTTGATATAATGTACATAAAATACAGCAAAAGGATCATGATAATTATCTCGGTTGACCTTTTCAAAATAGCGTTTTATGAGTTTATTTTTCATGGGCTCGTTCTGACAATTAGAATATATATAAATGATGGCCGCTTCCAAAAGTTCTGATCCCCAAGGCCCTATCAATTCTCTGGCCTTTTCAGCATCGGCTTGAGCGAGGTCATATTTTTGTTGAAATGATCTTGCGTAACCCCGTTTGACATAACCCCATATCCAGTTTGGATGAAGATCAAGGGCTTCACTTAGGGCATCTTCTGATTCAATAAAGTTATCCGCGATTAAATTCACCCACCCTAAATTGTGCAAACTCGAAATAGAAATGGGATCAAGCGCTATGGCCTTTTCTGCCATTACGAGTGACTCATCATGCCTTTTCATGGCTCCCAAAAATGCAGAATACCTGATGTAGGCATTCGCATTGTATGGGTTAATGGCAATTGATTTTTTATATGACTTTTCTGCTTCATCCCAATTTAAATTGCCGTAAAACTTAATCGCTCCGTCAACATAATAAGCATCAGCAGAATTTGGATCAAAGGCCAGGGCCGTCTGAACCGCGGTCCTTGCCTCGTTGAATATTTCCTCCCTGGTGGCAGTAGAGAACATGGCCTGTATTATTTTTTCATTGGCTATGGCAACATACGCTTCCGAAAATTTAGGATCGATTTCAATGGCCTGCCTGAAATGATCCAGGGCCTTCTCGGCTTCTTCCTTTGTCGATCCGTAACTCAGTGCTCTCCCTTTCATGAAATGAGCCTGTGCTTCCGGATCAGCACTGCCTGAACCCTTGTCTAATAGGACAGGCTTTTTACTTGAATCGGGCAAAGATTTAAGCAGGGAAGATACTATTGACTCTTCCAATTCCAAAATATCCTCACGATCATAATATATTCTTTCTCCCCATACCTGTATACCTTCTGCAACATCCACAAGTTGACAATTGACACTTAGTGTACTGTCTGATTGTTCAATTCTACCCGTCAGCATAAGGTCTGCCCCCAATTTCTCTTTCACACCCCTGGAATTTCTGTCAGTATCTTCAAGAATAAAAGTCGAGTTTCTGCTCAAAACTCTTAAGTTCGTTGCCCTGGATAGCCGGTTGATCAAATTTTCGGGAATTCCATCACTTAAATAAGTCAAGGAAGCATCCTCAGATTGATTATCAAATGGTAAAATGGCCAATTTATTGTAAACCAATTCAGCACCAGGCTGTAACCTTTCACCTTTCAACTCAGTATTTGTCCAGTAATAACCTCCGGAAAGAATGGTTATGACCGCTATAAAGCCATAGATAAACCTCTCTTTATTCGTGAATTTCTGAACTCCCTTTTCTCCGTGATTCCAATTCCAAAGCAGCGAAATCAAAAAGCCTCCGGATAAAATGATCAGGCTTAAAGTAAGCCATTTAGCATCAAGTCCGTAATTGATAATAAAAAAATCAACTGCCTGGAGAATCACAAAAGCTGCAGCCGGATACGCCACGAATGTTTTCCAGATTTGACGATTTTTTATATTTTTTAATTGATTTTTCATGATCTAGATCCTGTTATGTCTCAAGTTAAAATTCCATGGACTTCATCTCCCCGGGCATTAATTTAACCATTTCTTTGATTGCTGCAGAAAAAAACCCGGCTTTTTGACTTCTACATCATCCAAACTTCTGAATTTTAAATGCCGTCGGTACTTTCCCTTTCCCTCCAAAACTTTGTCAGGATCACTAAATTTGCATCCATAACTGAATTCCATTGACACATGGTTTTTATATATGAAAATCCCGATGAAATCAGCATCCTTAGAAAACATGATTCCACCGTACATCATCCGTTCGTTAACCTCGTGGAAATTGATAAAAACAATGTCGCGCAAGCTTTCCAGGATTTCATGTTTTTCGGCGTCAAGTACTTTCACGCTATCCATGAATTCTTGTACGGCCCGGTCATCGGATTTTCTCATCTCTTGTATTTTCAATAAAACCAAAAATATTCTTGTGGTACATTTCAATTGGCCTAATCATAAACAAATTTCCATGAACCATCCTTCTGCCTTTTCCATACCGTATGGAAAATGCCCCTGTCCTCCTTTTGATTTCCGTCTCCATCGATACTTGAAAAGGTATAATGACCGTAGGTATATGCCAGATCACCAGAGGCTGCAACATCCACAAATTCAACCGCCCATTTCAGGTTCCTGGAAGACTGGTCAGCATAAAAAACATCAATGTTTTTCTTACCCTGAACCAACTTATTGTTTCTCATAAGAACTGCCTCTTCAGCCGCAAAACTTACAAAAGCCCTGTGAATTCCTTCTTTACTGACGAGTTCAGCAAAGGCTCTTTCTGCTTCCAGAACCTCTTCTTTCCATGCCTGTGGCAATTGTTTGTCAGTTTTCATATTACAAGAAATGAATAAGCAGCAAAGTAAAAAAAGATAGTTTGAGCATCCAATGGTATCCCATCGGAATATGAAACGCTTCCCTCCGCGGGATCTTAAATCTGTCATCTGCACAAAAATTTTTACGACTCATTTGTGTATCGCTAAAAATAACTACCCACCTTATTTAAGCCTTTAACCAAAGATAAACAAAGCCCTCGAACTTCCAAATGCATTATTTACCAGACACCATTTCCAGGCTCTAAAGGAATTTTATTTCCGGGCCCTGTTCGTTTTTCTGCTGAGCCTCCTGTTCTTGAGATAAACTATAAAAATAATCAGGATAATGATCCAGCTGATGATGGTAAAACCTGATTTGAGACTGGTAAAAAAACTAGCTGCCCGTATGAGCCCTTTTGATGGATCTCCCTCTCCTGAAATCATGAAATAGATCGAAATATTTTCGAGGTAATCAAAGCACATGGCAAGAAATGGCAGCATGAACACATTGGAAAACAAATGATCCGATCGAATGGCCGTAAGGCTGAACAACCGAACCATACATGCCGCCAGAAAGGTCGCGAGCAGGAAAGGATATAACAGGTCAAGAAAGAAGAGTTGAGGAAAAATATAGAAATCAATGGTAGCCTGATCTAATTTTCCGATCATATCTAAGGCCTCTGCAGTGGAATAGCCAAATGTTTTCAGGTCAAAGGCCTCCGTTCCCATTTTTGCATTGATCCTCGGAAACGTATAAAGCATCATGCAAAGCAGTGTTAAGTGCGCTGTTACAAACAGGATGACGATCCCTTTTTTTGTGGATGTTCCTTCTACTATCCTGTAAAATTTATTTTTATTCATTATTTTTTTGTTGAATTTACAATTCAATGTGCAGGATATATTTTAGGATTGACTCGTTTTTGCCATCAGGACCTCCGGATCCATAGATTTCATGTCGGATATAAATTAATTTCATCCAGATTAGTCTTTTGCATAATTGAACTTATCCGGAAAATTGACCGAGGCCTTCCACCAGGCTGCTGTTTCTTCTCCAGTTGCTACAGAAAAATCAAGCGGATCCCTTATATAGGCTTTCTCCATTTGTTCCCCAAGGGCCAGCAGCCTTTTTCCATTTTCCAACTGCTTTTGGCTCCATTTTTCCAAAGCATCTCCTGTTACTCCATTTTCCTTTAAACAGGATATCAAATCTTTTACGTTGGTGTACCCTTTAAATACTCCGGAGCCGGTAAACGGCTGGATCACCATGCCTGCATCTCCGATAAGGCACATTTTATCCTTATAATAACTTTCAAGGTCAAGGGTGTAGATTACCTGGATATAACTATCAATTGTTTTTTTTATGATTTCGGCGTAATGTGCGGGAATATTCTTCCCAATAAAATCCTTCAATTTGGAGGTGTTTTCCTGTTTTAAGGCCCCCGGGGGTAAAGTTCCATATCGCAACCTTCCTTCATGATCAGTCATCAGGGTGTCCAGTTCGGATTCAGGAATGCTGATATATGCGGCCCAGTTAAACACCCGTTCCCCTTTTTTCACGGATCCCTCCTGATTCGGGATATAATACATAACCGTATGCCCCTGGTTCCCGGCATAAGACAAACGAAGAATCTCATCCTTGAGGGGACCGGCAGGTTCCATTGCCTCTTCCGGAAGCAAAACCCTCCATAAGACATAACCTCTGTACTTCAATCGTGATTCCGGAAAAAGTAATTTCCTGCCCAAAGAATTGTATCCATCCGCAAACAGGACCAAATCAAATTCATCCCTAAAACCATGCTCAGCAATCAATTCCACCTTTCCATTATCCAATACAGTGGCATTTATAATTTTTGTGCCTGCCCGATAAGATGTATCCGGGACCTTGATCCGTAGGTTCTTCCATAGCTCATTCCATTGGAACACACGAAAATTTATCGGCAGGGACCAGGCCCTTTTCCCAAAGGATTCTGATATTTTGCTTTTTCCGATAAAAGGCATTTCATTGATTTGCAAACTGGTAAAATCCTGATCTACCAGCCCAATTTTCATGATCTCTTCAATAAGCTCCGTAGAGGTTCCGATTCCGCCACCCCTTCCTACAAGGGCCTTATTTGATCTTTCAAAGACTGTGACATCATACCCTTCTTTTAAAAGAAGAATTGCTGCTGAACATCCGGCAATTGAACCACCAACTATACCAATTTTGATCATGAGTCCTGTTTTTTTTGTGCGCTGAAGGTTAAAGTTATGAAAAAAGAACAGAACCAGGATTTATCCGTAATGTTGTTTACTTCATTTGACATTGGCTTTCCATTTTATGGTCAATGCCATGGAATCCAGAACCAAAGCAAACACTTCATGGTACGGTTTAAAAATCCATAAAGACTAATCTTGCTTAGGAGAAGGATTCAATAATGTCCCTTTGAATCGCTCAATTAAAATTGAACATGGTACCGCTGAGGAAATTGTTCCGGGATTTGATCTTTTGATTCACCGAGATTCTGTCTCATGTCTTTTTCTATACCCCTTGCAATGGTTGAAATCGGAACGTCATTAGCCGTTCCTTCAAAAGGGTTTTCGCCGGTGCGGCCTATTCTTTCCATCGTATGAAATATCCAGGCTACGGCCAAATAAAAGGGTATCGTGAACCAAATGAAAAATTCGCCCGCAATTGGATAAGCATCACTCATGTTTTTTCCAAGATCAGCAAATTGTGGGACCAAAGCCAGGGGTAGCAACATCACAAAAATCCACATAAACAGATGATTGAGTGTGGCAAACTGACGTGGATAAGGAAAATTTTTGATTCTTTCGCTTTTCCCCTGAAGTGCCATGAGTTCTTTAATGACCACTTCCAATTCGAGAAAAGAAAATTCCCAAAGATACCCGGTTTCCTTTAATTTTTTGAGATGCCTTGATTGCAGGTATAACAAAGCCGTTTGCTTGTTGTCTTTTTCCAATACATAATTCAGGTCCTCCTCAGAAAGATAAATTCTCAGATCATCCTCTACTGAAGTATCCCGTTCAGGCGGATAAATTCCCCATTCCGTATTAGTTTTATGCCCTGAGGTGGTTTCCCATGGCTTTAAAACACGCATGGCATGACGTAACGCCGTAATCCATGCAATATGACGGTAAGTAAGGGCTTGTATTTCGGTATGGAGTTCCTCCTCGGTCTTTTTGACAGCCGCGTGCTCATTTGTAACCATGTCCCGAACAAGCATCCCAAAGGTCCTTGAGGCATTTACAATTCCTCCCCAGATCTTTCTTGCCTCCCAAATTCGTCCGTAAGCTGCATTGTTTTGGAAACCAATCACAAAAGCTACTGCCGTACCTATCAAGGCCAACGGTGTCCAAGGAATCCTGAGCCAATCCAGGTCCAAAAAGAAATAGGCAGCAACCCAGGAACAGCCAATTATTAAAAATAAAAAAGTTTCGAATCTAGTCCATTTCGCCATTTGCCAGGCGTTGTATGTGCTTTTGGTATACATAAAATGCTATTGATTTGTCTAAAATACGAAGTTTCTCAAAACCAATTAGAACTATAAAATATTATTTATGATCACTCTCAGAATCCTGAAGGCATTTTAACTCCATAATTCTAAAAAATACCGGCCTGTCTTCGGACTATTGTCTCCTTGAATACAAACGCATGATCCACAATGCCAAAAAAATGATGGGAATGATCAACAAACTGCCTTCCGGACCAAAATCACCTCCACTGAGATATCCAGGGCCAAGGTCTGCCTGCTTGATCACCGTGATCATTTCATGACCGCTGGCATGAAACCCGAATACAGGTCCCTGAAAGAAATTCCAGCCCATGTGCATCCCCATAGAAAGCCATAGCATATTTGTCAAGAGATATCCATAGATCCGCAAAAAACCAAACAAGACTATGATAAGTGAAGAAAGTATTCCTGCATTGGGATTAGCGGCGTGAATCAAACCATAGATAATGCAGGAGATGACAATGGCAATTTTATTACCCATACCTTCCACCATGTTTTGAAACAGATAGCCCCTGAATACGAGCTCCTCCCAATAACCCACCAAAATATGTTCAACCAACAAAACAGCAATTGAAGCCAAAGACAGGAGGCTCATAAAATGAACAAAATCAAAAGCTCCTTCTTGAGGCTCAAAGCGCTTAAGATCATTGAAGCCTTCAAATTTGATGAACCCGAAAAGGGCTAGCACTAAAAAAATCAGTCCGGCCATTAAACCACTCAGAAAAAAGCCGAACAATAAATCATATAAGGCTCTTTTATTCCATGTGAGCCCCAGTGAAACAAAAGTTTTTTTATCAAGTAATTTCCTCGATACGAGAACCATTAAGGAAGCTCCCGCGGCTAAAACCATCACAACTATAATACTGTAATTTTCTATAAATTCTCTTTTTGTTATATCCCCGAGTAGTGGCCTGATGGCAAATATTAAAGTCGAGAACCCTAAAAACAGCAAGAGAAATATTAAAATACGCCAACCAGCTCGCAATCGAGCTTCCCGGGAATTGATAAAAAAATGGCCCATAGTATTCTACTTTGATTCTGTTCATTGGACGCAACTCTGCCATTAAGGTTACGCCATCCCCGATAAGGACAAGGAACAATTGATCCACTTTCCTCAAAAATAAATTAAAGTATGATATTTAAAACATGCAGCGGCAAAGGGCGTATGAAGGCTGAGCCCTTATTGAATGTCAATCTTTTCTATGGTAAATGCCTAAAAATAGTGTTTTGACCCGTTTGTCCTTTTTATCTAAAACCTCCCATAGCTGTGATACGGTCCCATCTTGATTCTGAGACCAGGTTATTTGATCGTAGACCCCTTGTTCCTTTCCCTTTTTCAAATCACCTTTCAGGACCATTTTTCCATCTTTCAAATGGCCTTTTAATTTTAAAACATTTCCTTTGTTGTCTATCCACAACTGGTTCCATGTTCCGTCAGACCTGTCGAAATAATTGTGACTTGTTCCTGTG
>CBDUAP010000102.1:0-10816 GCA_965365165.1 uncultured Flavobacteriaceae bacterium
GTAGGCATGATCTTTATGCCTCAAGGAATCAACCAGTACAAATATTGTATTGAAGTATTGGAATCCGAAATCAAAAACCAGAATCTGAATATCCTCGGTTGGAGAGACGTGCCTGTCAATGCGGAGCACCTGGGTGAAATTGCAGCAGCTTCCGAGCCTTATATCAAACAGGTGTTTGTTGGAAAAAATGGTCAGGAGCTCAGTCCCCTCGAATTCAACGCCAAAATTTGCTATTCGTCCCTACCATCCCACTTATATTCCGTCCTGTTGATCCCTATACGAACTGCTCAATGATGCTATCAAACAGGAATTTAAAAATTTATTCAGCAAGAAAAATCGCTGAACACAGGATATATGATTCGCGTTTAAAGCATGCAAAACAATTCTACATTCCAAGCTTTTCAACAACCACACTCATCTACAAAGGGCTTTTGATTCCTGAAGACATAAGGAATTATTATACTGATTTATCAGATTCGGATCTGGTTACGCGTCTTGCCCTGGTTCACCAGAGGTTTTCTACCAACACTGCTCCATCCTGGGATCTGGCTCAACCCTTCAGGTTCATGTGCCACAATGGAGAGATCAATACCCTGAGAGGCAATGTGAGTCGTATGAAAGCCAGGGAAGAACTCATGAAAAGTGATCTTTTTGGCAGTGACATAAAGAAACTGTATCCGATCATACTTGAAAAAAAATCAGACTCTGCCTCTATGGATATGGCAGTGGAACTATTATTGATGACCGGCCGTTCTTTGCCAGAAGTAATGATGATGCTTGTTCCGGAGGCTTGGGAAAAAGACCTCACCATGCCGGATGAGAAAAAAGCCTTTTATGAATACAACTCCTGTATCATGGAGCCCTGGGACGGTCCTGCCTCCGTGCCATTTACTGATGGTAATTATATAGGTGCCTTGCTCGATCGAAACGGCCTGCGCCCTTCGCGGTTTACCGTGACCAAAGGAGGATATGTGATCATGTCTTCTGAAATAGGGGTTCTTGACATCAAACCCGAAGACGTTGTAAGACATGGCAGACTAGAGCCTGGTAAAATGTTCCTGGTTGACATGAACGAGGGGAAGATCATTGAAGACGAAGAAGTTAAAAATGAAGTGACCAAAAAGCATCCTTACAGAAAATGGCTCAACGAAAATTTACTGCCCCTGTCTAAAGTTCCATATACGGGTAATACGTGCCCGATCGAATTGACCCCTTATAAAACCAGACAAAGAATGTTTGGATACACCATGGAAGACATTGACACGATCATCAGCCCAATGTCCAAAACGGGTAAAGAAGGAATTGGATCAATGGGAACGGATACGCCCCTGGCGATCCTGTCGGATCAGCACCAGTTATTGTATAACTACTTCAAACAGTTGTTTGCGCAGGTCACGAATCCTCCGCTTGACGGAATACGGGAAGAGATCATAACCGACATCAGCCTCGCTATAGGAGAAGACAGAAATGTTTTTGAAACCGCATCGGGCCATTGTAAAAAATTGAAAATCCAAAACCCCGTGATTTCCAATGATGACCTGGACAAGATAAAAAATATTGACCATCCGGATTATAAAGCACGTGAAATTCCCATGCTTTATGACATCAGAAGAGGACTCAATGCCCTGGAAAAAGCCCTGGATCAAATTGTCCATGACGCTTCAAAAGCTGTTGACGAAAACTGTAATATCATCATACTAAGTGATCGGGGGGCAAATAAAGCCAACGGACCCATCCCGGCACTTTTGGCCTGTTCTTATTTGCATCATTCGTTGAACAAATTAAAAAAACGCTCGAAATTCGGCATCATCATTGAATCTGCAGAACCACGTGAACCCCACCATTTTGCTACTTTGTTCGGATATGGCGCCAGTGCCATCAATCCGTATATGGTGAATGAGATCATCCGTGAAAAGGTAAACAATGGTTCGATTTCAGGTATCGATTCGGAAGAAGCAGTGAAAAATTTCAACAAGGCCATAGGTAAAGGCATCCTGAAGATCATGAATAAGATTGGGATTTCCACCCTTCATTCTTACAGAGCCTCACAAATATTTGAGATCCTCGGGCTGAACAGTAAATTTACTGATAAATACTTCCCGAACACGCCTTCAAGAATAGAAGGTATTGGCTTGTACGAAATAGAAAGAGAAATATCGAAAAGACATAAAAATGCCTTCTTCAACAATAAAATTGATAAAAATCTAAAACTCGATATCGGGGGAGATTACAGATGGAGAAGAAATGGGGAAAGGCACATGTTCAATCCGACCACGGTTTCAAAATTGCAGCAGGCGGTTCGCATGAACAATACAGAGAGTTATGATCAATATGCAAAAATGATCAATGAGCAGAGCGAAAATCTGATGACATTAAGAGGGCTTTTTGAATTTAAAAATCTTGATCCGATCCCAGTTGAAGAAGTCGAGCCCTGGACAGAGATCGTAAAAAGATTCAAAACCGGTGCCATGTCTTATGGTTCTATTTCCAAAGAAGCACATGAAAACCTGGCGATTGCAATGAATCGCATCGGTGGAAAAAGTAATTCGGGAGAAGGAGGTGAAGACCTTAAAAGGTTCAGAAAGGACCTCAATGGTGACAGTAGGAACAGTGCGATCAAGCAAGTCGCGTCGGGCAGGTTTGGTGTTTCTAGCAATTACCTTACAAACGCAGAGGAAATACAGATCAAAATGGCTCAGGGTGCCAAACCAGGAGAGGGAGGACAGCTTCCCGGTGAAAAAGTATTTCCATGGATTGCTGAAGTGAGAAACTCAACTCCTTATGTAGGGCTCATATCGCCACCACCTCACCATGATATTTATTCCATTGAAGATCTCTCCCAGTTGATTTTTGACCTGAAGAACGCCAACAGGGATGCCAGAATCAATGTAAAACTGGTTTCTGAAGTGGGTGTGGGAACCATCGCAGCAGGGGTAGCAAAAGCCAAAGCAGATGTCATCCTCATCTCAGGTTATGACGGCGGAACCGGCGCCTCTCCACTGACCTCGCTGAAACATGCCGGACTCCCCTGGGAACTTGGTATTGCAGAGGCTCAGCAAACCCTGGTATTAAACAACCTGAGAAGCAGGGTTGTTCTGGAGTGTGACGGACAATTGAAAACAGGACGGGATGTTGCGATTGCCTGCCTCCTGGGTGCAGAGGAATTTGGTTTTGCAACCGCACCTTTGGTGGCCTCAGGATGTATCATGATGAGAAAATGTCATTTGAATACCTGTCCGGTTGGAATTGCCACACAAGACCCTGAACTGAGGAAAAACTTTAAAGGTACCCCGGAACACGTGATCAATTTCATGTATTTCGTAGCAGAAGAATTAAGACAGATCATGGCTTCACTTGGGTTCAGGACCGTTAAAGAAATGATTGGCCAGTCGCAAAAAATAAATGCGAAAACAGCCATTGAGCAATACAAGGCACAAGGCATAGATCTTTCCAATATATTGTATCAACCTTCTGACTACCATGAAAAAGTGATACGCAATACAGAAGTTCAGCACCATGACATTGAGGGTGCCCTCGATTTTGAAATCATCAAAGATGCACACCCGGCCATCTATCGAAAAGAGAAAATGCAATTGCATTACCCCATTGCGAATACAGATCGTTCTGTTGGGGCCATCATCAGTAATGAGATCTCAAAAATATACGGCGCCAACGGCTTGCCTAAAAATACCTTACAGGTCAATTTTACGGGGTCAGCAGGACAGAGTTTTGGTGCTTTTGCAACAAAAGGACTGACACTGAAGATCGAAGGAAATTCAAACGATTATCTCGGCAAAGGTCTTTCCGGAGCCAAACTGATCGTTAAAAAACCTGAGAAGGCAACTTTTATAGCTGACGAGAACATAATTATTGGTAATGTGTGTTTTTACGGAGCCACAAAGGGAGAAGCTTATATCAATGGTGTTGCAGGAGAAAGGTTTTGCGTGAGGAATTCAGGGATAACAGCAGTTGTCGAAGGCGTGGGAGACCATGGTTGTGAATACATGACAGGCGGAAAAGTTGTGGTACTGGGTAAAACAGGCCGCAATTTTGGAGCAGGTATGAGCGGAGGTATTGCATACGTTTATGATCCTGAAAACCGATTCGTAAATGGTTTGTGCAACACTGAAATGGTAGAGCTTGAAAAACCATCTGATGAAGATTCGCAAGGACTCTTTGCCTTGATACAGAATCATTATCACGCCACTGAAAGTTCAAAAGCACTTCAGATACTTGAAGATTGGGACAAACACGCAGACATGTTCATTAAAGTAATCCCAACAGATTACAAGAAAGCATTGGAGAGATTAGCTGAAGAAAAAGCAGCACAACAAACAGTTTAATTATGGGAAAAATAACAGGATTTATTGAGTTTGACAGGATTGATGAAAAAAACAAAGCAGTAGAAGAAAGGCTTAAAGATTTCAAAGAATTTACCCTTCCGTTAAACACCAAAGAACAGGAAAGACAAGGTGCCAGATGCATGGATTGTGGAATTCCTTTTTGCCACAGCGGATGTCCGCTTGGAAATTTAATACCGGATTTCAACGATCTGATCTATAAGGGTGAATGGAAAAAAGCGCTAGAAATACTGCATTCAACGAATAATTTTCCTGAATTCACAGGAAGGCTTTGCCCCGCACCTTGCGAAAAAGCGTGTGTCCTTGGCTTGATAGAAGATCCGGTTTCCATAGAGAATATTGAAAAAAATATTGTGGAAAAAGGATTTGAAGAAGGTTGGATCGTTGCCGCACCTCCTTCAGAAAGAACAGGTAAAAAAGTTGCCGTAGTTGGATCCGGACCAGCCGGTCTCGCAGCTGCCCAGCAGCTAAACAGGGCCGGTCATTTGGTAACGGTTTTTGAAAGAGATGATGCCGTAGGTGGTTTACTGCGCTACGGAATTCCCAATTTTAAATTGGAAAAAGAGGTTATTGACCGCAGGATCCATATTTTAGAGGAAGAAGGAATTAGCTTTAGAACAAATGCGCACATTGGAGTGAATTATGCTGTTGAAGAGTTGAACGAATTTGATGCTGTGGTACTTTGTGGCGGCGCAACAAAAAGCAGGAACCTGCCCACCAAGGGCTCGGATGCCAAAGGAGTGGAACAAGCCATGGATTTCCTGACCCAGCAAACCAAATCGTTATACGGAATTGAATACAGCCAGGAAACTATTTCAGCAAAAGATAAAGACGTTATCGTTATCGGTGGCGGAGATACAGGTTCAGATTGTATTGGAACCTCCAACAGGCAGGGAGCAAGGTCTGTGACCAACTTTGAGATCATGCCCAAGCCTCCCCTTGCAAGAAGTGAAAAAACTCCTTGGCCCTTTTGGCCCCTGCAACTAAAAACCTCCTCATCTCACGAAGAAGGTTGCGAGCGAAACTGGCTGATCAACACCAAAGAATTCGTTACCAATGATAAAAATGAACTGATTGCACTTAAAACGGTCGAAGTGGAATGGAAACTGGTTCCCGGACAAAGACCACAGCTTATTGAAAAGGAAGGTACAGAGAAAACATGGCCCTGTGATTTGGTTCTTCTGGCACTCGGCTTTACAGGACCCGAAAACACCTTGAGCGACCAGCTTGGCCTCGAACTGGATGAAAGGACAAATTTTAAAGCCAGTAATTACCAAACCAATGTGCCTCACATTTTCACGGCAGGAGACATGAGAAGAGGACAGTCCCTAATTGTCTGGGCCATCAATGAAGGAAGAGAAGCAGCCCGTGAAGTAGACCTATACCTCATGGGAGAAAGCAACCTGCCGGTCAAAGGCCATGGAGACCTCCCGGGCGTATAAATTAGGACATGTTAACAATATGATTAAAAAGACAGTGAATTTCACTGTCTTTTTTTTCGACATGACTTATTAAACAGGTATATCCCACTCGTTATCAGCCGCAAAACTTTTTAACATTTTTACATTTATTCCTTGAATCTTCAAAATATTAAGATTGTCTTCAGAATTCAACCTTAGTTTTGAAGCGTTTTAAAAAGAAAAGGCTCTTGTCGGGTCTTTTTCCAAACAGAAAAATAACTATTAGTAAAACTAAATGAACTTAAAATTTAAAACTATGATCAAAAAAGGCCTTGCATTGATAGTCGCAGTAACGTTGCTGACTTCATGCGTATCGAAAAAGAAGTATGTACAGTTAGAAGAAGATTTAATGGAAACCAGAGGTGACCTTCAGAAGACCACTGTGGAAAAAGAAGCCCTGGAAGCAAAATTTGCTAAAATTGAAAAAAGAGTTGAGATTTATAATTCTCAAATCAATTCTTTACAGGCAGACAATCAAAATTTGCAGGACAGTAATAATCAGAAAATGGAGTTTCTGGCAGACAATTCAACCGTCATGTCAGCAAATATGAAAGCCAATTTAGAAGTAGCCTTAGCCAAATTACCTGCAGAGGCACTGGCCGATGCCAAAACGCTTAAAGATTCTATGAATGTTGCCATATCTTATAATCTAAAGCAGTCTATTGATGAAAATAATATGGACAATGGAGGGGACATAGATGTAGAGATAGATCAAACCGTGGTAATGATATCTGTAGCCGACAGTCTTTTATTCAATTCTGGAAGTTATACAGTAAGCAGAAACGCACATCCGTTATTGTCAAAATTAGCTGACGTGATCAACGCTGAACCAAGCATTGATGTGATGATAGAAGGTCATACAGATTCAAAGGGTATACATACAGAAACAATCGTTGACAACTGGGATTTAAGTGTTAAAAGATCCACTGCAATTGTAAGGTTATTGCAAAATAAATACAAAGTTGATCCTGCAAGATTAATCCCTGCGGGCCGAAGCAGCTACGTCCCGTTGACTGACAATTCTTCTTACAAGAACAGAGCAAGAAACAGACGAACTAATATTATAATAATGCCTAATCTCAACAAGTTCTTCGCCCTTATGGCACAGGAAGAAGTTGTGAGCCTGGACTAAACAAAATAATATATTCAAAAATTCAAAAAGCGACCCTGTAAGGTCGCTTTTTTTATATCATCTGCTCAAAGATTTCTTTAAGCACACTATGGATGCCGCACCCTTCAAAACCGAATGTAGATTCGATTCAAAATAAAAATCCGGAGTAAAATAAAATCTTACTCCGGATCTTCCCACTAACTAAAACTAAAACTAATCAACATTATCGTGCAAGAAAGAATTATTGGATCTGAGTTGAATTTCATCATTGTCATCAGTTCCCAATGTCATTCTTGAATTATTCTTATCGCTTTCCGACGAAGTAGGCACTTCATCAAGGTCGACTCCCATGCGCTTATAAGCCGGCTGGCTTTCTATATCGTCAATATTCTGATTGAATTTATTAACAAATTTATAATTGAAATCCTTCATTTTTTTCCTTCTGATCTCTGCCCTGTTCCTCAATTCTTCAATGGTAAGGTTCATCGGAGAAATGTCTTTGTCTTCTAATGCTTCTTCCACATTATTGTCAATGTCATCACGTTTCTTTACCTTGAGTTCAAAATTTAGATTTTCATCCTCTTGCTTGTCCTGTTCTTCTTCAGAAATACTTCTGAGCGTCTTTAATTCGGCTGCAAATTCATCTTCAAGAGTGTAACGAACTGTGTCCTGATTTGGAGCAGGCTCGGGCTTGATCACTTCAAGACCCACAATCTCAATATCATTTATGTTCATTTTTTTTGTCACATTGACATTCTGAGTCTCTTTCTTCTCAGCATTTTGAATTGGAAGGTCAAAGGTGAAAGAAATTTGATTTTCACTTTCTTCTTCTTCTTTCTCGTCAGACAATTGAGGTTCCGGGGTCACATTGGTAATTTCAAAATCCGCCTCGTGACTGGTATTGACCTCTTCATAAGTCACGTTCATATTGTTAAGCATCTCTTTTTCCTCCTTTTTTTGGACCACTTCTCTTTCTTCTGTAAAATCTTCTTCCTTTAACTCGTATCGCGTAACTTCAGGTACCTCGGCAACAGGTTTTTCCTTCTTTGGCAAAATCCTTTGCTCTCTTTCTTCAACCAGTTTGTGAACAATCTTCTGAGATTCGGTCTTTGAGATCTCGTTTTGCATTTCAGGATTAAAACCGGTGGCTATGATGGTAACAGATATGGCGTCACCCAGTGATTCGTCCTCTCCGACACCCATAATGATGTCTACATTGGTTTTTGCTTCAGACTGAATATAATCATTGATCTCTCCAATCTCGTCAATGGTAACTTCAGAAGTCCCGGATACAATAAGCAACAACACATTCTTGGCACCTTCTATCTTATTGTCATTCAACAAAGGTGAATCGAGCGCCTTGGTTATGGCATTTTGTGCTCTGTTGGATCCTGATGACTGAGCCGATCCCATGATCGCCGTGCCGCTGTTTGACAATACTGTTTTTGCATCCCTAAGATCAATGTTTTGTGTATAATGGTGGGTGATCACTTCGGCGATACCTGTTGCCGCAGTTGAGAGAACCTCATCAGCCTTTGAAAATCCTGCTTTGAATCCAAGGTTGCCATACACCTCTCTGAGTTTGTTGTTATTGATCACTACCAGAGAATCTACGTGAGCACGAAGTTTCTCGATCCCCTGCTGCGCCTGCTCATTTCTCATTTTTCCTTCAAAAGAAAAAGGTATGGTCACAATTCCGACCGTCAAAATATCAAGATCCTGAGCTATCTTGGCAATCACCGGAGCCGCACCTGTACCTGTACCACCACCCATTCCTACCGTGATAAACAGCATTTTAGATTTGGTATTGAGCATATTTTTAATATCCTCCATGCTTTCCATGGCAGACTGCTCCCCTATTTCAGGATTCGCTCCTGCACCCAACCCCTCGGTCAAAGTTGCACCCAATTGAATTTTATAAGGAACCGGGCTGCTTTGAAGCGCCTGAGCATCTGTGTTGCAGACTACAAAATCAACTCCTTTGATGCCTTTGTTGTACATATGATTTATAGCATTACTCCCGCCTCCGCCGACGCCAATCACTTTAATGACATTGGATTGATTTTTTGGTAAATCAAAAGATAAATTACTAAATTCTAAACTCATAACTTTATTTTATTTATTCGGGTTGTATTGTTATTCAGCGTTATCTAAAAAATCTCTAAACTTCTCGCCCCATTTCTCAAAAATTGTTTTCTTCGCTTCTTTTTCTGACTTTGGTACGGCCTTTAAGGAATCTACTTCGATTTCGGACCGGATCTTTTCACTTTTTTCGTTTTCTTTCAAGCCCTTCATCAAAAGACCCACTACAGTGGCGTACAAGGGGCTCGATAATTCACTATCAGAATTACTGGCCAGATGCTCATTCGGATATCCGATTCGTGTATCCATTCCGGTAATGTATTCAACCAGTTGCTTGATATGTTTTAACTGGGCGCCTCCCCCTGTCAGTACGATACCGGCGATCAGTTTTTTCTTGCTTTCTTCGTGACCGTAATTCTTGATTTCAAGAAAAACCTGCTCAACGATCTCCACAACCCTCGCGTGGATGATCTTCGAAAGGTTTTTCAGGGTAATCTCCTTCGGCTCCCTGCCCCGCAAACCAGGAATGGATACGATTTCATTTTCCTTATTCTCACCAGGCCATGCCGAGCCAAACTTTGTTTTTAGCAACTCAGCCTGCTTTTCAATAATAGAGCAACCTTCTTTAATATCTTCGCTAATCACGTTTCCTCCGAATGAGATCACCGAAGTATGCCTGATGATACCATCTTTGAATATGGCAAGATCCGTGGTTCCGCCACCGATATCGATCAAAGCCACTCCTGCTTCTTTTTCTTCCTGGCTTAAAACCGCATCAGCAGAGGCCAAAGGCTCCAGGGTAATGCTCCCCAACTCTAATCCCGCGCTTTTGATGCATCTGCCTATATTTCTGATAGAGGATACCTGACCCACAACCACATGAAAATTAGCCTCGAGTCGTCCGCCGTACATCCCAATAGGTGTTTTGATTTCGGCCTGACCGTCAACCTTGAAATCCTGCGGCAGTACGTGTATAATTTCTTCACCGGGCAGCATGACAAGCTTATAAACCTGATTGATCAGCCTTTCTATGTCATTCTCATCAATAACCTTATCTGAATTTGATCTCGTAATATAGTCACTGTGATGCAAGCTTCTGATGTGCTGGCCGGCAATCCCGACAACCACAGTACCTATTTTTTCACCTGAGGCATTTTCTGCCTCATCAACTGCTTGCTGTATAGATTGAATGGTCTGAGTGATATTGTTTACCACCCCTCTGTGGACCCCTAAACTCTTGGCCTTCCCGGTACCCAACACTTCTATCTTGCCATAAGCATCCTGCCTGCCTACCATCGCAACGATCTTGGTTGTTCCGATGTCTAATCCTACTGCAATATTGTTATTGTCCATAATATTTATTTTTCACAAACAATCTGGTTATGAAATTTTAGGTTTATCGATTTATAGTTATTTATGGTACTGTCCAACATCATTTTTTGATAAAATATTTTCAGCTTCGCAATTTTTTCTTCCATCCGGGACAAATCCCCGAAAATAATTCTTTGATCCCCTATTCTGGTCTGCAATTCAAATTGACTATTGGGAGATCCTTTAACCTGGTCCACACCAATAATTTGTTTTCTAAGAAAATCATCATCCTTAATGGTATTTGACAAAATAATAATGTCTAATTCTCCTTGACCCGAAATTGTATCAGTGGTTATAGGAACCCTTGCAGAATAATTATCAGATAATGGCATTTTTATGCCTAACTTATCGTAATAATAGGTTTCCGTTTCATTAGCTACTCTTAAAACAGGTGTTCTTTGTGTAATTATTGCCCCTAATTCCCCACTTAA
>CBDUAP010000103.1:0-10713 GCA_965365165.1 uncultured Flavobacteriaceae bacterium
CCCCTGGTTGACGTCGCCGATCTTACCCGAATCTTCTCCGAAAATAAGTATCTCCTTGTACCTGGTCAGCAGGGCATCAAAATTGTTCCTGATCACCAGCCTTGCATCGGCTTCTTCAGAATCCTCATCGTACTGAGGTTCTGTCTCCGGGATGTTTGTTGCCTTGTTGTCATGCTCACTGTAAAGATGCGCACTGTATTTGGGTTGCTGGATCTCCTGGTAATCCTTGATCCAGTTCTGGAGGAGTTCTTTTTCTTTAAAAGTTTCTTCTCTGAGGTACATCAGGCTTTTCCTGCCGATGGTCAGGATATTTTTTCTTATGGGTTCGTCAATGGCCGCCAGTTCCCTTTTCAGTTTTTCTAAAAAGATCTCATTTTCACTTTTCTGGGCGGCCTGGCCCAATAATTTCAGCAAGGCACTTCTCTCTTCCAGCATGGGTTGCATAAAATCATTCCACGATTCTCTTTTGGCTTTGGAAACGATCTGTTTTGCTTCTTTTTCGAGGGCGTCCAGCTCGGCTTCACTTTCAACGAATTTCAAGACTTCACCGTCTGAATCTTCCAATTCAAAACTCAGGATCCATTCTCTCATTTTACGATTGCAATCGAATTCTTTTTCCCATTCAAGCCTTTCTTTACTCTTATATCTTTCATGTGATCCCGAAGTGGAATGTCCCAGGGGCTGTGTGAGCTCTTTTACGTGGATCAGCACGGGTACGTGCTCTTCACGGGCTATTTTTGATGCTTTGGTATAAACATCGATCAACTGGGAATAATTCCATCCCTGGACAACAAAGATTTCATATCCTGAGCCTTTTTCGTCTCTCTGAAATCCTTTAAGGATTTCTGAAATGCTTTCTTTGGTGGTCTGGTATTTTGAATGCACCGAGATGCCATAGGCATCATCCCATATGCTGATGACCATGGGTACTTTCAATACTCCTGCGGCATTGATGGTTTCAAAAAATGGCCCTTCAGAAGTGCTGGCATTTCCAATGGTGCCCCAGGCCACTTCATTTCCCTGATTTGAAAATTGATGATCGGGATCGAGATCCTTTATGTTTTTAAATTTTTTTGAAGCTTCAGCAAGGCCAAGTAACCGTGGCATCTGACCCGCAGTGGGCGAAATATCAGAACTCACATTATATTGTTCTGTCAACCGCTTCCAGGTCCCGTCATCATTGAGTGAGTGTGTGGCAAAGTGTCCGTTCATCTGCCTTCCGGCGGAATATGAATCAGCCTTGATGTCCGGATGCGCGTAAAGGCTCGAGAAAAAATGTCGCGGGCTGTATTCGCCTATGGCCATCATAAAGGTCTGGTCTCTGTAATAACCTGACCTCCAGTCTCCTTTTTGAAAAACTTTTGCCATGGCAAGTTGGGGTAGTTCCTTTCCGGATCCGAATATTCCGAATTTTGCCTTTCCTGTGAGTACTTCGCGCCTTCCTAAAGTACTGCATTCCCGGCTGATAACAGCTGTTTTATAATCCTGAAGAACTTCTTTTTGGAATTCCTGAAAAGATAATTTATTCGAGATTTTCGGCGCGTTTTTTATCATATTTGCATGCAATTGGGAGTTGCGCAAATATACAAAAAATATAAGCATTTTTTAATTTTCCTAAGTGCCTGATAACGAGTTTGTACCCAATTTAGATATTAAAAAAACTTTTGATCAATAGAATCCACGTTTGATGAGGTTGTAAATTCTCACGGGGTCAATGGTGAGTACAAACCTGATCCTGCTTGCATAATCAGACATTCCCGGTTCGAAGCCCAGACTGGATTGCAGCGGGAAGTATAGTTCCAGAAAATTGTGAACAAAATTGAGCCTGATGCCACTGTCATATTTAAAGCGGGTTTTTGTACCATGGTCCTTAAAGAAGCCGGCATCTCCGTACAGCTCTATCCAGCGCCATAGGCCGATGCTGAAGTTAGAAGTAAGCATCCATTGGTTTGCGTAGGCATCCTCAAAGGACGATTTGAAACCTCCTTCAGTAATGATGACCTGCTGACTTAAAAAACCAGAAGCTTCTGAGCGGCCAAGATAATTGAGGTCAAACATGTAATCACTCGGACGATCTAAGGCGAAGCTAAAGAAATCTGTGTCTGTGTTATTGTTCAAAAATGAGCCGAAAAACAATCTGAAATCCAGATACCTGTCTATATCTGTCAGTTTACGATACCTCAGGTCCAGTGATACTTTGCTGAAATCTTTGTGGTATTGAAAATCCGCAAAATACCTCAGGTCATTGATGATTTCAGGTTTGGAATAAGCATAACGCACATTGAATACATTGTACTGATAGGTCTCGGGATCGATTGCGTTGTCCGGTAATTCTTTGTCTACCCCTACCAGGCGCGCCACAAGGCTGCGGCCTCCGACATCCCTTAAACTTTTTCGTTTAAAATCAATCCTTACAAAAGGACTGTATTTGTTGAAAGTCAGGTCATTGTCATAATGGGACCTGCTCGCTGAGAATCCCGCGCGGTACCGGTAAATACTGGTCTCTTCAGGAAGGTGTTCATAAGCAAAGGCCACGGATCCTGTTATCACACGACTTTTAAAACCGTAAACAGGGGCAATGGAATAAAGCCATTTTTTCTTGAACAGGGCCTGGTTGTATATGTTGGGCCCTAAAAGAAAACCATCATAAAAATTATAGGCGATCAAAGGTTTGTAAAAAACCTGATTGTAATGAGGATCTTCTATGTCGCGGTAAAAAGTAAGTTTAACCGGCCGGTTGAACAATTTTTTGTCAAGTCGTTCCCAATTGTCCCTCAGGTTGCTTTCAGGATAGAGGTATTCAAAATTCAAACTCAGCCTGTCAATCTCATTTTTGGAAACTGTGACCGTTTTTTCATCAGGAATGGGCTCAAACCATTTTTTGAACACGATCCTCCTTTGGTCAATTCCATATAAAGTGATCGGGGCACTAAAGTTGCTTGTATTTTTGATCTTGACCTTAACCGAATCGCCTTCTGTTTCGACTTTTTTAAGCGTATAATTGATTTTTTTCCTGGTTTTCAGGTAATCATTGAAGTACCAGTCCAGGTTTTTATCTGTTTTTCCTCTTAGGATATCATTGAACTGATCACTTTTGGAAAATGAAAGTACGTTTTGCTCGTAATAATCTTTAAGGCTGCTCCTGATGATGCTGTCATTCAAATAGGATTCAAGGTAACGCAGCCCCAGTCCAGACTTGTATCGATTTACCAGTTTTAAATTGAAATTGGACAAGGAGTCTGACCGGGTTGTCAAGGCCTGGTCGAGTTGCTTTCTTGCTGAAAATTGATAAACAAAAGGATATTTCCCATTAAAATCGAGTTTTGAGATATTGAACCTGTTGATTCCCCATTTTTTAGAAATATTCCCAATGGCCTTGACCTCGGGATAGTACTGGTTTACATAGGCCATCATGAGATAGATCTGGATTCCGTCAGGTAACCAGGCATCCTCTCTTTTGTTCATGATCAGGGTGTTTTCGATATAGCGGCCGGTTAAGGCTTTGAACAGTTTGATGTCCCATTCGAAAATGCCGGAGAAGGGGTTCATTTTTTTGGGCAGCTGATTGAAACCATAAACAGGCTGTTTCAGATAAGATGTCCTGTTCACCAGAAGCTTCTCATGGGGGTAAGCCCCCAGATATGCATCAATAAAATCCAGCTGCCGCTGGATCACGTCCGTTTTAATATTTTCGGTGAGGTTCTTGCTCTGCAGATTGGTAATGATCTCCGGGCCACTTGACTGGTACACAGAAAAATCATTGTTGAGCTGGATGTTCAGTTCTATATCCAATCTGTTCTTGCCCTGAAGTTTATACAGCACCTCATTTGCCTCCAAACTCACTTCGCTGTTCAGGTCGGTGTGCAGGGTATAGCCCATGGGTATCCTGAAATTGATATGATAGTCACTGGGCTGTACGTAGTAATCATCCATATTCAAATTGGATAATAAATACCATTTGTTATCGAAAACAGCCGGGGTGATATGCCAGTATCGCAAATTATAATTGGTACCGTTCCGTCCGTATCGCGTAAACTTGTCAAGGGGGATCTTTACTTCATACACCAGGCTGAAATGAACTGAATCTCCCGGTGCCAATGGTGCCGGCAGCAAAAGTTTGACCAGATCGCTAGCCTTTTCCGGAACTTCGAACATGAGATCCTTCTCCTCTTGCCTTATATGTTCAATCCTGGAATAGCCCCGGTCCTCAGGTTTGGCAAAATGCAGTGACTTGTTGTAATTTTCGATCAGCCTTTTTGACAGGGGTGTGTTGCGGTCTTTGTATCCATTGGCCCAATTCAGTAAGTACAAAGTGTCAAGTGTGGTATCTGAGACATTGAAATAAGTGATCTCCTGATGGATCATCAGTTTATTGCCTTCTTGCAGCTGTGCTTCTATAGAAATCTTATTGTTTTGTGCAAAGAAAAGAAGGGGCACAAACAATAGGATCGCATATATGATTTTTTTATGAGGCAAGATTTTGGTTTTAACAGTTGTGTTGAAAAGGGATCAAAAATTAGGACTTAGCAGGTGCTTTTTATAGAAGGAATCAATGATTTCAATTACTTCTTCAGCCGTGTCAACAACCTGAAAGAGGTCTAGGTCATCTTCGTGGATATTTCCGTTTTGTTTGAGCATGGTTTCTTTTATCCACCCAATCAGGCCCTTCCAGAATTGGGTTCCGACAAGCACAATTGGAAACTTTTCTATTTTTTTGGTTTGGATCAGGGTTATGGCCTCAAAGAGTTCGTCCAGGGTGCCAAATCCACCGGGCAAGGCAACAAAGCCCTGGGCATATTTTACAAACATCACTTTTCTGACAAAGAAATAATCGAATTGCAGGTTTTTGTCCTGGTCTATATACGAATTGTCTTTTTGTTCAAAAGGCAGGTCGATGTTTAATCCAACAGAAACGCCACCTCCTCTGTGCGCCCCTTTGTTACCCGCTTCCATAATGCCGGGCCCACCTCCTGTTATAACACCATATCCGTGCTGTGTGAGTTGAAAAGCAATATTTTCCGCCAATTCGTAATAGGTGTCCCCAGGTTTTGTCCTGGCAGAGCCAAATACACTTACACAAGGTCCTATACGGCTCATTTTTTCGAAACCGTCAACAAACTCGCTCATAACCTTAAAAATGGCCCAGGAATCATTGGCCTTGATTTCATTCCAGGTTTTCTGCTTTAAGTTTTGTCCGATATTTTTCTTTTCATTTGGGGCCATAAGCAATTTTTTATTTGATTTACACAGAATAATAAAATCTTATAAATTTAGTTCTTTTTTTAAGAAGTCAGCCGTATAGCTTTTTTTGTTCAGGCTTATTTTTTCAGGGGTACCGGTACACAGTATCTGCCCTCCTTTCATGCCTCCTTCTTTCCCGATATCAATGATGTGATCGCATAATTTGATCACGTCAAGATTGTGTTCAATGATCAATACCGTATTTCCTTTTTCAACGAGTTTGTTCAATACCCGCATTAAAATACTGATGTCTTCAAAATGCAGGCCGGTAGTTGGTTCATCAAGAATGTAAAAAGTATTTCCGGTGTCTCGCTTTGAGAGTTCCGCAGCTAGTTTGATACGTTGTGCTTCTCCACCAGACAAGGTGGTAGACTGTTGCCCGAGGGTAATATAACCCAGACCAACGTCTTTGATGGTCTTCAATTTTAAATAGATCTTGGGAATGTTCTCAAAAAATGAAACGGCTTCATCAATAGTCATGTTCAGGACATCAGATATGGATTTTCCCTTATACCTGATCTCAAGGGTTTCCCGGGTAAATCTTTTTCCCTGACAGGTTTCACATTCAACCTGTACATCAGGCAGGAAGTTCATTTCGATGACCCTGACTCCTCCGCCCATGCAGGTTTCACATCGCCCCTGTTTTACATTAAAAGAGAATCGTCCTGGTTTATAGCCTCTGATCTGGGCTTCCGGCGTTTTTGCAAATAAACTGCGAATCTCCGAAAACACACCCGTATAGGTGGCGGGGTTTGATCGCGGCGTCCTTCCAATAGCTGTTTGATTGACATCAATAACCTTATCAATATGTTCAAGCCCGCTTATAGAACTGTAAGGAAGCGGTTCTTTCACGGCCTTATAGATGTGCTTGTTCAGAATGGGGTACAGGGTTTCGTTGATCAGTGATGACTTGCCACTGCCTGAAACCCCGGTAACTCCTATAAGCTTACCAAGAGGCACGTTCAGCGTTACATTTTTAAGGTTGTTCCCCCTGGCGCCTTTGAGAATGATTTGCTTGCCATTACCCTCTCGCCGAAGCTCGGGAATCTTAAAAGTCCTGGTGCCGTTCAGGTAATCAGCAGTCAGGGTTTTGCTGTTAAGCAAGTCCTTTGGAGTACCAATACTGATGATTTCTCCACCGTGCTTGCCGGCCTCAGGGCCAATATCTATGACATAGTCTGATGAGATCATCATGTCTTTGTCGTGTTCGACAACAAGAACAGAATTGCCAAGATCTTTAAGCTTTTGAAGTGACGCTATCAATTTGACATTATCCCTTTGATGCAGTCCGATACTGGGTTCGTCCAGAATGTACAATACGCCCACCAGCTGGGAGCCAATTTGAGTGGCAAGCCTGATGCGCTGGGCTTCCCCACCTGAAAGGGTTTTGGATCCGCGGCTGAGTGCCAGGTAGTTCAAACCAACATCCAGCAGGAATTGTATCCTTGTCCTGAGTTCCTTGACGATCTCAGATCCGATAATTAATTGCTTTTCAGTAAGTTTATCTTCCAGCTCGTCGAACCATATGGCTAGGTGGTCAATGTCCATTGCTGCCAGATCGGCTATCGAAGCTTCATTTATTTTGAAATGCAGGGATTCTTTTTTCAGGCGTTGTCCTTGACAAACCGGACAATCTACTTCGTCCATGAACCCTTTGGCCCAACGCCTGATAGAACGGGATTGACTGTCTTGATACTGGTTGAGAATAAAATTACTGATGCCTTCAAAATCAATTTCATATTTTCTGGAAACACCGAGTTCCTTTGAATTGATCTCAAGTTTTTCTTTTCCACCATAAAGGATCAGTTCCATAGCCTCCTCAGGAATTTTCATGATGGGATCACTCAAAGCAAAGCCGTATTTTTCAGCGATATGCCCCAGTTGCTTGAAAATCCAAGACTTTTTTTCTTCTCCAATGGGGGCAAGGCCACCATTTTTAATCGAAACCCTTTTGTCCGGAATGATCAGCTCAAAATTGATCTCGTGTATTTTTCCCAGGCCGTTACATTTTTCGCATGCTCCTTTGGGAGAGTTAAAAGAAAAGGAGTTGGGTTCAGGTTTGGGGTAAGATATTCCTGTAGTCGGACACATCAGGTTCCGACTGAAATACCTGGGGACCAGAGTTTCCTTTTCATCATCAGTTGCAATCACCATAAGCGTTTCGTCACCGTGATACATTGCTGTTCTGATACTTTCCATCAGTCTTTTTTCCGAATTCTCATGAACGACAAGACGGTCAATGACAATTTCTATGTCATGGGTTTTATAGCGGTCCAGTTTCATTCCTTTTTCGATCTCCATGATCTCTCCGTCAACACGGACGCGCACAAACCCCTGTTTCGAAATCTGCTGGAACAATTCCCTGTAATGCCCTTTTCTTGATTTGATGACCGGTGCAAGGATCATGGTCCTTTGATCCTTGAAGTCTTTCAATATCAGTTCTTGTATCTGCTCGTCAGTATAACTGACCATTTTTTCATTGGTATGATAAGAATGAGCAATACCGACCCTTGCATAGAGCAGCCTGAGAAAATCATAAACCTCGGTGATGGTACCAACCGTTGACCTGGGGCTTTTACTGGTGGTTTTCTGCTCGATCGCAATGACCGGAGACAGGCCTTCAATCTTATCCACATCAGGTCTTTCAAGTCCGCCGAGAAATTGCCTTGCATAGGCAGAAAAGGTCTCAATGTACCTGCGTTGACCTTCTGCATAGATCGTGTCAAAGGCCAGTGAGGATTTTCCGCTACCACTCAGGCCCGTGATCACCACCAGTTTTTCCCTGGGGATGCGAACGTCTATATTCTTTAAGTTATGGACCCTGGCGCCGAGAACCTCTATGTATTCCTGTTGTGTACTCATTGAATCTTGGAAAAACAGCAAATTTAATTAAATGAAAGCAGTTTTAAATTATACATGTATTGTAAATTTTATTTTTATAAATTGCAATAAAAAATAAAGCTTGAAATTTATTCATTCCATACGACACTTTTTTGAGATGAGAGGCTTTGATGTATCGGCTCGATTTGCTGATAAATTAGGTATGAGGGCAACGAATGTAAGGCTTTTTTTTATATATATTTCTTTTGTTACCGTAGGTCTTTCATTTGGCATTTATCTTACCCTGGCTTTTTTATTGCGGTTAAAAGATATGGTGTACACCAAAAGAACTTCAGTTTTTGATTTGTAGCATTAAAAAAAAACAAGTATTGGCGTTTAAAAGAGGTTTTATAAAATCAAAGTTCTATATAGCATTAGGCCTGTTGTTCATACTTATTTTTTTAGGAACCACGGGGTTTGTGCTCATTGCTGATTACGGCTGGATCAACGCCTTGTACATGACAGTTATTACAGTGTCGACGGTCGGGTTTAAGGAAGTGCAGCCACTTGATGACGAGTCAAAGATCTTTACGATTTTTCTGATCATAACCAGCATTGCGCTGTTCGGTTATATTGTTTCCGTGATTACGGATTATATATCCAATAATAAATTAATTGAAGAACTTAAATTGAAGCAGGTGCAGAGAAAAATTCAAAAAATGGAAGGTCATACCATTGTATGCGGCTTTGGCCGAAATGGAAGGCAGGCTATGGCCAGGTTAAAAAGTTACAAGAAAGATTGCGTCATCATAGAAAGTGATCCGGAGCTGATCATGGAGATTGAAGCAGAAGGAACACTGCTCTATGTAAAAGGAGATGCCACGAGTGATGAGGCTTTAGAGTCTGCCGGTATCGCAAAGGCCTCCAGCATGATAACGACCTTGCCATCTGATGCCGATAATTTGTATGTCGTGCTTTCTTCGAGGCAACTCAATAAAGAATGTACCATTGTAAGCAGGGCGTCCAATGATTCTTCTTACAGGAAACTAAAGGTGGCCGGAGCAGACAATGTGATCATGCCGGATAAACTGGGCGGGGCCCACATGGCTTCACTGGTCATCACCCCGGATATTATTGAATTTATTGACAGGCTTTCGATAGAAGGGGAGAGCTCCTCGAATATTGAAGAGTTGATCATCGAGGACTTGCCTGAAGAATATACCAACAAATCCATTTTTGATCTAGATCTCAGAAAACGCACGGGTTGCACGGTAATAGGTTTTAAAACCCCCAACAGGGAATATATCATTAATCCGGATGCTTCTACCAAGTTGGTGCCCAAATCAAAACTGATCGTTATCGGTAGGCCCGAAGAAATTCAGAAACTTAATAAATTGTTTTAGAAAAAAAATTCGCTTTGAAAAAAGTTGTCATCACGGGAAGTAACGGATTATTGGGCCAGAAACTGGTAAAACTCTTTTTGACCAAACCGGGCTATAAGATTCATGCCTTGTCAAGAGGCCCGAACCGGTTGGACAATAAAAAAGGCTATACCTATATAGATATTGATCTGTCAGACAGCAGGGCTCTTGAAGATTGTTTGAACGACATAGCGCCTGATTTAATTATCCATACGGCTGCCATGACCAATGTGGATGCCTGCGAATTGCAGCAGGCTGCGTGTGACAGGATGAACGTTGAGCTTGTTGCGGATATCGTGTCCTTTTGCAAGCGGCATGACGTGAGGTTGATTCACCTTTCTACGGATTTTATTTTTGACGGGAAAAAGGGTGGCGTTTATAAGGAAGAGGACGAACCTAATCCTGTGAATCATTACGGTCTCTCTAAATGGAAATCTGAGATGTTGATCAGGGAAGCGGGAATTGATCACGCCATCCTAAGAACAATTCTGGTATATGGTCTGGTTGACGGAAATGACAGAAGTAATATTGTGCTTTGGGTAAAAAAATCTTTGGAAGAAGAGAAGCACATCAACGTGGTGACCGATCAGCTGCGGATGCCAACTTTGGCAGATGACCTCGCGGAAGCCTGCTGGCTGGCCGTCAAACATAAAGGCAAAGGGGTTTATCATGTGTCAAGTTCGGAACTGATGAGTATTTATGAGATCGCTTTGGCAGTAGCTGATGTTTTTGGACTTGATAAAAAGTACATTCATCCCGTGCCAACAGAAGCCTTGAGTCTTCCTGCTAAAAGGCCCTGGAGTACTGGATTTGATCTTAATAAGTCTGTAAAGGAAATTAATTTACCATCTTATTCTTTTGTCGAGCGGTTGCAAGTTTTTAAGGATCAGCTCGATAAGTTTGAAGGACTCAGCCTTGACTAAATAAACTTACAATTGTTGATAAGTTTGTAGCCTTTTTTGTTTTCTATTTTCAACTTTTATTTTACATTTGCAGTCCCATTTTTTATGGGTTCGTTCCTTGTGAATTATGAAGTATTAAAAAAAGGCAAATAAAGTTTAGATTTTATTTGCGGATTAAAGAAAAGGGTTATAAATTTGCAATCCTTTTTTTTATGACTTTTACGGAATAAAAAGAAAGGTTCGTTAATGCAAAATACAGCCATAAATTAATATCAAATATTTTTCAAATTTTATTTGGTGGTTATAAAAAATGGTTTTAGTTTTGCACC
>CBDUAP010000104.1:0-10619 GCA_965365165.1 uncultured Flavobacteriaceae bacterium
CGGACCCCTTGGAAGCCCAGGAACAGGCGTCCCGCATCATATGGTATACTGAGAATCATAATTTATACATAAGAACAACTAACGATGAGCAAATCGCCAATTTAAAAATTTATGACTTTAACGGACGCATTATAAAAAATATTGATACCGATGATTCTCTGGTTCAGTTGAAATGGGAAGGGCTGCCCTCAAGAGTGATGTTTCTTTTGCGCGTTAAATTAAAAAACTCCCAAATTCTTACAGCAAAAATATTACCCTGAATCAAAAAAAAAGCCCCGCTACTGCGGGGCTTTGTGATATATAATTACCTTATTAACTTATCGTTACTATCGTAAAACTCATATTTTAAATATGGAAAAGCATCTCTGGAGACAACTTTGATCCATTTTTTATACTTGAGAAACCATTTCAACTGAATCGATTTTAATCCGTGGGTAAGATAGGAAGCTACGAATGAATGCACATGAAGCGCTATTCCCTTTTTATTTTCTTCCATAATCTTCATTAACTGGGCTTCAATTCTATCAATTAAAACAATGGGTGCTTCAACTTCACCATCCCTGTTCGGGTTTTCCTCATTGGTTTTGATATTTCTTTCGGGTCTCACTCTCTGGCGTGTAATCTGCACAAGGCCAAATTTACTTGGTGGTAACACTTTGTGTTTTGTGCGTGAATCCTTCATTGCATCTCTTAAATGGTCATAGAGTTTTTTACGGTGGTCTGCAATATGCATGTCGA
This sequence comes from uncultured Flavobacteriaceae bacterium, assembly GCA_965365165.1. Classification (GTDB taxonomy): domain Bacteria; phylum Bacteroidota; class Bacteroidia; order Flavobacteriales; family Flavobacteriaceae; genus Lutimonas. The sequence goes on from CBDUAP010000104.1 coordinate 739, forward strand.
TAAAATCTATTACTATGATTCCTCCCATATCACGGAGCTGCAATTGTCTTGCTATTTCAGTAGCAGCGATCATATTGACCTCAAGGGCCGTGTCTGCCTGTGAATTAGCTTTGTTGGAACGATTACCTGAATTTACGTCAATTACATGAAGAGCTTCTGTATGCTCGATAACAAGATAAGCACCTTTTCTCATTGAAACAGTTCGACCAAAGGCCGATTTAATCTGCTTTTCAATACCGTAATGATCAAAAATCGGAATTCTTGATTTATAATGCTTTGCTATAGCTGTTTTCTCAGGAGCAATTCTTTCTAAATAATCTACTATTTCCTGATGTAAGGATAAATCGTCTGTAATGATCTTTGTAAAAGAGGCATTAAAAACATCCCGTAAAATTGAGGAGGCTCTATTCAATTCTGACAAAACCTTCTGAGGGGCATTCGCCCTCGGAATCTGTTTGCACATATTCACCCATCTCTGAAGTGAATTTTGCAGATCCCTATCCAATTCTGCCACTTTTATATCCTGAGCCACTGTGCGTAAAATAACGCCAAAGCCTTTTGGTTTAATGCTTTTTGCCAATCTTTTCAAACGATCTTTCTCCTTATTGCTCGTGATCTTCTGCGATACAGAAACCCGATCAGAGAAAGGCACTAAGACCATATACCTTCCGGCAATGGACAATTCAGAACTGATACGCGGTCCTTTTGTGGAAATTGGTTCTTTAACAACCTGAACCAGCATATTCTGACCAGCCTTTATCGCATCATCAATTTTACCATTCTTATCAATATCCTTTTCGAAATGAAAATTCTTTAGGGTGAAATCCCTTCTTTTTCCTGTACTAACCTGTTGTGTGAATTTTTTTAAAGATGATAATTGTGGACCCAGATCATGATAGTGTAAAAAAGCATCTTTGTCGCTTCCTACATTTACAAAAGCTGCATTCAGTCCGGATAATGTTTTTTTGACTTTAGCTAAAAAAATGTCTCCTACTGAGAAATTATTATCTAAAGTTTCATTGTGTAACTCAACAAGTTTTCCATCCTTTAATAAGGCAAAATCTATATCAGAGGAACTCGATCTTATTATTAATTCTGTTTTCACTCTGTTATATTTTTGCATCTATTCCTTATTGATCAATTGAATCAATAATCAGAACAGATTGATTAATAAATGTGTTTGGTTATTCTTGATAACCTTCATATTTGCCTAAACAAATTTTATGTCAATGAACTTACTAAACTGAAAATTTAAAACAAATAGGTGATTGCTCACCTATTTGTTATTTTTTCTTCTTATGTCTATTTTGTCTGCTTCTCTTCTTTCGCTTATGCGTAGAGATTTTGCTACGTTTTCTTTTTTTACCACTTGGCATAATAAACTGAATTAAAAGATTTTTATTACTTTACTGCAACATTTTTTTTCACGCTCTCAACAAAAACTTTTGCCGGTTTGAAAGATGGAATATTGTGTGCAGGAATTTTTATCGTCGTATTCTTTGAAATATTTCTTCCAGTTTTTTCAGCCCTTTCTTTTACGATGAAGCTTCCAAATCCTCTTAAGTAAACATTATTTCCTTGGTTCAAGGAATCTTTCACCTCGGTCATAAAATCTTCTACTACTCTTAAAACATCAGCTTTTTCTATACCAGATTTTTCTGAAATGTTAGCTACGATCTCTGCTTTTGTCATTTTAAATTATTTATTCGTTATTTAATTGCTTATTTGAGTCGGCAAATATAATACAATAAATCAATTTCGGAAAGCTAAATGATTAAAATTTAATTAGATAAAAAAATTGTACTATTGCAAAATGAGGGAAATTCATAGTTTTTCTAACACATTAAAAATGTGGTATTTAATACACAAACGGGATTTGCCCTGGAGGAAATCCAAAGATCCTTATTTGATCTGGTTGTCTGAAATAATAATGCAACAGACCAGGATAGCGCAGGGGACTTCATATTTTGAAAAATTTTCTGAAGAATATAAGGATGTTTTTGCCCTCGCCAGGGCTGATGAAAAACAAGTTTTAAATCATTGGCAAGGTCTCGGATATTATTCAAGAGCCCGAAATCTGCTCAGCACCGCCAGGTCCGTTGTGGAACATCATGGCGGTAAATTTCCTGATCAGTACAAAGAACTGATCAAGTTAAAAGGCATAGGTGATTATACGGCTTCAGCCATCGCCTCCATAGCTTTCGATCAACCCCATGCCACAGTAGATGGAAATGTCTTTCGTGTGCTTTCAAGGTTTTTTGGATTGTCTACACCAATTAATGATTCGAAAGGGCCCAAAGAGTTCAAAGAACTTGCCCAGCAATTGCTCGACAAGGAAGATCCCGGAACCCACAACCAGGCCCTCATGGAATTTGGTGCACTGGTCTGTGTCCCTAAAAATCCCGATTGCAACAACTGTGTTTTGAATGAATCATGTTACGCATTGCAGCATAATCGTGTCAACCAGCTTCCGGTCAAGCTCAAAAAATTGAAAATAAAAAAACGCAATTTTAATTTCATTGTTCTGAACATGAAAGGTGAATCAACTTTCATACGTCAAAGAAAAAACAAAGATATCTGGCAGCACCTATATGAATTTCCGCTTTATGAGACCAGCCAGATCCTTACAGATGATTCAGAAATTCAAGAGCTGGCGGTAAAAGAATTTGATCTAAAAAGATCTTATACGATAAAAAAAATGAATCATGATCCGGTTGTACATAAATTAACGCATCAAACATTATATGCGTCTTTCTGGATCATTGAAACGGATGAAAATCTTCCAAATACAGTAACTTGGGAGGGGCTTGACCAATATGCCATGCCCGTATTATTACAGAATTTTGTTGATAAATATCGAGGCTGAAAATAAGCCATGTGCTTTAAATTGTAGTATAAATTGTACTATCTTTGAATCTTAATTTACAGTTATGGCAAATTCATTAAATAAAGTAATGTTAATAGGGCATCTGGGAGATGAAATTAAAATGCACTACTTTGAAGGAGGTAATTGTATTGGAAGATTTCCCATAGCCACAAACGAAACATTTACAAACAAGCAGACCGGAGAAAAAGTGACAACCACTGAATGGCACAATGTAGTTGTAAGAAATAAGCTGGCCGAAATATGCGAAAAATTTCTGAGCAAAGGAGATCGTGTTTTTATAGAGGGAAAGATTAAAACGAGACAATGGGAGCAGGAAGGTGTAAAACGATATACGACAGAAATTCATGCACTTGACATGACCTTTTTGAATACAAAAAAAGACCTGAACAATCCTGAAACAAGTCAAAACAAGGAAAATGTTCATAGTAAAAAGGCCGATGAAACCCTTTCGGGCGATCCCACAGACGATCTTCCATTTTAGTGTCATTGAAATTATGAATTAAAAAATTATTCCTTGGATCCTGAACCCGCAAGTTTATTTTTGGTTTTTGACATAGATTGGCAAGTCACGTCAGGGGTGTTGTCCTTGATAGGCCTGTTGACTATTTCTGCTATTATTTCGGGTACTGAAGTTGCTTTTTTCTCTCTTTCGAGGCCTGATCTGGAAAACGAGACAGATCCTAATGCCAAACTGGTCAAAGAGTTACTGGAAGACCCCAAGCGCTTGCTGGCAACCATCCTGATATCGAACAATTTTATCAATATCCTTTTTATACTTCTCTTTGCCTATGTAGGTGATTATTTCTTTGGCAGTATTGCATCACCCGTGATCAAGTTTATGCTCGAGATCGTTTTTGTCACTTTTCTGATACTGCTTTTCGGGGAGGTGCTCCCGAAGGTTTATGCCAGTAGAAATGCCTACAGGTTCGCGTCCTTCATGGTCAAACCAATGACACTTTTGAATGCCTTATTATTTGTGATCAGCAAACCACTGTTGAGCATGACCGGAATCGTTGAAAACAAACTGAACAAAAAACAATCTGATTTTTCAGTTGAGGTCTTGTCTCAGGCTCTGGAACTTACTTCCAAAGGTGCCACCACCAAAGAAGAAAAGAAAATACTTCAGGGTATTATCAATTTTGGGAATACGGAAACGTCCCAAATCATGTGTCCGAGAATGGATATATTTGCATTGTCCTCACACGAGGATTTCAGCGCGATCACCGAAAAGATCATTAAAAACGGTCACTCCAGAATCCCTGTATACGAAGACAACATAGACAATATTATTGGTATATTATACACAAAGGATCTCATCCCCCACATCAATAAAACTTCTTTTCAATGGAAGAAAATCATAAGAGAAACCTTTTTTGTTCCGGAGAATAAAAAACTGGATGACCTGCTTAAGGAATTTCAGGAAATGAAAAATCACCTGGCCATTGTGGTAGACGAATATGGAGGGACGTCAGGATTGATCACCCTTGAGGATATTATTGAAGAGATCGTTGGGGATATTTCAGACGAATTTGACCAATATGACCTGTCTTATTCCAAACTTGATGAAAACAGTTATGTGTTTGAAGGAAAAACAACCCTGAAAGACTTTTATAAGATCTTGCAAATTGATGAAATGAAATTTGAAGAAAACAAGTTTGAAGCTGAGACCCTTGCGGGTTTCATCCTTGAAATTACCGGGAAATTCCCAAAAAAGAAAGATTCAATCAAGTATAAGGGTTATACCTTTGACATTGAAGCCATTGATAAAAAAAGAATAAAACAGGTTAAAGTAAATTTACCCCTAAAGAAAAAATGATAAAGTTTAAAAAAATAGTGACACTGTGCTGTACGCTTCTGGTATTCATGGTTACCGTAACATCCTGTAAGGAAGAAACCCTGCCCAAACCAAAAGCACAGCTGCGTCTTGAATATCCTGCCCCCACCTATGAATTTATAGGGACAAGCTGTCCTTATTCCTTTGAGAAATCTAATTATGCCATAGTTAAGATAAATGATAAGTGTTGGGTCAATATGAATTATCATGAATTAAACGCCTCTGTAAACATGACTTACAGACCCGTAAACCAGAATCTGAAAGAACTCCTTTTAGAAGCTGAAAAACTAACCTTTAACCATACGATAAAAGCGGAAGGGATCAGTTCAGTTCCTTATGCCAACAGTGATAAAAAGGTCTATGGAACTGTCTTCGAGGTCACGGGCAATGCAGCTTCCCCTATTCAGTTTCATGTGACTGACAGTGTCAGACATTTTATAACCGGGGCAGTATATTTTAATGTACAGCCCAATTATGATTCAATTAAACCCGCCATCAGCTATTTGCAAAAGGATATCATCAGGATGATTGAATCGATGGAATGGAAAAATTAAATAATTAATGCGCTATTGATTTGAAAAAAAAGTATCTATATAATAAAACCATTCGAACCTGGCTATTTGTAGGACTGATCATGCTCATTGGTCAGGTCATATTGGGAGGAATCACAAGATTGACCGGGTCGGGTCTTTCCATAACCAGTTGGGACATCATTACAGGAGTTGTGCCGCCCATGAATAAACAGCAGTGGATCGAATTGTTTGAATTATACAAGCAAACCCCTCAATACGAAAAGATCAATGCCGATTTCACCCTGAAAGATTTTAAATTCATCTATTTTTGGGAATACCTTCACCGCCTGTGGGTGAGGAGCCTGGGGATCATATTTTTAATTCCCTTCATCATTTTTTTGATCAGAAAGCAAATTGACTTTTTCCTGATCAAAAGACTTGCCCTTGTCATCATTCTTGCCGCACTTACGGCATCCGCCGGCTGGATCATGGTCCAAAGCGGACTGGTCAACAGACCCTGGGTGAATGCCTATAAACTTACCCTGCACTTTATGCTGGCCATATTTACAATTGGGGCCATGGTCAAATGCATCGCTGACGTATACCTCATGGAAAACAAACCCAAAAAGGGGCATACACGCTTTGTTATGACACTTTTGACCTTGACGTTCTTACAATTGGTATTTGCAGGATTAATGGCGGGTATGAGAGCCGGATTGCATTATCCTACCTGGCCTTCAATGAACGGATCCTTTATACCTGAGGTACTCCTTGACGCCGGCAACTGGACCTGGCATAACCTTACAAACTACGATCGCTTTGCCTTTGCGCCGGCATTGGTGCAATTTGTACACAGACTGCTCGCCTACGTTTTGTTGTTTCTAACTTTTTATTTTTACCACAAAAAAAGAAATCACGTTCACACCAGCGCGATAAAATGGCTGACGATTTCATATTTACTGGTCGTATTTCAGGTTTTTCTGGGTATCATGACCCTGCTTAAAATTAAAACAGGAATTCCCCTGTTTTACGGAACACTGCACCAGCTTGTTGGCTTATTATATACGATCAGTCTTTTGTTTTTATACTATTCACTGCGCAAAAAAATCTCAATTTGGAGCAAAAAAAAGCTACCCGTTGGGTAGCTTTCAATTTCGTATGGTGTGAAACGGTTAAGCCTTACAGCTTCCGTCACATGATTTTCCGTCCTTAGAACATTTTCCTTCACATTTTTTGGCCACATCTTCTGCCATCGCCTGAGCTGAGTCAATTACTTTTTCAGCTTGGGCACTTACTGAATCAATTACTTGTTCGGCAGTTTCTTCAACAGCTTCTACAGCCTCTACAGCAGCTTCTTCAGTTGCTTCTGCAGCTGTTTCTATTGCGTCGGTTGCAGATTCTTTTTTAGCCTGGTCACATGAAAATGTTAGTGCGCTCATTACAGCGATTACTAAGATTCCTTTGATCAATTTCATAGTTGTTAATTTTAAGTTAATATTTAAGGGCGCTAATATAGTGAAACAATTATGAAGAAATTCTGAAGTTACCTTTCCGTTTTTGATTAAAAAACAAAAAAAATCCTGATTTAAAGATCAGGATTTTTTGTTTCATAATTTTCTCTAGTCCTCTACCTTAAAATTCAAAGGAAGCAAAAATTGTACGGCTACAGGCTCACCACCTTTTGTGGCAGCAGTCATTTGAGGAAGTTTATTGATCACTCGCTCCATTTCTTTTGCCAAAGCATCATTCGGTGCCTTCACTTCAAGAAGCGAACATTTTCCGTTTTCATCAATTTTAACCATGCTTCTTATCATGTGATCTCCCGGAGCAAGGTTCCAGTCCTTTGCCAAACCAACGTTAAATTCATCTTTTAAGAAAGCGATGTATTTCTCTTTGGAGCACGCCCTGATCTCATCAGGAGTTCCTTCACCGCATCCGGGGTAGATTACCGGAGTGTCGGCCATAGCTTCTACCATTACACCTTCAGTCACAGGCATTTCTTCAAGACCCTTGGTTGCACCTTCAACTGCTTCTGATGCCTCCATTGCAGCTTCCTCACTTCCTTCACCTTCAGTATACTCAGTTGATTTCTCATCTTCTGACTGTTCAGCAGCTTCTCCTCCTTCTTCCATCATTTCCATTGAAGCATCCTCTTCCACCGATTCTTTTTTTGCCTCTTTGCAGGAAAATGTTACCATACCTACTAAAGCGATTGCAAATAATAATTTTACTGTTTTCATATCTACAGGTTTTTAGTTAATTATATTGATTATTCTATCCATACCATCAAGTAATATCACAAGGCATTTCGAATCAATTAATACCGGGTTTAAAGGTAAATTTTTGACCCCCAACAGAAGCTTCAGCCATAAGACCCCCAAGGGTTTTTGTAAATATAGCCACACCATCCTGGTAGTTCACATCGGCAGAAGCACCATCTTTCAAAGCAACAGCAGATGCTTGTCCTGAAAATTTAATTTTACCAGCAGTAAACCTATCTAGTGCAGGCTGGTCTTCGAACAATATGATTTCCATGTATTGCTGACCTCCGGCCTGCAAGCCAAAAGTTGCCTGAGCCAATTTGGATTCCCCGATAACGGTTTTGTTGTCAAACACCAATCCTTTTCCACCGGCGCCACCAATTCCCAAACCACCTTTGGTGATTTTAGGATAAAATGCAAAACCATAAGCCTTGTGCAAATGTGATTCAACCTCCGGATTTGACTTGGCAAATTCAGTCAACGCCTCCTTTACTTCATTCTGCAATTTAGTGTCCTTGGGAAAAACGACCGTGATCTTTTTTTCTGCAACGGCCTCTGATACTTCCTCGGTTGCTTCTTCAACCTCTTCAGCGGTTTCTTCTGCCTCATCTGCAGTTTCCTCCGTGGCTTCTCCGGTTTCCTCAGCAGTTGCTTCAACAGTATCCGTTACCTCATCAACAACTTCCTTTTTGTCTGATTTACAAGAAAATGCCAAGGCGCTTAATACCAGTAGCGTTAAAATAGTTTTAGTTAGTTTCATAATAATGCGTAATTTAGGGTTAAGTTAAATTTTAAAGTAAGCCCGAAGGGGCTTTATTTATATTCTGAATATGTATTATTGCGTTTCTGACGGACTTTCTATGGCATCAATTGTTTCAATGTTTACCACGGTATAAATATCTCCCCCGGCTGTTTTCTCGATAATCTCACTGACCTGATCTTTAGTGATTCGGTTCTCATCAAAACTAACAACACCAGAACTGTCTTCAAAACTGATTCGGGCAAAGGTAACTCCATCTGCCTTATACAACTTGGATTGTATCAATTTTGCACATCCTATCTCACAAGTCATGCCTTTGATCTCTACCTGCACATGCTGCAGTTTTTGAACCTCAGCCTTCTCCTCGACCACCGGAGGTTTGGTCATTTTTGAACCCTGCCCCTGCTGACATGAAACAAAAAACAAAACGAATATCAGGACAGGAACAATTTTATTAATTACTTTCACTTGCTTAAAATTTCTATATTCCTTACAAAAATAAGGATTATATTCTGAAAACTTAGATTTTACAACATAATGACCCAAAATCAAATAAGGTGGCTACTCTTGATCGTTCTGGCCCTGATCTGGGGGAGTTCCTTTATTTTAATGAAGAAAGCCCTGATCGGCCTGAGTCCGGTGCAAGTGGGTGCGCTGAGAATTATTTTTACAGCATTGACCCTCTTCACCGTAGGGTTGAAAAACATACTGACTATCACAAAAAAACAATGGGTTTACATCAGCATTACTGCATTTTTGGGTACATTTTTTCCGGCTTTCCTGTTTGCTTATGCCGTTGAAAGCATTGACAGTTCCATCGTTTCGATACTCAATTCACTGACCCCCCTAAACACCCTTTTGATCGGTGCCATGTTTTTTCAATACAGCTTTTTAAGAAAACAATTTTTGGGAGTGATCATCGGGTTGATAGGCGCATCGCTTCTGATTTTAAAAGGATCGGATCTCAATCCGGATCAAAATTATTTCTATGCCCTCTTTATCGTAGTGGCCTCGGTGGGTTATGCCTTTAATGTGAACATCCTGAAAAAGCACCTCGACGATCTCAGCGCCCTGACCATCACTACAGGAAATTTCATTGTCATTTTTATACCGGCACTGGCCGTTCTCATTACGACCGACTTTTTTGATCTGGAATACATTGAGAACGCCCGGACGTCAATGTATTATCTTGTGCTACTCGCCGTTTTTGGCACCGCGACGGCCAAAACTTTTTTCAACAAATTGGTACAGATTTCCTCTCCTATTTTTTCGAGCTCAGTGACCTATCTCATTCCCATCGTCGCAATTTTCTGGGGTGTGATGGATGGTGAAAGGATCTATTTGGATCAATTTTTAGCAGGAAGTCTCATCCTTCTCGGCGTATACCTAACGAATAAAGGAAAAAAGTCATAAGAATCCATTTTTACAGTCGGTTTTTTTCAATCCAATTATGGCTTTAAAATATTTTTCGCATTTAATAAAAAGATGTATATTTGCACCCGCCTAATTGAAAAAGGCAAAATTTTTTTAGTTTAAAAAAGCAAAAACATTAATCCATGTATGCAATTGTAGAGATAGCAGGGCAGCAATTTAAAGTTGCTAAAGACCAAAAGGTTTTTGTTCATCG
>CBDUAP010000105.1:0-10479 GCA_965365165.1 uncultured Flavobacteriaceae bacterium
ATTATTCTGAAATTTCTAAACTGGAAACAAATTTTTATCCGATTTATGACTTCACCTCCAGCGGACTTTCATCTACCTGGCATTTTGCCACCCCGAACAAAAACCGGATAGAAGGCCCTGTAATGGACAATCATTTTGGATTGCTCACCATAGACTGGAACGAAGATCCGAGGATAAAAATGGAAACCTGGGACATCAATGACAATCAAAGACTTGAATATACCATCAACTTGAGCGAAATAAGTTTTAAATAATAATCAATACTTTCAACAAGGATCAATATTTTAAGCCAACTCAAAATGAAAAACCTCATTCTTAAAAGCCCAATCTTATTCCTGTTGGTTATTACCGTTTTCAGTTGCAGGCAGCAACAGGTAATGCCTTCAGATATCACACCTAATGAGGTAATACCTTCAGAGAACTTAATTGCATATCAGCAAATGGAACTTATCGGATTTATTCATTTTACCATGAATACCTTTACGAACAAGGAATGGGGATTTGGCGATGAAAGCCCGGAACTTTTTGATCCGACACAGCTGGATGCAGAACAATGGGTACTGACGGCCAAAGCTGCCGGTATCAAACAATTGATACTGACCGCAAAACATCACGACGGATTTTGCCTTTGGCCCAGCAAATTTACAGACCACAGTATTAAGAACAGTCCTTATAAAGGAGGCAAGGGGGATCTAGTTGCGGAGTTTACGGAGGCATGCAGAAAACACGGATTGAAAGCAGGGATCTATTTGTCTCCCTGGGACAGAAACCACAAAGATTATGGTAACCCTGAATATGTTGCTTATTACAAAAACCAGCTGAATGAACTGCTCACCCAATATGGCGAAATAAACGAAATATGGTTTGACGGGGCAAATGGCGGAGATGGTTATTACGGTGGAGCCAATGAGACGAGAAGAATTGACTCTAAAACCTATTATGGATGGGAGGATATCTTTTCTTTGGTCAAGAGATTACAACCCGATATAAAAATATTTTCGGATGCGGGTCCGGATGTGCATTGGATTGGCAATGAAAAGGGAATTGCAGGCTTTACTTTTTGGTCAACCATAGATACTGACAGTCTGGTTATTGGCGGGTCAGATACGGCTTATCTCAATACCGGTGATCCCGAAGGAAAAAGCTGGATCGTAGGCCAATGTGACGTTTCGATCAGGCCCGGATGGTTTTATCATAAAGCAGAAGACAGCCTTGTCAAAACTGCAGCCGAAATCACAGACATATACTATAAGTCTGTGGGCAGGAATGCCATCCTGCTGCTGAACCTTCCTCCTGACCAACGAGGACTTATTCATGAAAATGACGTAAAGGAGCTAAAGGAATTTAAAAAAATAATTGATGAGACTTTTTCTGTTGATTTGGCAAAAGGGAAAATTGCCGAGGCAAACAATTACAGATTGAATCATAAAAAATTTGCACCCGAAAATGCTGTTGACGACAGCAACGAGACCTACTGGGCAACTGACGACTCTGTTTTACCTGCTCAACTTACTGTACAACTGACCAATGAAACGAATTTTGACAGAATTTTAATTCAGGAACCCGTGAAATTTGGCCAAAGAATTAGTGAGTTTGAAGTCCAGGTCATGCAGAAAACGGATTGGAAAACCGTTTTTAAAGGTACCACCGTAGGCTATAAAAGATTAATCAGAATTCCACCTGTCTCAACCACTCAGGTCAGGTTAAAAATTATTCAGGCAAACAATACCGTTGCAATTTCTAACTTTGGGTTGTATAAGTCTTCGGATAAAGAGAACTACAGTTTCTACAAATAATCATGTACCATTCATGATCATATATTTCAGAAATAAGTCGTCTCACCCTATTCCTTTTGAAAATTTATAGTTGTGATTCGGACAATAATAAGGTGCTTTCATCCTAAGTTGATTGATTTTAAGCCTGTTCTGATGTTAATTTATGATTGCTTTATAAAAATCAATATCATTTAAATTATCAATTATGAAAGGATCAATCAAATTTTTTGCACTTGCATGTTCGGTTTTGTTTTTAGTGAGTTGTGAACACAAGAGAACAACTGATACTTCAGATGTTTCGGAAGCCAAGTCAGCTGAGGCACTGAGCCCTTATGGAGAATTTAGCAGTCAGGTTGAATGGGGAGCCCATTTGGTGACGATAGGTGACTGTAATGTCTGCCATACCCCTAAAAAAATGACAAACAGGGGCCCTGTTGTAGACAGTACTTTTATGTTGTCAGGATACCATCCTGATTCGCCTCCAATGGATATAGACCGTAAAGAAATTGAAAGAAAGATGCTAACCGTTACGCAGGACCTGACCGCATGGGCTGGACCTTGGGGCGTATCTTATGCGGCCAATCTTACTCCCGCTGAATCTGGTATTGGCAACTGGACCGAGGAACAATTCTTTAGAGCGTTTCGGGAAGGAAAGGCCAAAGGCCTTGAAGGGTCCAGAACTTTATTGCCACCCATGCCATGGGAGAGTTTCGCTCACATGACCGATAACGAGATAAAAGCCATATTTGCCTATCTGAAATCCATTGAACCCATTGAGAATGTTGTTCCGGCCCCATTGCCACCGATTGCATCAGAATAATCGGTAAGGAGGCCATGATCACAAAATTTGGAGAGAAATTTACAGACCTTTTTCAAAAGTTTATGCCGAATGCATTTGTGTTTGCATTGCTGATGACGCTATTTACAATGGTTGCCGCCTTTTTTTGGACGGGTTCATCCCCAACCCATATTTTATCTGCCTGGTATAATGGATTTTGGTCCCTGCTTGAATTTGGAATGCAGATTGTGCTGATAATCGTAACGGGTTTCAGTATTGCCATATCTCCTGTTATAAGAAAGGGAATCAACAGGTTGTGCCATGCTATAAATACGCCTTTTCAGGTTTATTTTTTTGTCGCAGTTGTGGGTTCTTTGCTGGTTTTGGTAAGTTTTGGCTGGATTGTGATTACTTGTGTGCTTGCCAGAGAATTGGCTTTAAGAGTCAAAGGTGTCCATTATCCATATTTAATAGCTTTGGTCTACTTTACTTCAGGAAGCTGGGTATTTGGATTGTCGAGTTCAATTCCTCTATTACTCAATACAAAGGATAATTATCTGATCGAGCAAGGCGTGCTGCAAGAAACGATTTCCACATCTTATTCCATGGGTTCAGGATTAAACCTTTTTATGATCGTGCTATATGTCATTATTGCTGCCTCTGTCATCATATGGTTGTCGCCAAAAAAGACGCAGGGAAAAGAGTTGAACGATTTGCTGGTAGCGGATGGCACCAAGGATGAGCAGACCATAGAGGAAGAGGCCAGCTCATTGAATCTTCCATTTGAAAATGTGTCTGATAAATTGAACAACAGCAGCTTATTGCAGTTCGCGATCGTCGGATTGGCCTTAGCCTATATCATTTATCATTTTATGACCAATGGTATGGATCTGAATTTTAATATCATGATTTTTATTTTTCTGATTTTGGGTATGTGGGTGCACAAATCACCGATCAGATATGTCATCGCTATGAAAAGAGCGAGCAGTAATATTTCTGGAATCATATTTCAGTATCCTTTTTACGCCGGAATCATGGGTATCATGATATTCACCGGTTTGGGCGAGAACCTGTCGGTACTGATGGCTTCTGTGGCTACTATTGATACCTATCCATTCTTTTCCTTTGCTACAGGGGGTTTTATGAATTTGGTTATTCCTTCTGCAGGAGGGGAATTTGCCGTAGTCGGACCCAGTATTATAAACGCCGTTCAGGAAATAGGTACTGGGCTTCCAAGCGAAGAGGTAAAAAAAATGGTCGTAAGGGCATCCATGTCGGTGGCTTACGGTGAGTCGCTTTCTAATTGCTTACAGCCATTTTTTTTATTACTCGTTTTTCCTGTGATGGCTGCTGGTATAAAGATACAGGCAAGGGATGTCATGGGTTACCTTATGCTGCCATTTTTTATCTTTTTTGTGATTGAAGCTTTGCTGTTGACCTTTTGGCCGATATAAATTCTCTTTGATTAGTTTTAATGCAGCGATCAAGTGTCAGAGTTGGCCATTTTACTCGCAAACTTTAAATCAGATAAGGGTCTGATAAATTTCAGAAGACGGGTAAGCCAAGGATTTACGCTGTGCCTTATCGAAAACACATTCCACTAGAAGAGAGTCATTTTTTTCTTAGGTAATAAATAATGTCCTTAGGGACATTAATTACATGCTTTCGTCCAAAGTGGATTGCTTTTATTTATGCAAAGGCGTTAATTGTGTTTTATAATTTACAATCACTAACAAAAAACCTTATAAAATGAAAAAATTAATGCTCATCATGTTGATGACGACCTCAGTTGTCATCTATTCACAAAAGAAAAAAAACGGTACCATTTATTCTGAACATCCTGCCATAGATCTTGTTGAAGACTATCGAAAGGCATTCGTTGCGGGAGATTCGGAAAAAGTAATGAGTTATCTGGCAGATGATTTTCAATTTTGGAATGGTAACAATTCAAATAAAGATGCCAAGCCGGGCACAAAAGAGGGGCATGGCCGCAATGTAGAAGGCTGGAAAAAAAATATGTCTTATTTAAGTATTGAGAGAAGTTCCGGAGCTTACCCCGATGCGATTGAGTATAAAGATGATAACCAGAAGGATGTGGTATGGGTACAAACCTGGAATCATATTAAAGCGGTGCATAACAAGACAGGTGTCAAAATCGATAAGCCGGCACACCGCTTGTTCGTTGTGAATTCTGATAACAAGATACAAACGATCATTGATTACAGCGGCCTTTCTGATTTTTGGGCAGAGGTTAGAGAAAGTTATGAGCCACGCGAAAACGGTACAATTTACAACCATCATGATTATATCAATTCAGTGAGGCGCATGATGGCTGCCCTTGAAAATCACGACATGGAAAAATACTTCAGCTATTTTCATGAAAAAGCAAGATTCAGGAATGTTCATATGGCCCCAGGAACCGATTCTTTTAACATGGAACAGGAAAAAGAGGCCATGAAAAGCATGATGGAACATTATGATATTACCAGTATAGACCAGCAGGGCTATCCCGATTATCTCAATTACGGACTCAGGGATGCCAAGGTGGTTCAATCTTGGTGGAACGTCAGAATGACCAGAAAAGCTGACAATGAGAAAATTGTCGTCCCGCTCCACATCATACACAATTTTGATGATGAAGGAAAGATAAGAAGTGACATGGCTTATTACAGCATGGAGCTTATGACGGCCAAAAGCAAATAATAATTTTAAAAACAACCTCATTATTATGAAAAAAGGCAGCATTAAAGTATCTGTATTGTACCCCTCAGGAGATGGCAAAACATTTGACATGGATTATTATTGCAACAAGCATGTTCCCATTGTCACCGGCTTACTGGGCGATGCTATCATCGGAGCTACCATTGAGAACGGACTTGGCGGAGGAGCGCCGGGTGATGCCCCTCCGTTTATGGCTATGGGAAATCTGTATTTTGAAACGATGGAATCTTTTCAAAATTCCTTCGGACCCAATGCGGAAGAAATCATGGCTGATGTCCCTAATTTTACAAACATACAGCCCATGGTCCAAATAAGCGAAGTAATGGTTTAAACATTTTAAAGGGTTTCACTATATTGGAACCCTTTTTTATGAATAAAATGATCACTTTCAAATCCGTTACCAATAATCAGGAACTGACCCTGATTGAAGAAATGGCGCAAGTCATTTGGCATGAACACTATACCCCTATCATTGGTGAGGAGCAGGTTGTTTATATGTTGAAAAAATTTCAGACTGCCAATTCCATGGCAGCGCAAATTTCAACGGGATACCAATATTTTCTGATCCTGAATGACAATAGTCCGGTGGGCTATTTGTCATTTGAAAAGAGAAGTGATGCCTTATTTTTAAGTAAGATATATCTGTTAAAATCATCAAGGGGTAAGGGATTTGGCAGAAAAGCCATGCGTTTTATAGAAGAGCAGGCAAGGCAAAGCCATTGCTCAAAGATCAGTCTTACGGTGAACAAATACAACCTGAATTCAATCAAAGCTTATGAAAGCGCCGGTTTCATAAATACAGGGGCCATCGTACAGGATATCGGGAACGGTTTTGTGATGGATGATTATCAAATGGAAAAAATTATTTAGACCTTTTTTGGTTAATTATTTTTTGATCATGAATTAAAACCAATGCCCTCTTTCAATAACTTGCCATATTTTTCCTGATCAAATGAATAGAGGTAAGGTGCCTTGTGGGCTCCTCCCGTAAGATGTTTTTCATGGCGCACCAATATCCCCAGTTTTAAAATTTTTCTCTGAAAATTACCTCTGTCCAGGGGTCTTTGCGCAATTGATTCATAAAGTTGCTGCAATTTTTTTATGGTGAATTTTTTGGGTAGCATGTTGATGCCCACAGGCAAATAATTGATCTGGTTCTTAAGATAGTCAATTGCAGTAGCAACTATTTGGTTGTGATCAAAGAGTAAATCCGGTAATTTGTCTAAAGGGACCCATCTCGCTTCGTCACTAGAGCCATCCGATTGAATGACACATTGGTCAATTTCAACCAAAGAAAGGTATCCCGTCGTAATAAATCGCTGTTTTAACCAATTGAGTACAGGTCCTTCAATACCAAACGATTCATATATGCTTAATGATTGAGAATGATTCCTTCTGTCAACATCACCAAATGTTTTAAACTGTTCCATGAATGGCAGGTTTATTCCTGTCCTTTCCTTCAGCACCCTGATGGCGGCATGGTCCATGTTTTCATCTTTATAAATGAACCCTCCGGGCAGCACCCAGTTATTTTGAGCCCTGAGTTTGAGAATCAATATTTTTAATTCATTATTTTCGAAACCTATGATTACACAGTCAATCGATTGGCCCGGTATATAAAGATCAGGGTCAAATGCAACTTCAGCGTTATTTTTTTTCATAGATCAAATATAAAAAATAACCGTGTCATTTGTACACATTAAATAATCTTTGTAAACTTGTACCAAGACGGAAAACAACTTGAAGAAAGAGAGATTAGCAGATGATTGAGTTTTTTGGAAGTCAAAGAAGAGTTTTTTTAGGGATGGCTGGTCTATCCTTTATTAAGAATACCTTGATTGAATTATAATTGGATTAGAATGAAAAAATACAGGACACATAAATGTTCTGTATTTTTTTTGTTTCATTCCTAGTTTAATTTGAGCATTTCAACTATTTTTCCGACGCAAAAAATATCCTACAATTTAAATCCATTTTTTATGAAAAACCTTTCCACCGTAATTGCTTTGCTGATTCTTTGTTCTCCTGTCTTACTGACCGGACAGCACCATATAATACCGACACCTGTTTCCTATGAAAGTGCCGGAGGCGAATTGATTCTTGATGAGCATTTCAATATTGGTTTGTTGACCGTTGGTGATGATCTTCAGAAGCATGCGGACGGTTTCAGGTCCGATCTTGAGGAAATAGGAATCACTTCCGGAAGCCAGGCCTCTGATTCAGCTCTGGTAAAAGATCTGAAAATTGGTTTGAATGAGACGCCCGTTGAAGAATTGGGTTCAGAAGGATACCAGTTGTTGGTAGAAGAAGATGGTATGGTGCTTATGGCCAACGAAGCAGCAGGTATCTTCAACGGCCTTCAAACCATCAGGCAATTGTTACCGGTCAAAAGAGAGATAAATGAGGAGGGTAATAAGGTTCCTATTAAAATTGCCACTTGTATCATTAATGACTATCCGAGATTTGAATGGAGGGGGTTAATGCTTGATGTAAGCCGCCATTTTTTTACTGTTGAGGAGGTAAAAGCTTATTTGGACATGATGGCAAAATATAAATTCAATGTTTTTCACTGGCACCTTACAGATGATGAGGGATGGAGGATTGAAATAAAAACATTTCCCAAACTGACCGAAGTAGGTGCATGGAGGGTTGAACGCCATGGGCGGTTCGGTGCAAACAGGGCGAGCCCAAAAAAATCTGAAAAGGCTACCTATGGTGGTTTTTACACCCAGGAAGAGGTCAAGGATGTCATTGCCTATGCAGCAGAAAGGAATATCACCATTGTTCCCGAAATCGATGTTCCGGGTCACAGTATGGCCCTATTGGCTGCTTATCCTCAATACAGTACCAAAAAAGAATTCAAGTTTGTAAATCCAGGTGCAAAATTTGCAGAATGGTATACCGGGGGTAAATTTGAAATGCTGATTGAAAACACCCTGAATCCTGCAGATCCAGCGGTTTATGCATTTTTAGACATGATTTTTGACGAAATTGCCAAACTCTTTCCCGGAGAATATATCCATATGGGAGGGGATGAATGTTATAAAGGTTATTGGGAGGCCGATGAAAAAGTTCAGTCTTTCATGGCGGCAAACGGTATCAAAGACAGTCATGAGTTGCAAAGCTATTTTGTGAAAAGAATGGAGAAGATCATCAGCAGTAAAGGAAAGAAAATGATCGGATGGGATGAGATCCTTGAAGGTGGTCTTGCAGAAGGAGCTGCTGTGATGAGCTGGAGGGGCATGAAAGGAGGAGTCGAAGCAGTAGGAATGGGTCATAAAGTGGTTATGTCACCCACCGATTTTGCTTACCTTGATTATACCCAGGGAGATTACAGTGTTGAGAACAAAATCTATGCCGACCTGTCGCTTGAAAAGACCTACAGTTTTGATCCCGTTCCAGAATTCATTTTGGACCCGGAATTGATCCTGGGCGGACAGGGCAATCTCTGGACAGAGGTCATTCCAAACCTTCATTATGCTTTTTACATGACCTACCCTAGAGGGATGGCCCTTGCGGAATCTTTGTGGAGTCCGAAAGAAAACAAAAACTGGGAAAATTTCCTTAAAAGGACAGAGGCGCATTTCAAGAGGTTCGACGAGATGGAGATCAATATCGCAAAAACGATTTATGAACCCCATGTCAAGGTGTATAAAGAAGGCAATAAACTTATGTGCGCTTTGAAAAATGATTTTGACGATATTGAAATGTATTATACGATTGACAATACCTATCCCGTTAAATTTGGAGAAAAATATACAGGACCATTTGAAATCCCAAAAGGGGATCTGAGCCTGCGGGTACAGTCTTTCAGAAACGGCCAACCTGTTGAGCGCTTGTTGCAAATTCATCGTAAAGACCTTGAAAGCAGGGTGAAGTAAAACTCACCCTTTCGGAGGTGAGCGGGTGAGACTCCAGCGGTTCGCAAGTGAACGCCTGGGGTCCGAACGCTTCGGAGGTGAACCCTTCGCCTGCGAAGGGTTCAGAAACCAACAATTTTTTTCATAAAGTTTTTGCCCGTCATTGCTGATGCGGTAAGCAGACCTGCGAACAAAGCCCCGCCCACTCCGGCAGTTACAATATCCTGACCCGTCAGATAAAAATTTTTAATTGGCGTCCTGGGCTGAAGAAATTTTTGCCTGAATCTTTTAGGGCTGTGGTCTAGTCCATAGATCTCTCCTTTGTCATAATGCATAAAATGCTTGGTGCTCAAGGGGCTGCTTAGTTCGTAATGAAGCACCTTTCCCTTTACCTGAGGCATTTGTTCATATAGCTTGTTGAGCAATCTTTGTGCGATTTTTTCTTTCAGGGCCTCATATTCCTCATTTCTTTTCATCCATTTTGTATGCTCCCATTGGCTAAATGCCTCATAAGGAACCAAGGTGATGATATCAATGGTGCTTTTGCCGGGATAACGGTTTGACCAGTCAGGATCTTTTGCCGATGGGAAAGAAATATAAACCACAGGAAATTCTTCTTCCAGGTCATTGAGATATCTTTCAACGCAAAGGTCGTGATCTCCTTGATCAGGATAGATCCACAAATTTGATTTTGGAAGATTAAGTTCCTTCGGGTCTCCGTCCAGGCCAATATACAAGCAGGCGTGAGCCACTGATGGATTGATCTGCTGTAACTGTTTTTTTAACTGGAATTTTTTTACAATTTTTTCGGGCAGGAGTTTTTGATAGGTGTTTATAACACCGGCTCCGCTTACTATATTTGAGGCGTTGAGCACCCGCCCATCTTTCATTTTCACACCAACAGCCTTGTTGTTTTTGATCAGGATCTCTGCCACCTCAGCATTGATCAAAATGGTGCCACCGGCTTTTTCTATGACCGGGTCAATTGTATTAACGATTTGGGAGGAACCCCCAACAGGAAAACTACCCCCTTCAAAATAATGCTTAACGACTGTGGTATGCATAAAGAAACTGCTTTGCTTCGGGGGAAGGCCATAATCACCGTACTGACCACATAAAACCTTGATCAATTGCTCGTTTTTAGTCAGGCTGCTGAGTACTTCATGGGTTGTCTGATCTGAGAATTTAAAAAATGACCGGGTCATCCTTTTGTACAGCAAATTGCCCAAAAAAGAAGGCAGTGCCTTGTTCATATAGTATGACCCTGCAGTTCGGTTGGCGGCAAAGACCAGGTCAATGTATTTTTTTATCGCCTCTTCCTCTTCAGGAAAATATTGTATCAATT
>CBDUAP010000106.1:0-10042 GCA_965365165.1 uncultured Flavobacteriaceae bacterium
ACGAAATCCTCGATACCTTTATTGCAGGAATCATGCTTACGGGAACTGAAATTAAATCGATCAGGGAAAGTAAAGCGAGAATTACTGAAAGCTTTTGTGAATTTAATGACAAGGGTGAACTCTTTGTGATCAACATGTTCATTGAACAATACAGTCACGGTAGTTTTTACAATCACCAGGCAAAAAGTGAAAGGAAGCTGCTTCTTAATAAAAATGAATTGAAAAAGCTGAGAAAGGAAGTTCAGAATGTGGGTCTGACCATAATTCCTCTAAAATTGTTCATCACTGACAAGGGTTGGGCAAAACTTCAAATAGCCTTGTGCAAAGGGAAGAAACTATATGATAAAAGGCAGGTCATCAAAGATCGGGATCACAAAAAATCACTGGACAGATTAAAGAAGAATTACAAATGACATTAAAGGATTATTTTATTTTTTTTCGCTGGAAAAATGTTTTGATGATCATCCTCATTCAATACCTTTTTAAATATGTCTTGTTTGAAAAGTATGACTTGATGGTATCCATGGACGACCTCCATTTTGCCCTGCTAACCTTATCAACAGTTTGCATTGCCATAGCAGGATATATTATCAATGACATCAATGATATAAAGGCTGATATCATCAATAAGCCGGATCAATTGTTCGTAGACAGAAAAATAGCAAGAATAACGGCACAGTACCTGTTTATAGGTTTCAATTCTGCCGGTCTTCTGCTTGGGATGTATCTCTCCTATTATATTGGACACACCTCCTATTTTTTTATTTACGTCCTTACCTCCCTCCTTTTGTACCAATATGCAAAATACCTGAAGGTCAAATTTTTGATTGGAAATGTCATCATTTCCCTGATCGTTTTACTGAGTATTCTTCTGGTCCTTGTATTTGATCTGATGCCAACCACAACTTATTACAATCTGGATGACCATATGTTGATTATCAGAATCCTGATAATGTTTGCAGCCTTTGGTTTTACCTTGACGCTTTTAAGGGAAATTGTCAAAGATGTTGAAGACCTGGAAGGTGACAAAGCCATGGGTGCACGATCCTTACCTGTTGTCTTGGGTATAAAAAAAACAAAAACAACGCTGATCTCAATCTCAATACCTGCTTTAATGGCAGTGTTATATTTTATATATTTTCTTTTGGACCAGAATCTGTATTTGTCGATCTACATATCATTAGCCGTTGCATTACCCTTGTTGTATTTTATTTACGCCATCACAAAAGCAAATTCGAAAAAGCAATTCAAAAGCATGAGTGCACTTTTAAAAATCATCATGTTTACAGGAATCCTGAGTATGATTTTTATTTAAGCCATGTTATCAAATCTATTTAAAGACAAACATATCATTTTGGGCTCAGCCTCACCCAGAAGAAAATATTTTCTGGAAGAATTAGGCCTTGAATTCGAAATACGGCTGAAAGAAGTTGATGAACACTATCCGAAAAACCTTAAAGGAAAACAGATATCTGATTATCTAGCCCAACTTAAAGCCAAACCGTTTTTAGATGAATTGACAGACAAGGATATCCTGATTACTTCTGATACTATTGTATGGCTCAAGAACGAAGCGCTGGGCAAGCCTAAAAACAATGAGGATGCGAGAAAAATGCTGAATGCCCTTTCAGGAAAATCACATGAAGTCATCAGTTCTGTTGCGATCACCACCAAAAAAGAATCACACATTATTAATGAAACAACCCTTGTAACTTTCAAAAACCTGGAGGATAAGGAAATCGATTATTATATTGAACATTTTAAACCTTTTGACAAAGCCGGCAGTTATGGCATTCAGGAATGGATAGGCTATATCGGGATCAAAAGAATTGAGGGAAGTTATTTCAACGTCATGGGTTTTCCGGTACAAAAATTCTACGAATTAATGACCAAAATCCAATTCACCAATAATCGATAGAAATAACATTTATAAACAAATTTAAATTCCTATTTTTGCCCTTTGACTGAAAACTGATATCTCCAAAATTATAATGAAAAAATACACTTACTCTAAAAAAATTGACACACGCTCTGGTTTTGGTGCAGGGCTAACCGAATTAGGAAGGACCAATGAAAATGTGGTCGCGCTTTGTGCAGATCTTGTCGGATCATTGAAAATGGATCAATTCATCAAGGAAAATCCTGAAAGATTTTTTCAAACCGGAGTCGCAGAGGCCAACATGATGGGTATCGCGGCCGGACTCACCATAGGAGGTAAAATTCCATTTACCGGTACATTTGCCAATTTTTCCACAGCTCGTGTATATGACCAGATCAGGCAATCAATTGCCTATTCGGGAAAAAATGTAAAAATATGTGCTTCGCATGCCGGTCTTACATTGGGTGAAGACGGAGCCACGCACCAATCTCTTGAAGATATTGGTATGATGAAAATGCTTCCGGGCATGGTCGTAATCAATCCATGTGACTACAATCAGACCAAAGCGGCAACAATGGCCATTGCAGACTATCATGGTCCTGTCTATTTAAGATTTGGACGTCCTGCAGTTCCTGTATTCATGCCTGAAAATGAAAAATTTGAGATCGGGAAAGCCATTAAACTTACAGAGGGCAAGGACGTAACCATTATCGCGACCGGTCATTTGGTTTGGGAAGCCCTTCAGGCTTCTGAAGCCCTTGAGGCCATCGGGATCAGTGCTGAAGTTATTAATATTCATACAATCAAGCCATTAGATGAAGAAGCCATTTTATCTTCAGTAGCAAAAACAAATTGTGTGGTTACCGCCGAAGAACACAATATCATGGGAGGTCTGGGCGAAAGTGTTGCCCGCACCTTGTCTCTTAAATATCCTGCTCCGCAAGAATTTGTAGCCGTCAACGATGTATTTGGAGAATCAGGCACACCGGCACAGTTGATGGAAAAATATGCCTTGAACGACAAAGCCATCGTTGCTGCCGTAAAAAAAGTTATGGATAGAAAATAAACTTTACTTTAAGGTTAAATATAGACTCCGATGAAAAACTTAGTCCTAACCCTTGTGTTTTTTGCAACCGTATACACCGCGAATGCACAATTCTTAAATTGGGGAGTCAAAGCTGGCATGAATTATAATGCCAATGGGGATCTCGTTGTATTATCAGAAGAAATTGCTTCTGATCCGTTTTCATCCAGTCAGGAATTAGGCTATCATTTTGGTTTACTTGCCGAAATTAAATTGCCCCTTTTTATGTATATCAGACCTGAATTGCTTTATACCCATACAGAAAGCAGCTATGCCATTGAGAGTGATGAAGCCAAGCTAAAAATGGACCGCATTGATATTCCTGTTTTACTGGGGTTCAGGGTTTTTAAGATAGGAAGGTTCTTTCTAGGGCCAAATTTTCAGTATGTGCTCAACACTGATTTATCCGCTTCCGATAATGTCACCAAAATTAAAAATATCAGTTATGATGATTTCAACGTGGCTGCACAAGTCGGTTTTGGATTAAATTTTGGCAGATTTGGAGCCGATATCAGATGGGAAGCCGGACTTTTGGGTACTGAAGCGCTATATCAAGTTGATGGTATCGACCTTGAAGAAATTGAAAATGTAAAGGTGGATACAGACAATATGCAATTCTTGTTAAGCGTATATTGGAAATTTGGAAAAGGCAAATAAATCACAAAACTACATTCCTTTTATTTTTTAAATACTAGCAGAATAAGCTTTTGGCTTCCTTAGATTATACGCATTGCATTAATTTACATACCCGCTACATCTGATGCTTTAAGGTTTTGACTGTCACCTAAAACTTCCTGAACGGGCTAAATCGTATTATAAATTGTACGATATATGAAAATAAAGAAATAGAATTTTGTAGATTTATATTCTATAAATCAAATTCTTAATTATGAAGAAATTATTCTTTATTCTTGTCATCATTGTTGTTGCCGCCAGTTGTTCAGTTCAGAATGATAAATCTGAAGCAAACCTTGCACTTGTTGAAAAATACGTAGACGCCGTAGAAAATTTAGATTATTCTTTTATGGAGAATGCACTGGACGATAATTACATGGGATACGGACCTTCACACACAGATTCCATTGGAAAGGAACTTGCTATCGCCAACTGGAAAAATAATATTGAGAACCTCTACAAGAGTGTGACTTATAATAAATCCAGAAACCTGGCAAACTTTATTTCGGAAGGCCCTAATGCCGGAGAATGGGTTTCAAATTGGGCAGAATTGAACATTGTATTCAAAGAAGATGAGAAAAAGGTGACCATATGGGCCAATACCATTTACAAAATTGAGAATAATAAAATCGTTAAAAGTTATACTTTTTATAATGAAGCCGACGTACTTGAGCAACTTGGCTATGTTTTTATCAACCCAAATGATCTTTAATTTAAAAATACTTCAATCATGAACAAAATACTGAGATATACAATTCTTCTATCTGTTTTTCTAATTGGATTTTCAGGACTTAAAGCACAGGGAATCTCCAGTAGTCTTGGGCTTTATGTTTTCCCTGCCAACAACCAGGATGCGGCAACTCAGGAGGCCGATGAAATGGCTTGCTTTAAATGGGCAAAAGAGCGGTCGGGTTATGACCCTATGAATCCCACTGTATACCAAGGCGCTGAAGTGGATCGATCAGCTGATGGTTCAGCCGTAGGAGGTGCCGCGTTGGGTGCCGCAGGTGGTGCAGCTATTGGAGCCATTGCCGGAGATGCAGGACAAGGTGCAGCTATCGGAGCCATTGTGGGAGGCGTCAGGGGAAGAAGGTCCAAAGTCGTTGGCGACCAAAGGCAACAACAAGCCAATGATCAAGCCGCTGCTCAGAAAACCAAAGCAGCCGCCGATGATTATAATAAAGCTTTCACAGTCTGTATGGAAGGAAAGGGCTATACTGCCAAATAAGATATTATGAGAAATAAATTTCTGTTGATCTTTTTCCTTTTGGTCAGCGTATCCATGCAATCACAGGTGCTGATCGCCTTGCTTTTGGGAAAGAGCCTGAATACCGGTAAAATCGAATTTGGATTGGACGGTGGGGTGAATTATGCAACCCTGAGCGGAATGGAATCAAATGGTTATTACAGGAAATGGAACCTGGGATTTTATTTTGATATTAAAATGAAGGAACAATGGTATTTAAATACCGGTGTTTTGGTAAAATCCGAATTGGGATTAGATGATTTAACAGAGAGCGACCTTGATTTCCTGGGAGCGACCATTCATGATGAAGAGGGAGAGTACAACCAGTCAATAAGTTATTTTTTGGTTCCGGCCCTGGCAAGATATAAATTTGACAACCATATGTACGCCGAAATTGGCCCTCAGTTCGGTTTGGCTTATAAGGCTCATATCAAATTCCATTCTAAAATAGATGGCATTGAAATTAATGCCAGTGAGGAGAACCGTGATATGATCAACAGGTTTGACATGGGCTTGGCCGCAGGAGCTGGCTACAGGTTATTAAAAGGGCTTGGATGGACTATAGGGGTACGTTATTATTACGGATTTTTTGACGTCTACAAAGATCGATCAGGCACCAATAATAGTTCTTTGTTCTTAAAATTAAATGTTCCAATAGGCCTGAGTGACGTAAAAAAGGAGGAGATTAAAAAACTCAAGAACCAAAAGGCAGAGAAAAAGGCAAAAAAGAAGGAAGAAAAGAAAGCGTTAAAAAATGACAAAAAAGAAAATAAAAAACCTCTATAACTGCCTTTTTATGATCAGTCATAAATACCATTTTATTTTTTTAATTTTTATTCTATCATTCAGTTCTGTTCTTAGGGCTCAATACACCACTACCAAAATAAAATCAAAACACGAGGTTTACCGGGATAGTTTAAAAGAGATTGATTACGATTACATCTTTCCTATTTTGGGCAAAGGCGCCTATAAAAAGGGGTTTGACATCCCGTATCCTGTTGGAATCATGGGCAACTACATTTGGATGGAGCAAAATTTAATCATTGATAATATGCAACTGGGCCTTAAAACGGATAACCTCGATATTCCGCTTACGCCGGTTGATTTTATACAGTTTGGTGAAAATTCCAATACATCTTATGGGTATAATGTTAGGCCGGACTTATGGATATTGCCCTTTCTCAACGTGTATGCCATATTTGGAGGAGGACAATCGCAAACTGAGGTTAACCTTACTGCTCCCATTACGTTGATGTCAGAAGTAGATCAGAGCATAAGAACGGCGGGCTTTGGTGTTATGGGTGCAGGAGGCATAGGTCCTGTATGGTTTTCAGTTGATGCCAATTGGACATGGAGCAAACCTGAATTACTGGATAAAGCGGTTATGGTCAATGTATTGGGAATCAGGTTTGGTCATACTTTTAATTTCAAAAATAAACCGGAAAGTAATATTGCCTTTTGGGCAGGAGGAATGAGAATGAAAATGAGTTCTGAAACCAAAGGAGAAATTAAACTCATTGACGCCCTGCCGCCTGAAACCTGGGATCGCAGAGATGAATTGGTGAATAATTATTATGACTGGTATAACAATGAAGCCACAATTGGGCAAAAAATAATTGCCGATCAGGTTCTTACACCCATTGTGGAAAGAATTGACGCTGCAGATGGCGATTCCATTGTGAGATACGGTATGGACAAACAGGTTCAGGACAAATGGAACGGGGTCATCGGTGCGCAATACCAAATCAACAAAAGGTGGATGTTTAGAACCGAAGGCGGATTGATAGGAAACCGCAAGTCGTTTTTAGTATCGGTCAATTACAGGTTCTTGCTTTAAAAAGTTTCTTGCCTTTAAATAAATCTCAAGGTATCATATGCTGAATTTAGATTATAATGTATTTTTGAAAGGCATTTTCAGCTGAATGTTAAGGCACTTTTAAAAAATATGAAATGAGAAAATATGTTTTGTCCCTTGTATTGATAAGTGCAGGCATCCTGATATTTATATATAACTTTATTAATACAACTGCTTCAGCATACGCCGAAACAGCATTTGCAGAAAAAGCCGATCAGTTTGAACATTCCTTTGAAAATTTTACGGATCAGGTAAAGCAAAACATTTACAACCTCAAAATACACTTCAGCGATTCGCTTAATGTTCAGGATACAATAATGTCAAGAGATTATTGTTTCGATCAACTGAAAAAAAGCAAAGCCCTTACCTCCATCGGAATTTTCCGTGATGACCATAAAATTTTGGCGAGAAAAGAGAATGCAAGTTTTATATATGCGGTCGATAATTCCCCGGAGCTGGATGTAGTAGAATGGCAGCGATTTGAAAAAGACAAACTGGTCAGCAGCTGGTATGAAAGTTTTGAGGAATCAAATAGTAATGCGGAATGGATTAGTGATCTCCTGAGCGAAAATGATCAGATAAAATGGAATTTAAGAGCAGACTCCCGAATAAATCCCAAAAATGACCAGGATTTCTTTTATATCGGCTATTCCTATACCAATGATAATGCCAGTCATGTGATCATTCTCGAATATTCTCGGGAGCTTTTGCTATCCGAATTCAATATTGCTTCGCTTAAAGCGCAGCCAAGGCTATCTATTACCAATCTTGATGGAAAAGAATTGTTGTTTAACGGGCCTAAAATTGTAAGTGCTGATGGCATTAAGATGAGTTCAGAAGAAAATGACAGTTTGGAAATAAATATTTCCAGTCATTTTTCGAAGTTTAGGGGAAAAGAACAAGGTAATTTTAAATTCAGATACAAAGATGAAATTTACTGGAATTCTTTTAAAAAAATTTCGGAAGATGCCGGAATCCGATATTTCCTTTTTACCATACCGGACAGTCAACTAAAAACGGGCGCTGATCATTTTTTAAAAGGGTATCTTTCTTGGATCGCCCTGACCCTTATTTTCATAGGTGTTTTATTACTTTCTGTAAGAAATCGCTTTTTTTACAAACCCAACAAAATGGAAATTCCATCGGTCAAAAAGATCCTTGAAGATGATGAAAACAGGTATTTGGAATTCAAATCATCTCTGAGATGGGACTACAGACAGGAAAAGGTTAACCCAGAGCTTGAAAAAATTATCATGAAAACTATTGCCGCATTCGGCAATACAGACGGCGGTATTCTTATGATTGGTATTGACGATGATAAAAACATCCTTGGCCTTGAAAAAGATTTTAAAACCTTGAAAAAATCGGATGCTGACTATTATGAAGTACATCTTAGAAACCTGATGCACAAAATGATGGGCGTTAAATACGTGAGCAAATTCATACGGACGCAATTTGAAACTATCGGGGATGAAAAAACGGTTTGTAAAATAAAAGTCCTCCCGGCTAATGAGCCCCTTTACCTGAAGTTCAAAAATAAAAATGGTCAAACAGAAGAAAAATTCTTCGTCAGAAGCGGAAATTCATCTCATGAAATAGAATCCATCGCAGAGATCAACGATTATATCAATACCAAATTCAAAAAGCGTTAAAGATTTTATCTTTTCGCAACCCGACTTACTTCGCAATATTAACCACCCTGGTTTCCCTGATCACGGTCACTTTTACCTGACCTGGATAAGTCATGTCATTCTGAATCTTTTGAGTAATGTTAAATGACAATTCTGCCGCTTTTGTATCGTCAATCTTTTCGCTTTCAACGATCACCCTAAGCTCACGACCTGCCTGGATGGCATAAGCCTTTTGAACCCCGTTAAAAGCAAAAGCGAGGTCTTCAAGTTCCTTTAAGCGCTGGATATAAGAATCCACAACCTGTCTTCGGGCACCCGGTCTTGCCCCTGAAATGGCATCGCAAACCTGAACAATAGGCGCATAAAGCGATTTCATTTCAACTTCATCATGATGGGCTCCAATTGCGTTGGATACATCAGGTTTCTCATTGTATTTTTCAGCCCACTGCATACCTAATATGGCATGTGGCAATTCAGAATCTGTATCAGGTACCTTACCTATATCGTGAAGTAAACCGGCTCGTTTGGCAACTTTTGCATTCAAGCCCAGCTCAGCCGCCATTATAGCACAGAGATTCGCTACCTCTCTTGAATGCTGCAATAAGTTTTGACCGTAAGATGATCTGTATTTCATCCTTCCGACGGTCTTGATGAGCTCAGGATGCAATCCGTGAATTCCCAGGTCGATAACCGTTCTTTTCCCTACTTCAACAATTTCTTCATTGATCTCTTTCGCAGTCTTAGCGACCACTTCTTCAATTCGTGCAGGATGTATTCTGCCGTCTGTGACGAGTTTGTGCAAGGATAATCTTGCAATTTCTCTTCTAACAGGATCAAAACAGGAAAGTATGATCGCTTCAGGTGTGTCGTCTACGATAATCTCTACTCCTGTGGTTGATTCAATTGCGCGTATATTTCTTCCTTCACGACCTATAATCCTACCCTTGACATCGTCATTTTCTAGATTGAAGACAGAAACACAGTTGTCAATGGTTTGTTCTACTCCGATTCGTTGAATGGTATTCAGGATTATTTTTTTAGCCTCTTGCTGAGCTCCCATCTTTGCTTCCTCCAGGGTGGTTTGCATAAAAGACATCGCGTCGCTTCTCGCCTCTTCCTTCAGCGTTGATAACAATTCTTTTTTGGCATCAGCAGCAGACAAACCTGAAAGGGTTTCCAATTGCTCAACCTGTCTTTTATGCAATTTATCAACCTCAGTCTTTTTCTTTTCAATATGCTCAAGGCGATTTTGAAGTTGCTTGTGCTTATCCTCTAAATTGTTATTTATTTTTTTGTTTTTATCGAGTTCCTGTGAAACCTTTGATTCTTTGTCTCTGATTCTTTTCTCTGCCTCGTTGATCTTTTTATCCCTTGAAATAATGACCTTTTCATGTTCCGACTTCAGTTCAATGAATTTTTCCTTGGCCTGTAAAATCTTATCTTTTTTGATTCCTTCCGCCTCTATTTTTGCTTCCTTTAAAATTGTTGCTGCTTGTTCTCTAACGTTTTTAAGCGTTGATGAAGCTTTCTTTTTTTCAAGGACCTTGGCAATAAAATACCCAAGAATCAAGGCTACTATGGCTATACTAATTGTTGTTGCTATCATAATGTATATATAAAAAAAGCCTACATCGGTTACGGTTTTGTAAACTCCATTTTAACAAGTTTAGGA
>CBDUAP010000107.1:0-10021 GCA_965365165.1 uncultured Flavobacteriaceae bacterium
AGGACTAAAAAGACGACCTGTATCACGTCGGTCCAGGCTACAGCGGATAATCCTCCGTATAAGGAATAAGCCGCTGCAAAAAGTGCGAGCCCCATCACGCCGTAGATCATGGGAATACCCATGATGGTCTCAAGAGCCAATGCACCTAAATAAAGGACAGAGGCCAGGTTCACAAACACATACAAGGCAATCCAGAATACCGCTAAGATGGTTTTGAGATTTGTGGAATAACGTTTCTCTACAAATTCGGGGATGGTGTAAAGGCCCTTCTCTATAAAAATGGGCAAAAAATACTTACCTACAATGATCAGTGTAATGGCCGCCATCCATTCATAGGAGGCAATGGCAAGCCCTAATGCAAATCCTGAACCGGACATCCCGATGAATTGCTCGGCAGAAATATTGGCGGCAATAAGAGAGGCCCCGATAGCCCACCAGGGTAAAGATTTACCAGCGAGAAAGTAATCTTCAGCATCTTTTTCATGCCCTTTTTTATCTCTTGATACCCAGAGCCCAACGCCTAGTATCAGGGCAGCATAGCCTATGAATATTAAATAATCCAGTAATTCAAAATTTGCATTCATAATCTATGATTTATAAGACTTGTTTGATCATTTTTATTTCTCGGAATGATATTTCATGAGCCGTATTTTCCTGTTCCATCATAGAGCTCAACCTTGTAAACACTGCATTCAAAATTGAATTTCTTGCGATAGGCTTTTGTTACTTGTTCAGTAAAGGATGCAACTTCCTCTTTTTGAACGATATTGATGGTGCAACCTCCAAATCCGCCTCCCATCATTCGTGCCCCTTTGACTTTGGAATTGGATCTGGCCTCTTTGACTAAAAAGTCGAGCTCATCGCAACTCACCTTGTATTGATACTGTAGCCCTTCATGTGACTGGTACAACAAAAGACCTAATTCGCCAATATCATTTTTTTTGATGGCCTGACCGGCCTTGAGAACCCTTTTATTTTCTTCAATGACGTATAAAGCCATTTGATAGGCCTCCTCGGATATTTTATCTTTAATGGTGTTCAAGTCGCTTATACTCACATCTCTGAGAGCTTTTACTTTTAATAAAGATGCAACTTTTTCACAAACTTCCCTCCTTTTGTTGTAAGCACTGTCAGACAAACTGTGTTTTACGTTGGTATTGACTAGCAAAATTTGGTGATCGTGCAGGTCTATGGTAAATGGTTCTGCAGTAATTTTCCTGCAATCGAGTAACAAGGCTTTGTTCTTTTCACCAAACATGCTGGCGAACTGGTCCATAATGCCACATTTGACCCCTACAAAATTATGTTCGGCTTTTTGGGAGATCAGGATCATTTCATTTTTTGTAAAACCAAGATCCATTAATTCATTGAGGCCATACACAATGGCATTTTCCAATGCCGCCGAAGACGAAAGGCCTGCCCCGAGTGGCACATCTCCTCCAAAGACCAAATTGAAGGGAACCAGGCTTTTGGTCTTTTTTTGAATCTCGGATACAACACCGAGGATATAATTTTCCCAGCCTCCACCGGTAATAGGCTTGACCTGTTCCAGTGAAAATTCCATCGTCTCATCCAGGTCCAGAGCATGAATGGTGCTAGTCGGGGTTCCGCTCTTTTGGAAGGCAGCATAAATGCCTTTATCAATGGCTGCCGGAAATACAAAACCTTCGTTGTAATCTGTGTGCTCACCGATGAGGTTCAGGCGTCCCGGAGAAAATATCATGAGGGGCTGACTGTTGTATTTTTTTTTAAAGAAGGATTTTATGTCTTGCGCGTTCATATAAGCAATTTGATCTATCAATGCATTTAAAAGCATTGAAAGGCTAAAAGTACATTAATTTATTAAATGTACAAATTACATTTAATAAATATGAGAAAGAATTATTTTAAAAATCAAAGAAGAAATCATGTTTGTCCTTCTTGTATTCTTCTTCCGATTTAAAGGTATACAAAAAAGCGCCTTTTTTTGAACCACTCTTGTCTTTCTTATCTGTTTTGGTAAGAATATCAAGGGAAAGAACTTTTTTTCTGAAATTTCTGGAATCCCTTTTGGTTTGATAAATACTTTCATACAAGGCCTGGAGCTGTTGCAGGGTAAAATATTCCGGCAACAGACTGAAACCTATGGGTTCATGCCTTGCTTTGATTCTTAAAGCATTTATGGCGTCCTTTATCATGGTGCCGTGGTCCAGAATGAGCTCAGGAATATCCTCGATATCGAACCACCTGGCATCGTATTGCTCCACTTCTTTGTTGCTGACTTCGTCAATGCGGATCACAGCATAAAAGCCCACAGATATAACTCTTTGGACCGGGTCACGATCAAGGTCACCGTAAGTTTTGAGCTGTTCCATATAGATATCTCTCAACCCCGTGGATTCAAGTAAAATTTGTTTGGCTCCCTCTTCAATCGACAAATCATTTTGTAAAAAGGCACCAATCAAAGACCATGAACCTTTTAAAGGTTCCACTTTTCTTTTGAACAGCAGTAATTTCAACTTTCTAGAATCAAATCCAAAAATAATGCAGTCAACGGCAACCAAAATTTTTTGGTGCGTATTGTATTTTAGACGGGTATTTATTAATTTCATCATGTGTTTTGGTCATTGCAATATTAAAAAATATTACAATGATTATTGCACTTCCTGATAAAAAGTAGTTCATCAATACAAAAACCGACAAGAAGAGAGATAAAATTATTGTTGAATTCTTGAATTCTGCGCGAAGGGGTATTTTTCTTCTTAGAACAAGGAAGCAGCAGTCTTAAACAAGTTCGAAAATTAGCTGAGTAGTTTGTTTACAAAATAGTTCAGCATTTTTTCCAGCTCTTCACTCTGACCCAGTTTTATTTCAATGTCAGTGAGTCGTGGTAAATGATCTGAAAAATAAAAATGGTTATTGGTCATTTCGAAAAGGTTGCTGGCAAGGGCAAAGGGGTAAGGGAATTCAGGTTTGATCTCAAGAATTACCTGGGCCACGGAATTTACCATTTCCTTGTAAGTCAGAAAAAAACCTTTGCTGTTTTCTTCATCCACACCTTTTGTATGATAAGCCTTGGTGCCTTCAGCGATGACAAGCTTGTGCAATGAAGATTCGTTAACATAGTCTATGGCAGGATTCTCTTCGCTTACTGAAACAAAAGTATGGATGATGATCTCCAGTTTCTGTCTGGGGTTGTCGATGTTAAAGGTTTTGACCCGTATCAGGTAATTTAGCCATTCCCAGTACCATGAAACCAAATAGATGAGCAGGAGGTGTTTGTTTTCAAAATAGCGGTATACGGAAGCTTCTGTAGATTTCATAGCTTCAGCCAGCTTTTTAAAGTTGAACTGCTCAAAACCAATCTCGTCTATCAATAGGATGCTGTGCTTGATAATTCGTTTGCCCAGTACTGATTGCTGTGGATCCTTAAGATATAATCCCGGGTTAAGCGTAAAATGGATATTAACTGCCATTTTTAATGGTTTATTTTTTTTTGATATTCAAAGTTAAATAATTATTATTAAAAGATTTACAATTTTTTAATATAATTAAACTTTTTTAAATAATAGTATTACTATTATAATTAATTTTTCTTTATATTTGCTCGAACAAAACTTAAACAAGAATGAAAGCAAAAGGATTTTTTAGTGAATTTAAAAGTGATTTCCCTGCCAGTATTGTGGTGTTCTTTGTGGCATTGCCGCTGTGTCTTGGGATTGCACTTGCTAGTGGAGCCCCTCTTTTTTCCGGACTTATTGCTGGAATTGTCGGGGGAGTGGTTGTCGGTGCCTTAAGCGGGTCTAATATTGGTGTGAGCGGTCCGGCAGCAGGATTGGCTGCGATAGTGTTGACCTCTATCGCTACACTGGGTGGCTTTGAGAACTTTTTAGTAGCCGTAGTTCTTGGAGGAATCATTCAGTTGATCTTTGGCTTGCTTCGTGCAGGAGTTATTGGCTATTATTTTCCTTCCTCGGTAATCAAAGGGATGCTTACAGGAATTGGAATCATTATCATTTTAAAGCAAATTCCTCATTTCTTCGGTTATGATGCAGATCCTGAAGGTGATTTCGCTTTTTTACAGGTGGATGGACAAAACACATTTTCAGAAATTTTTAATTCTATCAATTATATTCAACCCGGATCAGCACTGATTGGTATCATCGGTTTGACCATTTTATTGTTATGGGAAAAAGTACTGGCTAAAAAAGCCAAATTCTTTCAGGTAATTCAGGGACCCCTGGTGGCTGTGCTTGCCGGAATTTTATTTTTCAATCTCACGCGGTCTAACGAGACCTTGGAAATAGGGGCGTCACATTTAGTGAGTGTTCCGGTTCCGAATGACCTTTCGTCTTTTCTGTCTCAATTCAGTTTTCCAAATTTTGCTGCGCTAGCCAACACAGAAGTATGGGTGGTGGCTTTTACGATTGCTTTAGTAGCCAGTTTGGAAACCTTGTTGTGTGTTGAGGCTACAGATAAACTTGATCCTCACAAAAACGTGACACCCACGAACAGGGAATTACTGGCTCAGGGTACCGGTAACATTATTTCTGGACTTATAGGGGGATTGCCTGTTACTCAGGTAATTGTCAGGAGCTCTGCCAATATTCAATCTGGCGGAAGAAGTAAATTGTCGGCCATTATGCATGGTTTGTTTCTGCTGGTATCCGTTATACTGATTCCAAATTTACTGAACATGATCCCGCTGTCTGTACTCGCGGCCATTTTACTGATTGTTGGCTTTAAGCTTGCCAAGCCGGGATTGTTCAAGTCTATGTATGAACTGGGATGGAAGCAATTCGTTCCATTTATCGTAACTGTTTTGGGTATTATTTTTACGGATCTGTTGGTAGGTATAGGCCTTGGTCTTTTGGTCGGGATTATCGTAATCCTTTTCAAAAGTTACCAGAATTCTCATTTTCTGCACAAAGAAGGAGAGGATGTTGACGATGGAAGGATAAAAATGACCCTGGCAGAAGAAGTTACTTTTTTTAACAAGGGAGCTATTTTAAAAGAACTTGACAGATTACCTGAGGATTCGTATTTAGAGTTGGATGTGACCAAAACCAAGTATCTCGATAATGACATTATCGAAATACTTGATGATTTCATACATAAGGCAGAAGAGCGGAATATAACCATCAAACTTGTTTCTCAAAAGGGTGTCGTGGTCAATCCGGAGAGCTATTTTAAATTTTTTAATAGTCCAAAGAAAGCGGGCTGATACCATAAAGCATTTCAATCTTTAAAATTTTAACAAATGAAAACAATATCACGTGAAACACAGCTGGCACTTTCGCATCAGCAAATTATATCCATGCTTAAAGAAGGAAACAAACGGTTTGTATCTAATCAAAAATTAAATAGAAACTTACAGCAGCAGGTCAATGAAACCAGTCAGGGGCAGTTTCCATTTGCGGCAGTATTAAGCTGCATTGATTCAAGGGTACCGGTCGAAACAGTATTTGATCAAGGTATAGGAGATCTTTTTAGTATTCGGATTGCCGGAAACTTTGTGAATGATGACATCCTCGGAAGCATGGAGTTTGCGTGTAAACTGGCTGGCTCAAAAGTGGTTCTTGTATTGGGTCACACTTCTTGTGGCGCAGTAAAAGGAGCCTGTGACGGTGCAGAATTAGGGAATCTTACAGGAATGCTTGATAAAATAAAACCCGCAGTCGAGGCAGTAAAAGAACCCGAGGTAGCCTCAGAAAGAACTTCCGGAAATTTAAATTTTGTGAATGAGGTTGCCCGGAAAAATGTTGAACTGACCATTGAAGCCATCCGAAAGGGGAGTGAAGTGCTGTCCGAAATGGAATCCGTCGGAGACATAGAAATCATAGGGGCTATGTATGATGTATCAAGTGGCGAGGTGAATTTTTTATAAAGAAACATTTTATTTATTGAAATAAAGGCACTGTTTGACAGTGCTTTTTTTGTGATTTTTTTAATAAAAAATGACTTGAATTGATCCTTGTCATTGCATTTGAAGTCTTGATTTGATAATTTCATTTGGTTCTTAGGATCAAATATTTTATTATCATGGACACAAATAAAACGGCTCAAAATCCATATCCCTACGATGCCAAAAAAGTTTTTAGAAAAATGGGGACCTGTTCCCGAACTTTTTTTTACTTGCTGAACCGGCACTTTGGACATTTAAAGGAGGTGGAAGAGCATGCATCGGATACACTTGCCGGCGGTTTGATGAATAAAGGATATGAGTGTGGAATGCTCTGGGGAACTTCACTGGCTGTTGGGGCAGAAGCTTACAGGAGATGCAATCATTTGTCACAGGCCTGCACCCTTTCAATAGAGGCTACCAAATTTGTGATGCATTCTTTTGTTGAGCGGGAAAATACATCGCAGTGCCGGGAAATTACACATTGTGATTTTTCAAGTAAGCTCAGCTTTGCTAAGTACACCTTGTCAGGAAGATTTCTGCATTGCTTCGAACTTGCTGAACTATGGGCCCCTGAGGCGATCTCAAAAGCAATGAAAGGCCTGGCGGCCAAACCCCATGATTTTAAAAGGTGTTTGAGCTGTTCGTCAGAAGTAGCGAAAAAAATGGGAGCTACTGAAGAACAAATGGTGATGGTGGCAGGTTTTGCAGGAGGTCTGGGTCTCAGTGGAGGTGCATGCGGAGCGCTTGCGGCAGCTGTTTGGATGAATGCCTATCGCTGGTGCCAGGAGAATACCAAAGGGAGGGTGACTCATGATCCAAAAGCAAAAGAGCTGATGAATTCGTTTTTTAGAAACAGAGATGGAAAGATCTTATGCAGAGATATCACCGGGCGGCGTTTCCATTCTGTCCAGGAGCATACTTCATTCCTAAAAAACGGGGGTTGTAAAGAGTTGATAGAAACGCTGGGCCGTTCATGAGTTGATCAATACTTTTTTTAAAAAAAGTCTTATGCCCAGGAAGTATTGGTCAAGAAGATCATCGATTAAATGACTGAACCCGTTGAATTCACAAAATAATTTCTGATATTTGGTTTTAAACTAATCCAGAAGAGCATTTGATCCGGAACATGAACTAATTAGGTGAATTAACGTTTTGTCCCAATAAAATTCATTTTCTCCAGATGTTCTTAGCAATGATATAAAGAAAGATGATCCTATTTAGAATCCTTTTGATAATTTTTCTGTTTGTTTCTTCTTTTTCCTTTTCGCAAAATAACAGGGCCAGGGATCATGGAATTGAGATTGGTATCCTGAAAACAGGAAAAAATAATGCGATTACGGATGTCAAGGGAGTCAGGGTAGGTCATACCACCCTGATCATAGGTGATAGCATCAGAACAGGGGTTACTGCGATCTTACCCCATGCCGGAAATATTTTTCAGATGAAAGTCCCTGCGGCCATATATTTGGGCAATGGTTTTGGAAAATTAGCCGGATATAGCCAGGTCAGGGAACTTGGAAATATTGAAACCCCCATAATATTGACAAATACGCTGAATGTTCCCGTTGCCTGTAATGCATTAATTAGTCATGCCCTGAACCAAACGGAAAATATAAATATCCATTCTGTCAATGCCGTTGTAGGGGAAACCAACGACGGTTGGCTCAATGATATCAGGGGTAGACACGTTACAGAGGAACACGTATTAAATGCGATAAAAAATGCCAAAGAGGGTCCTGTTGAAGAAGGAAATGTAGGAGCAGGAACGGGTACAATTTGTTTTCAGTATAAAGGTGGGATCGGAACTTCCTCCAGAATTCTTCCCGAATCTTTAGGTGGGTATACGGTGGGTGTTTTGGTTCAGTCCAATTTTGGGGGTGTATTAGAGATTAACGGGGTTCCCATTGCCAAAGAACTGGATAATTATCCCAGGCATTTCAAATATGATGTTGACGGGTCATGCATGATGGTTGTTATGACAGATGCCCCATTGGATGCCAGGAATCTGGAAAGACTTGGAAAACGGGCCATGATGGGATTGGCGAAGACCGGCGGGATTGCATCAAATGGCAGCGGGGATTATGTTATAGCGGTTTCCACGGCAAAAGAAAATTTAATTTCATATTCAAGTAACTCTTTGTTCAACACGGGTAAAGTTTTGAGAAATGATGCTATTTCACCATTGTTCCTGGCAACAATAGAAGCCACGGAAGAAGCGATTTTAAATTCGCTTTTTGCCGCGGAATCCATGGTTGGAAGAAAAGGCCACCAAGCAAAGTCATTACCCGTTGAAAAAATTATTGATATCATGAAGAAATACAATAAAATACATAATGATTGAAATGGCCCATCCCAGGGAAACAACATAAAAAAACACTTATAAATCACTAAATTTAAAATTATGAAAAAAAACATGGGATCAGCAGATCGAACGATAAGAATTATCATCGCTGCAATTATCGGAATACTTTATTTCACAGGTTTTGTTTCAGGCACAATGGCGATCGTTTTATTGGTCATAGGCGGCATATTTTTGCTGACGGGTTTCGTGAAATTTTGTCCTCTTTATGTTCCATTTGGCTTAAGTACGCGTAAATCAAAAGGAGATAATTAAAGCAATGTAAAAATAGGCTAACAATATGCAAGGGTTGGTGCTTAAAAAGAATTCCTGCTTAATGTTTTCTCATATGAGTTAGCTCAAAGTATAGATTTATTGAACTTGTGGATTAAGGCATTAGATAAAGAATCAAGTGAACGGCATCAATAAAAACCAAACCAATCAAAAAATGGAAATAAAGGATAACCACATTAGCTACATTGAATTCAAGGCGCAAGACCTTGAAAAAACAAAACGGTTTTATACAGACTGTTTTGGCTGGACTTTTACGGACTACGGACCTGATTATTGCTCTTTTTCTGAAAGCGGGGTATATGGAGGATTTGAAAAAACCGAAAATGAAATTGTCAACGGGGCACTTATTGTTTTATACCATAAAAACCTGGATCTTATAAAAACCCAGATCATTCAGGCCGGTGGTAAAATATCAAAAGATATTTTTTCTTTTCCGGGGGGACGAAGGTTTCATTTCCTGGACACGTCCGGGAATGAATTGGCCATTTGGTCTGACAAGTGATCCCATCATAAATGACATTACTTGAGGGTGCTTGCCAATCATGAATTAAGACATCAGTCATGGCTGGAAAATAATAAACTGCAATGATAGAAATTGGAAACTGGGTTCA
Source organism: uncultured Flavobacteriaceae bacterium (assembly GCA_965365165.1). Lineage (GTDB taxonomy): Bacteria > Bacteroidota > Bacteroidia > Flavobacteriales > Flavobacteriaceae > Lutimonas. The sequence continues at coordinate 9,128 of CBDUAP010000107.1, forward strand.
TTCTACTGTAGGAGGAATACATGTCATGGCTTCCTTCATTGGACTGGTCTCGGGGGCATATATTCCAAGTAAAAATCGGTAACACTTTACTAAGGGGTTCGTCTTATGCGAAGAGAAATTATTTGAATCATCAAGAAAAATATTTATAATGACAATTTTAGTGGTAGGAGCAAGCGGGGCAACAGGAAAACTTTTGGTTGAAGGATTATTAGAACAGAAACATGTGGTCAAAGCTATTGTCAGGTCTCCTGACAGGTTGCCAGAATCTTGGAAAAAGCATGAAAACCTGGAAATTATTAAGGCAAGCCTTTTGGATTTGACAGATATGGAATTGAGTGAATATGTTTCAAATTGTCAGGCTGTAGCATCATGTCTGGGGCATAATTTGAACTGGAAAGGCATTTACGGGCAACCAAGAAGGCTTGTGACCGAGGCCGCTCAAAGATTATGCAAGGCTATAAATTCAAACCATCCTGAAAAGCCTGTTAAATATGTTCTTATGAATACTAGCGGCAACCGTAATCGCGATCTTGATGAACCCATTTCAATGGGTGAAAAAATTGTGATTGGGCTGCTCCGTTTGTTGCTCCCTCCTCATGTTGACAATGAAAAAGCCGCAGAATTCTTGAGAACTGATATCGGGCCGAATGATCCTCACATCGAGTGGGTGGCAGTCAGACCCGATAATTTAATTGATGAGGACGAAGTTTCTAATTATGAAATTCATCCCTCACCAATAAGAAGCGCAATCTTTAGTCCTGGAAAAACCAGTCGTATCAATGTAGGTGACTTTATGGCCAGGTTGATTATTGATGATGACCTGTGGAATAAATGGAAAGGGCAAATGCCGCTGATCTATAAGCCATTTAATTTTCCAAATATCTGTTTTGGCAG
>CBDUAP010000108.1:0-9945 GCA_965365165.1 uncultured Flavobacteriaceae bacterium
ATATTGTTAATATTAACAATGGTGAAAGATTTATAACATATGCCATAAGAGGGGATAGAAAAAGCGGTGATATTGTGCTCAATGGTCCTGCGGCAAGAAAAGTTGCCAAAGATGATATCATCATTATCATATGCTATGCGATGCTTGATATGGAGGAAGCAAAAGCCTTCAAACCAGCCATCATTTTCCCGAATGAAAAAGATAATTCATTGACCTAGTTTTTGAAATTCAATTTTAAAAAAATCACTTTTACGATACTCCCCATTGCCTTAGGGGTATTTTTAATTTGGTATTCACTTTCAAAACTGAAACCAAATGACATAGAATCGATCCAGAACTCTTTCAAGACTGCTAATTACTGGTGGGTTGCCTGTTCGCTTTTTCTCGGGGTACTCAGTCATTTATCAAGGGCCTATAGATGGCAATTCATGCTAGAACCCTTGGGTTACAGGCCCAAATTTGCCAATAATGTCATGGCTGTTCTGGTGGCTTATCTTGTGAATTTGATCGTTCCCAGGGCCGGTGAGTTTGCAAGAGCCACTGCCATATCGAAATACGAACACGTTCCTTTTGAAAAAGCCTTCGGAACCATTGTTTCAGAGCGGGTGGCAGACGTGATCATGCTGTTAAGTATTATCGGGCTTGCCTTCTTTTTTCAAACGGAACTGCTTTCCTCTTACTTTTTTGATGATCAAGAGGGCACAGGAACGAATTACAGCCTTTATGTACTGATCGCTCTTGCCATCATCGGGTTTTTGTTTTTCAGATTGATCAGGAAATCTGAAAATCCTGTTATAAAAAAAATTCAACATTTTGTCTATGGCCTGATTCAAGGTGTGGTGAGCATCTTTAAAATGAAAAAAAAATGGGCCTTTATATTTCATACCCTGTTTATATGGACCATGTACGTGTTGATGTTTTATGTTGTGACTTTTGCCCTTCCCGAAACAAAACACATGCCTTTTAGCGCGATCATTGTAGGTTTTGTTGTAGGCGGCTTGAGCATGGCCCTGACCAATGGAGGCCTGGGAACTTATCCGGTATTTGTTGCAAGTGCACTCACTTTATACGGTATCGATGAAAATCCTGCCCTAGCATTTGGCTGGATCATGTGGACGGCCCAAACTGTCATGGTACTCTTGTTTGGCGGGCTTTCATTTTTGATCTTGCCTTTGTACAACAAAGAGCTTGATGATACTGTTTCATCTTAAATCTGAACCCTGAAGTGGCTATACATCAATATCATAGTAACGGAAAATTACTACTCAGCGCCGAGTACCTGATTCTCGACGGGGCAACAGGACTGGCCCTGCCCACTTCTTTCGGGCAAAACATGGAAGTCATTGATGATTCAAAAAGATTTTTGGCCTGGGAAAGTCTGGACCATAACGGGAAAACATGGTTCAAAGCAGATTTTGGCCTTCCTGACCTCCACATTAATCATAAGGCAGGCGATATCAATATTGCCCACACCCTGAAAAGAATCCTGTTAAAAGCCAAATCCATGAATCCTGATTTTCTGGAACAGGAGCAAGGATATAAAGTTACAATGAAGCTCGATTTTCCACGAAACTGGGGCCTGGGCAGTTCTTCGACCTTGATCAACAATATCGCCCGGTGGTCGGCTACGGATGCCTTTCGCTTGCTCTTCGAAAGTTTTGGAGGAAGTGGCTATGACATCGCCTGTGCTCAAAACGATTCGGCAATTTTATATTCCTTAGAAAAAGGGGTCCCCATGACCAAACCTGTTGCATTTGCTCCTCCGTTCAAGGATCAGCTTTATTTTGTTCACCTCAATAAAAAGCAGATAAGCAGAGACAGCATTAAGGATTACAGGACAAAGAAGTACGAATCGAAGCTGATCGAATCCATTTCTGAAATATCAAAACAACTGCTGTATTGTGGGCATATCAATGAATTTAACGAACTGCTGAAGGAACACGAATCCATCATGGGCAGAATTCTTGAAACGGATCCTGTTCAACCCAGATTATTTCCTGATTTTTTCGGGCAAATAAAGAGCCTTGGAGCCTGGGGAGGTGATTTCATCCTTGCCACAGGAGACGAATCGACCCCCTCATATTTTAAAAACAAAGGGTTTGAAACCGTAATCAGGTACAATGAGATGATCAAAACAATATGAACAGACCAACCCAAGTAATCATTATCGGAGGTGGCGCCGCCGGATTCTTCTCCGCAATCAATATAGCCGAATCCAATCCAGCTATGGGTGTGACGATTTTGGAGAAAGGCAATAAGGTGCTGCAGAAAGTTAAAGTTTCAGGAGGCGGCAGGTGCAATGTAACGCATGCCTGCTTCGACCCAAGAGAGCTGATTGAGTATTACCCCCGAGGGAAAAAAGAACTCCTGGGTCCTTTTCATAAATTTATGACCGGGGATATCATGGAATGGTTTGAAAATCGAGGAATCCCGTTGAAAATAGAAGATGATAACCGCGTTTTCCCTCAGTCTGACAAATCACAAAGCATCATTGACTGCTTTGTCACAAGTGCCCAAAAAGCCGGCGTTTCGGTAAAACTTGGTCAAAATGTACAAGAAATCCATATAAATAAAGGGCGATTTGAAATAAAGACTGGCACTGACAGCTTCGGGGCAGACAAGTTGCTCATATGTTCTGGTGGAAACCCCAAGATTTGGCAATTGCTGAAAAGCCTGGGCCACCAAATCATTGATCCTGTTCCTTCATTGTTTACCTTCAACATAAAGGATGCTGTACTGAGTGATATCCCCGGGGTATCTGTTCCGAATGCTGCTGTACAGATCAAGGGTTTCAAGTATCAATGCAATGGCCCTGTCCTGATCACGCATTGGGGTCTCAGCGGTCCTGCAATCCTAAAACTATCGGCTTTTGGAGCCCTGTATCTCGCGAAAAAGAATTATGAGTTCGAGGTCATCATCAACTGGCTTGGCCTGCCTTTTTCAACCGTACTGGAATCACTTCTTGAACTGAAAAAAAACACTCCTAAAAAACAGGTGTATCTCAAGCCTGTTTTTCATGACATTCCTAAAAGGCTGTGGGTTAAGCTCCTGAAACCTGCAAACATCAGGGAAGGTCAGAACTGGTCAGACATTTCGCACCGACAAATCGAAAATATAGCAAAAAGTATTACGCATACAGCCCTGCTGTCGCATGGAAAAACAACCTTCAAGGAAGAGTTTGTCACAGCTGGGGGCGTCGATTTAAAAGAGGTTGATTTTAAACGGTTTGAGAGTAAATTGCACCCAAATTTGTTCTTTGCCGGAGAAATTTTGAACATTGACGGTGTCACAGGGGGTTTTAACTTTCAAAATGCCTGGACCGGAGGCTATATAGCGGCAATGGCCGTGGCAGGGTCATAATTGATCTAGTTATGGCAATTCATTAAATTTAGCAATCTGATAAATAACCATCACGTATACAAATATGAATGCTTTGGAATCTGTACCCGAGAAGGACCTGATGACCAATGCAACTGTTTTGGCATGGCTTGTGTACCAAATCGCTCAGCGTCAGGATATACTTCAACTGAAACGATAATTTTAAGAATTTAAAATCTGATCAGACTGATCAAAAATAGATTATTTGATGCCTTTGCAGGTGCATATTTAGTAATATTTCCTTTTTAGCCAGAACGAGACTTTAACCAGCAAAATCAGCGCGGGTACTTCTACCAAGGGGCCAATGACTCCGGCGAATGCCTGCCCTGAACCCAATCCGAAAACGGCTATCGCAACGGCTATAGCCAGCTCAAAATTATTTCCCGCTGCCGTAAATGCCACTGAAGCCGTTTTGTCGTATTCAGCTCCAACGGCCCTGGTCACAAAAAATCCGATGATAAACATCAAAGTAAAATAAACAAGAAGGGGTATCGCGATGATAAGCACATCCATGGGAATTTCAACAATCAGTTCCCCCTTCAATGAAAACATGACCACAATGGTAAACAACAAGGCGATTAGAGTTAAAGGCGAAATGGCGGGTATAAACTTCTCAGTGTACCAGTTTTCACCTTTTAGTTTTACCAAAATCAAACGGCTCAGGATTCCAGCTAAAAAGGGGATGCCCAGATAAATGGCAACACTCTCGGCAATGGTTCTTATTGAAATGTCAACAATGGCGCCTTCAAACCCAAAATAGGGAGGCAACACGGTTATAAAGATCCAGGCGTAAAAACTATAGGCAAAAACCTGAAAAATGCTGTTGAGTGCCACCAATCCGGCTCCGTATTCGCTGCTGCCGTCGGCAAGGTCATTCCAAACCAGTACCATCGCAATACATCGGGCCAGACCAATCAAGATGAGCCCCACCATATATTCCGGATAATCCTTTAAAAAGGTTAGGGCCAAAACAAACATCAAAATGGGGCCAACCACCCAGTTTAAAAGTAAGGAAATGGACAGTATTTTCGTGTTTTTAAAAACCTTAGGCAGCAGCGAATATTTAACTTTTGCCAAAGGAGGATACATCATTAAAATCAATCCGATGGCAATGGGAATATTCGTTGTCCCGCTGTTGAATGAATTGACAAAATCCGGGAAGGTCGGAAAAAAATAACCTAAACCAACTCCGAAGGCCATTGCAACAAAAATCCATAAAGTCAGGTTTCTGTCTAGAAAACTTAATTTTTTTGATGCCATTATGATTGAATTTTAGAGAATACGTAGTACATTTCAGTTGCAATTTGAACACTTCTTTCGTTGTATTTTTCGGCCTGAAACGGAGTATTGTCATAGGCTTTTGGGTCGTCAAAAGTGATTGGCATTCTCTTTTCTGCACCCGAAACAAAAGGGCAACCCTCATCGGCCTGTGAACAGGTCATCACAGCTGCAAACCCTGATTGAGGATTGAAATGATCATCCAGTTTTTTCGAAAACCCGATAACGGGATGCTCATTTGCTGCATATTTGATACTGTAAACAGGATTTTCGTTTTCTGACAGTCTTTCAATTTCAAAACCAGTATTTTTTAATGTTGATGCCACCACCGGAAACAAAGCTGTTGCTTCAGTTCCTCCGGAATAACAAAAAACATTTTTTACTTTGAAATGGTGGGCCATCGTTTGTGCCCAAACCTGTGACAAATGGCTTCTGCGTGAATTATGTGTACAAATAAAATTAATACGGATCTCTTCTCGGGTTGTCACCTTATTCTCAATATAACTGATAAGCACTTGAAGGGTTTGTTTTCTGTCATGAGGTATGTTTTCAACATTCAAGCTTGAAATGAATGCCTCAAGTTTTGTAAATAATGCCATTATTTTGTTCTCTGTTTTAGCAACATCCGCTGTTTGGTTTACAAGAAGAAGCCTCTTGCAAGTCGGAAAGTTTAATTTTTGGTTTTTGTTGATCAGATTGAGGTTTTTCAGCATAAACTGTAATACTGAAAATGCCGCTCCCTGACTTGTTAAATTGGGCCGTTTCGGTCTTACTAAGATATTTTTCAAGAATATCTTCAGGGATGTTTATCGGTTTTTCCTTTTGCAGGCTAACGTTTTCAAACCCTTGATCTGATATCGCCTGCAGATAATCCGATTTTTGCACGGCACCTGCCACACATCCTGCGTACATTTCCGCATCTTGTTTAAGTGCTCCCGGAAGGCTTCCAACAAGCACGATATCGGCGATGCTAAAATGCCCTCCTGGTTTGAGAACCCTGAATATTTCGTTAATTACTTTTGGTTTATCAGGCACTAAATTCAATACACAATTGCTGACAACGACATCTGCTATCTCATCATTTACCGGCATAGCATCAATGTCTCCTTCCCTGAATTCAACATTGTTATATCCCATCCTTTCAGCATTGGTTCGTGCCTTTTGAATCATGGCCGGAGTAAAATCTATGCCTATGACCCTTCCTTCGGAACCTGTTTCGTGTCTCGCTACAAAACAATCGTTTCCTGCACCTGACCCAAGGTCAATAACCGTATCTCCCCTGCTTATTTTAGCAAACTTTGTAGGAAGCCCGCAACCCAGCCCCAAATCAGCATGTTCATTATAGCCTTTGGTGCCAGAATAATCATCCGTCATAATGTTGTAAATCTTGTTGGAAGACTCGGTAGCACCACAACAGGAAGCTGCATTTTCAGCTTTGCCCTGTTCTGCAATTTTTGCATATCGCTCCTTGACGATATTTTTTAACTCCAGTTCTTTTTTCATTTTTATTCTTTTTAACAGCAATCAGGCTCGGGTAAATCTGTATTTAAAAATGTAGTCATTACTTTTTTCATTTTGGTCCAATTCTCAGGGTCTATACAATAGCAAACACTCGTCCCCTCCACATTTCCCTTGATCAGGCCCAGGTGTTTTAATTCTTTTAGGTGCTGTGAAATGGTGGGTTGAGCCAATCCGATCTCGTCTACAAGGTCTCCGCAAATACAGGCATTTGTTTTAAAAAGATGCTGTAATATGGCGACACGCGCAGGATTCCCGAATACTTTTGCAAACAATGCAATTTGATTTTGTTCGTCTGTAAATATTTCGGTTTTAGCTAATCCCATTTTCTAATCGTTTCATTGCAATATTACGATGAATATTGAAATTCTAAAAAATATTTTTGTTATTTTTCTGCTCGCCTAATTTGGTTTTTATAGGTAAATGGTAAAGACATCATTCCAGTTTAGGAACAACAAGTTGAGGTTTCTTTTTCAGCATCAGAACCTACTACCGATAATTCGCAGACATCATTGGCCTTGCATCTGGTGGCTTCTGAAAATAAAGTAACATAGACCCTTCTTTCATCCTTGTCGATATGGTCAATGGGCATCACAGAAGTCGGAAAATTCATATTACCGTATTCGATTTTTAATTCGGTGCGCTGCCTCATGGGTTTGATCCCGTCAACTCTGCTGAGGATAGCTGCTATTTTGTCTGTTGTCATATAGGTTCTTTTTCCTAATTCTTTCGGGCTCTCCCAAAGCTGAAAATGAGTTTCCTCCCAATAGTTGGTCTTTCCTCCGCAATCTGTCGTATCGAACTTGACATTCTTGACTTCTGTCAAATGATAGTTTGCGCCTACAAATTGATCCCGGGCGTAAGTGAATAATAATTCCTTGCCCTTATTTTGCTCCAGTTCTTTAATAAATTCTCTTACTTTCATTTTATTGATTTTTTAATTTAATTCATATAATTTTCTCTGACAGACCTGATTAAGATCCTTGGATTTTACAGTCCTGTTTTTTTACTTCTCCTTTCCATCAGTACATTGTCTTTCCAGACCCCACCCAATTGTCCTATTCTTTTACGGATTCCAATGGTCCTGAACCCTGCCTTTTCATGTAATTTGATACTTGCCTTGTTTTCAGGGAATATTCCGGATTGCAGTGTCCAGTATCCCTCTTTCTCACTTTCTAAAATTAAGCGCCTCAAAAGCGCCTTGCCAACCCCCGCCCCACGCTCATTTTTGGCTACGTAAACACTTACTTCTCCTACCCCGCCATAGACGCAACGGGAAGATACTGAGGAGAGTGCGGCCCATCCTACAACCTTTTTACTGATCGTGGCCACCAATCTGCATGACGAAATGTGGGCTGCATTCCATTGATCCCATGAAGGAACATCCGTCTCGAATGTGGCGAAACCCGTTTGAATTCCTTCCCTGTAAATTTCTGAGACAGCCTGCCAGTCAGCATCCTGCATACCTCTGATTTCTAACCGGACCGGCATGATTAACAACAATTTATTTTAGAAAAATCTTCCTTGAAAAGTGTTGAAAACAACTGCTGTGCGATTTTCCAGTTTTCCATGTCGATACAATACCTCACCTTGGGCGGATTTACTTCTCCCAGAATTAATCCTGCATCTTTTAATTCTTTCAAATGTTGCGATACCGTAGATTGAGCAAGTGGCAGTACCTCGAGCAAATCTCCCGTAAAACAACAACTCTGGTTGCTCAAATGTTTTAGAATAATTATTCTTGCCGGATGCCCGAGTGCTTTTGCAAACTTGGCCAATTTTTCTGTGTCTGTTGAGTATTCAAATACCTGTGCTGATCTTTTCATAACTGTTTAATTGTTCATCGCAAATATACGATAAACTATATAATAAAAAAAGTATTTTTTCATTTTTATTGAGCCAACTCTCCCCGGTGCGGAACTAATGCATCCCGATATGTGATCATATCTTCCTCTTTAACAGTGATATACGCAATGCAATACAAATCATTAACCGAATCAAAATTTGTGTCAAAAAAATAAAGTTTTTCTTTTAGAGCGAATTCTTCAAGGTGAATTACATGATGCTTCGCTATCTCAAGGGCCTCAGGACCTCGAAAATCCCAGATCAGTTTGATTTTTCTGTTCAATGTTGTTGTTTTGAAGCAAAGATATTCATTCTCCATCTAAAATGAATATCCTTGCCGTATTCAATTCTCCTTATTCATCTTTTTTGATCAAAGTGAGCACTATGATTCCCAATCTGCCTACAAGAAAATTGAACATTCCAAATACCGGTGCAAGAAAAGCTACTTTCAAGCCTCCTGCCAATACCGCAGGCGAAACATCTCCAACAGCCTCTATACTGTCAAATGCCATAATCAAGCCTATGATTTGTCCGAGGAACCCCCAGACAATAGCAAACAGGGCAATAGAACCGATCAGGCTCATGGTTTTTTCAACCGATTCTTTTTGTAATAATCCTTTTACGATCAGCACGATGATCAAAATCAAAATAAATAACAGCGGATACATAAAAAAAGGGCCGCCTTCGTTTAAACGATCAAATAACATAATATTGGTTTTAAAGTTATGAGCCAAATATAATTCAAACCGCCTCCTCCTCAATTATTTTGCGACATATGAACCACTTTCATGGCTTTTTAACGAATTTAAGCAACATTTGCACTGTTTGGTGCATTATTATTGTTGAATCCGTACTAAAATCCGCCATCCATCACTTAAAGAGATCAATATCAAATAAATTATGCAACTTGCAGGCATGAATATATCCCGACTCATGAATTCTTCATTTATTCCTTTGCACTTGTTGTTCTGGACCGGGGTATGGTTTTTTTATGTTTACTTTTTTAGTTACAATGCCAACGACACAAATTACGTGACCTGGTTCTCAAGTTTCCTGCTCCCCGTTACAATGGTGACCACCTATTTCGTAGTGTATTATTTGATTCCCAGGTACCTCCTTACGAAAAGATACGGCCTTTTTATACTCTACTGCATCTATACCCTTGTCATATCAACCTATCTGATCCTGATGACGATTTTTGCCAGCCTGATATTTTTGTCCAATTTAAATATCCGTCAAATGCCGCCGATGAGCAAGAATTACGTCTTCATTCTTATTTTAGTCTATCTGGTGGTCTTTATCGTGAGTTTTGTGTATTTACTCAACCATAATTTCAGGACCGAATCGGAAAACAAAACCCTGCAAAACAAAATACTGGAAACACAACTCCAAATTAAAGATCAGGAACTACAATATTTGAAAAAACAGATTCATCCTCACTTTCTCTTTAATACCCTGAACACTATTTATGGCTTTGCCTTGAAGCGTTCCAAGACTACGCCTGACATTATTTTAAAGCTTTCAAACCTGCTTGATTATATTCTTTATCAGGCCAATCAACCCTTTGTAAGTTTAAGGGAAGAAATAAGGCACATCGAAGAATATATTTCACTAGAAAAAATAAGGTTTCAGGATACTTTGAAAGTTTCCTTTCAAACCAATCATGTTACTGATGAAAAGCAAATTGCACCCATGCTTTTCCTTCCATTTGTAGAAAATGCATTCAAACACGGCCACATTGTAAAAGCATATTTGCTGGTGGATATTGAGATTATACAAGAAGATGACAAACTTCAATTCAACATAAAAAATTCGATAAAGACCGATGAGGATGCATCAGGCGGGCAGGGCATCGGACTTGAAAATATAAAAAAACGTTTAAATTTAGTGTATCCGGAAAGTCACGGCATTGACATCAAAAGAGAG
>CBDUAP010000109.1:0-9688 GCA_965365165.1 uncultured Flavobacteriaceae bacterium
GAAGGTAGGCGGCCAGGTGGGGGCGCTGGACCAGGTCGATCATAAAATTTTCAAACCCGCGCAGGCGCCAGGCAGCTTCAAACAGCTCGCCTCCCAAACGGGGCGGCGAGCCGGCTACAGCCAACCCCCGGCCATGCCAGTGCTTTACCTGTTGGATGCACTCGAATTTCAGCACTGTCAAACATGGCTATTCCCAAGATATCGAAGTCTTTTGACGGACCCGCACCAACTACTTCTGTAAAAGTACACAGGCCGATTCCCATCAACTTTCCCTGAGCACGCTTTTCAGACTGCTCTTTTTTATAATCATCATAGCCAATCATCTCCATGGCTTTTTCAAGTGTGGCCTTGTAATCTCCACTGTCATAACTCCATCCTAACGGAGAGTTATAAGGAAACTGCTCTTTCTTAATGAAATTTTCAAAACGCAGCTGAGCCGGGTCTTTATTAATTTCTGCCGCAAGCTTATCAACCATTCTTTCTATGGCATGAACAGCTTCAGTTACCCTGAAGGAACAGCGGTATGCAACTCCGCCAGGAGCTTTGTTGGTATATACGGCGTCTAATTCTGCAAAAGCGTGTTCATAATCATATGAACCCGTGCAAATAGAGAACATCCCAGTTGGGTATTTTGAAGGATTGGCCGAAGAATCAGTATAGCCATGATCGGCTAGCGTTGAAACTTTAAAGGCTTGAATTTTTCCTTCCTTGGTGGCTGCCAATTCACAGTCCATATGGTAATCACGTGCAAAACCGTTTACCAGGTTTTCAGAACGATCTTCAATCCACTTTACCGGTTTTCCTATTAAGAAAGTTGCCGCTATTGCCACTACATAAGCAGGGTATACCGGTACTTTTCCTCCAAAGCCACCCCCAATATCAGGTGATATGATTCTGATTTTCTCTTCCGAAAGACCAACATGACCGGCTACCAATGCAACAACGGTTCTGATGGCATGCGGGGCCTGGGTTGTCAAATAAACCAATAATTTTTGGGTATCCTTGTCATAAGAGGCAACGCAGCCACATGTTTCGATAGAAGCCACATGAATTCTAGGTAAGTAGATTCGTTCTTTGACTACAACGTCTGCCTTGGCAATAACTTCATCGGTTTTTTCACGATCACCTCGTTCCCAATGGTAAATCTGATTGTCCTTTTGGCCTTCTTTGTCTGGTCTTAAAAGGGGTGCATCTTTGTCCAAAGCCTTGAACGGATCAACAATGGCCTGCATTGGTTCATAATCCACTTCTACTGCTTCAGCTCCATCGACGGCAATATACCTGTCTGTTGCAATAACGGCACAAACTTCCTGCGACTGATGCATAACCGTATCAGTTGGCAGCACCATTTGAGTATCAGACAATAAGGTTGGCATCCAGTGCAAATTGAATTCGGCCAGATCATAGCCTGTAATGACTGCTAAAACCCCTGGTATAGCCAGAGCCTTCTCTTTATTGATTCCTTTTATTTTGGCATAAGCATAAGGGCTTCTAACCATAACCATGGTTAGTTGACCCGGCAACTTAACATCATCCACATAATTTCCTTTTCCGTGCAAAAACCTTGCATCTTCTTTCCTTTTTACAGAGTGACCCATTCCGCCTACCTCTGGTGATGTTTTACATTTAAACATAATATATATTTTTTAGAGGTTAGACCGATTGTGATTCTTTCTGCATTTCCTTGGCTGCCTGCTGCACCGCCTTAACGATATTATTGTATCCGGTACATCGGCACAAATTGCCTGAAATGCCCCATCGAATTTCTTCATCTGAAGGATTTGGATTTCGCTTCAGAAAATCAATTGAACGTATAACCATCCCCGGAGTGCAAAATCCGCAATGCAACCCGTGCTGATCATGAAAGGCCTGTTGCATCGGATGATTTGTCCCCTCTGCGGCAATACCTTCTATCGTAGTGATTTCTGCTCCATCAGCCCTGACTGCCAAATAGGTACATGATTTTACTGACTTACCATCGAGCATAATAGTGCAAGCACCGCAATTAGAAGTGTCACATCCAATATGCGTTCCGGTTAAGTCTAAGTTTTCCCTTATAAAATGTACAAGAAGCAAACGAGAATCTACTTCAGCTGTTACGCTTTCGCCGTTAATCTTTAGTGTTATTTTGTGTTTCATTTTTTTCTGGTTTTTAATGTTCTGAACGTTCTATTGCCAAACGGATCATACGCTGCGTAATCGTATTTACTATGGATCTCTTATAAGCCTCTGAGCCTCTTAAATCAGAGGTAGGCTCACAATCTTCACTTGCCATTGCTCCTGCCTGGGCAATAAGTTCTTCAGTTATTTTTTTCCCTCTCAATAACTCCTCACCTCTTTCCAGGCGCATGGGAACAGCGCTTACATTGGTGAGCCCGATACCAATTTCCTTGCAAACACCATTGTCATCCAATTCTACATGAACTGCCACCCCGGCAGTGGCATAATCGCCTACTTTTCTTTCCACCTTATGATAAGCACCGCCGCTTCCCTTTTTTGCCCGTGGAATCTGAATTTCGACAAGGACATCAGAAGGCTCCAAAGCAGTCATGTAAAATCCGTGAAAAAAATCATCTATAGGAATCGTTTTCTGTCCGTCGACGCCCTGGGCGATAACCTTGGCACGCATGGCGAGCATAATAGCCGGCTGGTCATTTGCTGCATCACCATGGGCAATATTACCTCCGATGGTCCCTACATTTCGAACAGAAGGATCAGCGGTTAATTTGATGGCATCAGATAAAATAGGGTATTTTTCTCTTATTAAATCATCATATTCCATTTCAGACTGGGTAGTCAAAGCCCCTATTTTTAGATAATCTCCATCTTCTTTGATATAGGACAGGCCCTCTATCTTGCTGATATCAATTATGTGCTCAGGAGAAGCAAATCTCAATTTCATCATGGGTAGCAAACTATGTCCTCCGGACATATATTTTGCTTCTTCCCCAAGTTCTTGCGATAAAGCAATTGCATCTTGTAATGATGTTGCCTTGTGGTAGGTAAATTTTGAAGGAATCATGTTTTGTGTTGATTTTTTTTAATAGATCGTGTCATTAAATTTACTGATATTTTTCGAATATTTTATTTTTAGCCGATCATTTTTTGCATATTCATAATATAATGGATATATTTTTCGTATGTCATATTTTTGAATTTATCTGCCTTCAATTCCATTCAAAAGAATTTAGTTTCTTGATCAACAGATCTAATTAAAATCGTATGTAATTGATAAACAGATATTTGATGATATTCAGAGTGCATTTGAAAAGGAATCGAAGAATGTTAAGGAATCTTGGTTGATTTTGCTTTAACAAAGTAAAAAAATAACATTTCAAAAAGTGACGACGGTATGATGGGCTCAATAAAAGTGTTTAACTTTTATTACCCTAAAATGGTTTAAAAATAAACATGGATAATCAATCAGAGGTTTTCATTAAAATGTCCATCTATCAATTTGCTAAAATTATTATCAAGCAGTAAATCATTTTGGCATCGAAATCCTTATATTCAAAATACAAAGTATTGTCTAATTTATTTTACTTTTATCAAGCCTAATTCTTTGATTTACCCAGATGAAAAAAAAACTTTATTTTGATTACAATGCAACCACCCCATGCGACAAAATAGTTTTGGATGCGATGCTGCCTTTTTTTGATGAAGATTTTGGAAATCCTTCAAGCATCCATCATGCCTATGGCTGGATCGCCAAAGAAGCTGTAGAAATTTCAACCCGTTCTATTGCAGACAGGCTTCAGGTTTCTACTGATGACATCATATATACCTCTGGTGCTACAGAAGGCATTAATATGATTTTAAAAAGTTTTTGCAGTAAGTTTAAACCCGGTGGCAATCACATTATCACTTGTAAAACAGAACATAAAGCAGTCTTGGATACCTGTGCATTCATGGAAACCTATGAGGGTGTTTCAGTTACTTATCTGGGTGTCGATGCAAACGGCCTGATAAATCTGGACGAATTAAAATCAGCCATCAGGCCCGAAACCATTTTGATATCTCTCATGTATGCCAATAATGAAACCGGAGTAATCCAGCCCATAAAGGAAATTGCCAGTATCATTTCAAATCAAAACATTTTTCTTTTTTCCGATGCCACACAGGCACTTGGGAAAGTAGACCTGAAAATTCTTTTTGATTCAGTTGATTTTGCATGCTTTTCTGCCCATAAAGTTTATGGCCCCAAAGGTATGGGTATGGTTTATTGCAATCATAAAACAGGTTCAGGAGTCTTGCAAAGCTGCATACAAGGCGGTGGCCAACAAAAAGGATGGCGCGGAGGTACCATAAACTCTGCTGGTATAATAGGACTGGCTAAGGCCATTGAATTGAGTTGCATCAACCTGGAAAAAGAAAATATGAGGTTGACCCGGCTCAGGGACAAGTTAGAAGAAGGGTTACTCAGTATTGAAATGACCAGTTCGAATGGAAGTTCTGGTCTCAGGCTGCCCAACACTTGCAATATTTCAATTCCTTACGTCGACGGAGCAGATCTGTTGCGCGCTTTAAGCAAGGATATTGCCGTTTCAAACGGATCCGCTTGCAATACAGCCTCTAAAAACCCTTCTCACGTTCTTATCGCGATGGGCGTTGATCCTGCACTGGCATTCTCATCTATTCGATTTAGCCTGGGAAAGGACACTACCGATAAAGATGTAGCAAAAGCCATTGAAATTGTGCGCAAAGAAGTCAATGTTTTACGAGAAAATAACATTCTTTGGGAACGCAGAAATTTAAAGTAAACTAATTTCTGTCGTGAATCGGGCCACTTTTATATTTCAACATTCCGCCTTTTTTACCCGCAAAAACACTTAATATTTCTGAAAATATGCTTAAGGCTATTTCTTCGGGGGTATTGGCTCCAATTTCTAGACCGCTGGGCGCGTATATACGGTCTTTATCCTCATCTGACAAAACCACGCCCTGCTCTTCAAAAGTGCTCATCATTTTATCAAAACGCTTTTTAGGTCCCAAAGACGCTATATAAGGTGACGGGCTTTTGAGGGCTTCTTTCAAATTGAAACTATCGGTCTTAAAATCATGGGCCATCAGGATAATTGCAGTACGATCATCAATTTGAGGCTTTTCTTTAAAATCCTTGTGATAAATATTTGTAACTGACTGGACTTTTTCTTTTTTTAATTTTTGCATATTCCCAACCAGGCTTATATCCCAATCCAATACTTTGGCAAACTCCAACATCGGGTATACATCATAATTGTCACCATAAACAGCGAGGTGAAACTGAGCCGGAATCAATTCAATATAAATGCCGGCTTCCAATTCTGAAGATTCGTAACTGAATTTTCCTGATTTACTGTTATTGATGACCTTGGTGATACAGTCCATAACAAAGGTTTTGAATTTTGACTCATACAACTGCTCTACAACCTTAGTTTCTGTATCGTAGTAATAACTGCTCCCAAGCTTTAAGGATTCTTGTGGATCATTTACAGATGTAATTGTAATAATGATATGTGACTTCCTTTCAGACACACATTTTTTCAAAATTCTTAAAGTATCTGACTCGGGTGTAACGGGAATCATCAAAACGTCAATCACCCCATTGCAGCCCAAACTTATACCTATTTCATGCTCTTTAGAAGTGTCATAGGTGACAAGCGAGGGCTCTTGTTTCAATATGGCGAGCTGAGATCGTTTCAAGGTATCTCCCTCCAGGCATCCTCCGCTGATGCCTCCTTCAAAAATTCCTGATTCAAAAACAATCATTCTGGCTCCTTCCCTTCTGTAAGAAGATCCTTCAACGTTGACAACCTGGGCAATAGCAAACTTTTCATTCGAAGGTTCCCTAGCATCAACCAATTCTAAAATATTTTTTATTTCTTTCATGTTCCTCTTAATTTATGCCTTAAAACACCTTTCTGACCCATTTCTATGCGTCCTAAAGATGATATTTAAAAACCAATATAATTAAAAATTCCTATCTTAATTGCATATTCTTGACAGCAGTGTTTTTTTCAAAAAATGACAAAAGCATTCAAAAATATAAAAATATATGTCAAAAACCTCTTGCTGCGAATCTAAAAAAATCAATAAAAAACCTGTTGCCAAAATTAACGGCATCAGTTCGTTTGTGACCACATTATTGATCATTTTACTGCCGAAATGCCCCTTGTGTATTGGTGCATATGCTGGCGCAGCCTTAATGTTTTTTGATGTTGAAGGAAGCCAGCTCGCTCCGTACTTCAAACATTTAAGACCATTACTCGGGGTTGTCATCTTAGTTTTGATCCTGATGAATAATAAAGGAAAAAAAACATTGATTGCAGCCGTCATTTCGGCCATTACCCTTTCATTATTGCTCGTATCGACTTACCTGAATGTGGATGTCGTTCCTGCATGGACGCTTTATCTTGTATTTGTCCTGGCCATATGGTTCAATGGGAATTTTGAATATTTTTTTAAATATCTTAACGCTAAAATCAAATATTTTTTTAGTTCAGATCCTTCTTAATTCGATACTGAATCGTCTAAAATGAACGCATCTACCTTGTTGCGATGAGCGATTACAGTGCACCCCTAAATAATTCTTAGAAACCCTGTTTTGATTAAATTCATTTTAATTGCCTGTTTGAATCTATATCACCGCATTAATTCGCTTCTATTTCTGAATAAAATTTACAAATTATTTCTCTAAAATGATCTTCTGAACTGGGTTGGGAAATGCCATAATTTGTGGACATTAAATAATTTAACATATTTTTTTGTTTAACTTTTATTAATTATTGTTAAACAAATTGTATATTTGATAAAAATTTAAACATGGCACGAAAGAAAACAATTACGGCAAAAAGCATTACAGAAATGTATATGGATTATTATTTAATGAATAATGAAGCACCTAAATCCGTCTATCATTTTGCGCAACTCAATAATTTTAACGAAAAGGATTTTTACCAGTTCTTTGGTAATTTTATGTCGGTAGAGCAATATATTTTTAAGTCCTTTTTCGACCAAACGCTAGTTCTATTGGAAAAAAGTGAAGAATACGCCTCCTTTGATGCGCGTAACAAGCTCCTCAGTTTTTACTTTACTTTTTTCGAATTCTTGTCAGCCAACAGAAGCTTTGTACTGTTGCTTTTGAAAAACCATACCCAACATTGGTATACAATTGCGGCATTGACAACTTTGAAAAAAGAATTTCAACAATATGTGAAAAGTCTGGATATTGAAACTTTGGATCTGAAAGAACCCCGTTTGGAGAAATTCAAGGGTAAGTCAATCGAACAATCTTCCTGGATGCAATTGCTGATTACCGTTAGATTCTGGATGGAAGATTCCTCTCCATCTTTTGAAAAGACAGATGTTTTTATTGAGAAGACCATTAATACCGGATTTGATCTCCTGGATATCAAACCACTTAAAAGTGTTATAGACCTTGGCAAATTTATTTTTAATGAAAAAATTGGTATGAACTAATGAATAGCATAGACAAAATACCGATATCAAAAGTTCAGAGAGCTTCAAAACTGGTGACCACCGGAGCAAAATTAGGAGTCAATTACATTAAGTATTATGGTGATAAGTTGGTTCAGGATGAAAGTACGGCCCGGGCCAAACTGAATGAAAACAATGCTGAAGATATCTATGACAGTCTTAAGCGTCTTAAAGGAAGCGCCTTAAAGGTGGCCCAGATGTTGAGCATGGAAAAAAGCATTATGCCCCAGGCCTATGTTGAAAAATTTTCTCTGTCCCAGTTTTCGGTTCCCCCGTTGTCACCGCCATTGGTCATCAGAACTTTTAAAAAATATTTTGGAAGCCATCCTGACGAGGTGTTTGATACCTTTAATTCGAATTCGATCAATGCCGCCAGTATAGGGCAAGTGCATCTGGCTACCAAAGAAGGCAAACACCTAGCCGTCAAAATCCAATATCCCGGAGTGGCGGGAAGTATTGCATCAGACCTCGCTTTGGTAAAACCCATTGCCATGAAGATGTTTAATATCAAAGGAAAGAATTCTGACCAGTACTTCAAAGAGATTGAAAATAAATTGATGGAAGAAACCAGTTATGAGTTGGAAATCGAACAAAGTATGTCAATGTCTGAAGATTGCAGGCATATTCCGAATTTGGTTTTCCCTCATTATTACAAGAGCTTGTCTTCAGACAGGATCATCACCATGGATTGGATGAATGGTTTGCATCTGTCTGAATACGTGGCGAAGGGTGCATCACAGAAAGACCGTAATCAATTGGGGCAGGCCCTTTGGGATTTCTATATGTACCAAATTCACCGACTTCGTAAAGTACACGCCGACCCACACCCTGGTAATTTTTTAGTCTCAGATGAGGCCGAACTGATCGTTCTGGATTTTGGATGCATCAAACAGATACCGGACAGTTTTTATGTTCCTTATTTTGAATTGGCCAATAAAGAAAATTTGAATAACCCGGATCTTTTCACTTCCAAAATGTACGAACTGGAAATTTTGCGTTCAGATGATTCTCCTGAGGAAATTAAATTTTTCTCAGCCATGTTCCATGAGCTGCTCTCTGTATTCACAGAACCTTTTCAAGCTGATAGTTTTGATTTTTCTAATGCAGATTTCTTCAGCAGGCTAAGTGCCTTGGGTGAAAAGTACAGTAAGAATACACAATTGAGAAAAATGAACGGAAACAGGGGTTCCAAGCATTTTATCTATATGAACAGAACTTTTTTTGGACTTTATAATTTAATGTTTGACCTGAAGGCAAAAGAAGTCAATATCAATAATTTTAAAAATTTTAAATGAAACATTTCAGTCAAAATGAGATAGGACAGTTGGAACACCTCTACAAGATCAATCTGATCAATTCATGTTCCGGCTTCAAATCAGCGAATCTGATCGGATCCAAAAGCCTTGATGGTAATAGCAATGTAGCGGTATTTAGTTCTGTAACTCATTTTGGTTCCAGCCCGGCTATTCTTGGTTTTTTGATGCGACCAACTACTGTTCCGAGGAACACATATTGCAACATTAAGGAAACAGGATCCTACTCTATCAATCATATACATTTAGAAATTATTGAAGACGCGCATCATACCTCCGCCAAGTATGACAGAAATGTTTCAGAATTCGACATGACCAGGCTCAGGGAAGAATATAAAGTAAATTATGATGTGCCTTTTGTAAAGGATGCACCTGTTCAGATGGGTATGAGATATCTGGAAGAATACAGGATCAAGGCAAACGGAACAATTATGCTTATTGGAGAAATTATGGACATTTTTATCAAAGACGATCTCTTGAGACCTGATGGATTTATAGACTTGAGTCAGGGGAAAGTAGCTGCAATTAATGGTTTGGACGGTTATGTCGTTCCTGAATTCCACAAAAGAATGCCTTATCAGAGACCCAAAAAAAATCGTGCGGTTTCTCAAAATGTAGAAAATATAGATTTATGCTAAATACACTTTTTATAATAATGTGCCTTGAAACCGGCCATGTTTTTAGAAAACAACTATGGAATTGACCTGGTCAATTTCCAATGTCAATCAATTATAATTAAGTAATTAAATAAATTAAAATTATGAAAAATCATGTAAAATTATTGAGTTTAGTTTTTTTGTCAGCAATACTTTTTTATGCTTGTAATGATGAAGATTTAAATGTAGTTGACAACTCCGCCGGTTACAGCGAAGGCGGGTTGATCCGAAATGATAATCCAT
>CBDUAP010000110.1:0-9685 GCA_965365165.1 uncultured Flavobacteriaceae bacterium
GATGAAGAAGGTTTTTACGAACACACTGAATCTTTAAAACTTATTAAGGAATATGATTTAGAACAAAACATTTCAATTATTTCAGCGAGGATCAACTATAGGCATATTCCAATATGAGAGCCCAGGTATGCAGAAGCATATGAAATCTTTAAAGCCCACGGAATTTGCTGACCTCATAGCCATGAATGCCCTCTACAGGCCCGGGCCAATGGAGTATATTCCTTCTTTTATTGACAGAAAACATGGCAGGGAGGATATAAAATATGACCTCCCGGATATGGAGAGCTACCTGAAAGAGACTTACGGGATCACGGTGTATCAGGAACAGGTCATGCTTTTGTCTCAAAAGCTGGCCGGGTTTACAAAGGGTCAGGCCGACATGTTGCGAAAGGCTATGGGTAAGAAGATATTCGCCCTGCTGGAAAAGTTAAAACCGCTGTTCATAGAAGGAGGAAAGAAGAATGACCATCCGGAAGAGGTGCTGGAAAAAATCTGGAAAGACTGGGAAGCTTTTGCTGCCTATGCCTTCAATAAATCGCATTCTACCTGCTATGCTTTTATAGCCTACCAGACCGCTTATTTAAAAGCCCATTACCCGGCAGAATATATGGCCTCCGTTCTCAGTAATAACATGAACGATATCAAGCAGGTTTCTTTCTTTATGGAAGAATGCAAAAGGGCCGGAATCGAGGTGCTTGGACCTGACATCAATGAATCTTATTATAAATTCTCTGTAAACAAGCAGGGGGCTGTTCGATTTGGGATGGGTGCCATCAGGGGTGTAGGTGAAGGAGCGGTAAGGGCTATTGTTGATGAAAGGAAGAAGAATGGAAATTTCAGATCTATTTTTGACGTGACGAAACGTGTTGATCTAAGAGCTGCAAATAAAAAGGCTTTTGACGGGCTAGTACTGGCAGGTGCCTTTGATTCTTTCATGAATGTGAACCGTTCACAATATTTTTATCCTGACGAGAAAGGCGTCACCTTTATCGAAAAGGCGATACGTTTTGGCAACAAATACCAGGAAAGTAAAAATTCGGCACAGGTATCGCTATTCGGTGAAGCATCTGATGTGCAATTTGACGAACCTGAGATTCCACCATGTGAACCGTGGAACGTGATGGAAAAACTGTCAAAGGAAAAGGAAATGATCGGTATTTACATTTCGGGCCACCCTTTGGATGATTTCAAAACGGAAATCAAATATTTTTGTAATGCCAGAGTCGATATTCTGAAAAACCTGGACCAGCTTGAAGGAAAAGAACTCACTTTTGCGGGCATCGTTACAGATGTGCAACACAGGGTGAGCAAGAATGGCAAACCATGGGGAATGTTCACCTTTGAAGACTACAGCGAGGCTTATGAATTCAGGCTTTTCAACGAGGATTATTTAAAATTCAGGCATTTTCTCATCCCCAATACTTTTCTGTACCTCAAGACGGTTATGAGGCGGGCATGGCAAAACGGAGACGTAAGGGTACAGATCCTGGCCGTACAGCAATTGCAGGACGTATTGGGTAAAATGGCAAAAAAGATCACCTTGCAGCTTCCCATTGAGAAGATCAATAAGCAGGAGGTGGAGGCCATTGATCAGGTATTTAAAAAACACAAGGGAAGTCAGCTTTTGAATTTTTTGATATTTGACAGGAAAGAAAAGTTAAAATTGAATATGCCCAGTCGCAGTTCTAAAATTAATATCACCAAGGAACTTCTTGATGAATTGACCGAAAATGAATATAGCTTCAAATTAAACTGATGTTCACGAATTAAGGAACTGAGCCAGGAGCCTGTGAAAATGATGCACGCCCCTTTCCCTTGTAGGAGAAAAACGACCCGCCTTGTAAAACGAAGAATTGATCCCTTTTTGGACGTTTTCAACAACAAATTCGTCTTCACGTTCAACCTTTTCAAGTTCATGTCCTGCTCCTTTACCCAGTTTGGAAGGATCCATTACATAGCTTAGAAATGAAACTTTGGTTCGGTTCAGGTCAAGGGGTTTGACAATATTCACGGATAGTCCCCAAGGGTAAAAATTGAACATCATATTGGGAAAGACCCAATAATAATAGGCAGCAACATTTTTACCATGATCTATGTGGTCTTTCGGCAGATCGAAGGTCTCTGTGGCATCATCTGCATATCCGATCTGAAGATTGCAATAGGTGTAAATCTCCGTGGTGTAATTGCCATAGTCCAGGACCTTATTTAATCCTTCATGAACAAATGGAACATGAAATCCTTCGAGATAATTATCGCAATACAGGGCCCAGTGCGCATGGACCAGATAGTCTTTGGACAAGGATTCATCATAAGAGAAGTTGTCAAGAGGCAGGAATCCAACCCTTTCATTCATTTTATCTATGACCTGTTGAAAATCAAATGAAGGATTTAAACCGGCGAATAGCAGGGATCCCCATTTTTTTATTGGGAATCGGTACAAGTGATCACAAGCCCTGGGGAAATTTTCTGCTTCCTTAAATTCGGGCATGTGTTCAAACTTTCCATTGAGATCAAATCTACGGCCATGATAGGTGCATGTAAGTTTTTTGGTTTTACCGGCGCCATGAACGAGTAGGTTGGCCCTGTGGGTACACACGTTGCTCAGGCATTGTACTTCACCCTGTTCATTCCTCGTGAGTAAAAGAGGTTCGGTCAGGTAATGATCCAGCAAAATGAACGGGTACACTGATCCCGGTATTTTTACAAGTTGTTCTTCACCTGCAAATTGCCAGGAACTCAAAAAAATCTTTTCTCTTAAAAGATTAAAAATACCTTCGTCTTTGTAAAAAGAGGCAGGCAAAGTTGTTGCTTTATTGATGTTCCTGTCTATGTGGAATTTGTTGCCCATCTTTAGGTTACGTTTTAAATTTTTGTATTATTGTGTTTAAAAGTAATCATAAAATTGATTTATTAATGAAAAACAAACCTTGAAATCTGAAACTCGAAAGGTAGGGCTGATCACCGCTACCTCCCTCGTTGTTGGAAATATGATCGGTGCCGGTATTTACGTTTTGCCAGCTACTTTGGCAAGTTATGGAAGTATCAGTATTGTGGGGTGGATTCTGTCTGCCTTGGGAGCCCTGGTGTTGGCCAAAATTTTTGGAAACTTCAGTAAAATGATTGTTAATAAAAGTGGAGGTCCTTATACCTATACCCGAGAAGGTTTTGGTGATTTTATTGCCTTCTTAGTAGCCTGGGGCTACTGGATTTGCATCTGGGTTGGAAATGCCTCTCTTGTTGTGGCCATTATCAGTGCCTTAAGTTTTTTCTTTCCGGCCTTGAAATCCAGTCCTGTTATTACAATTGCTGTAGGTTTATGCTTTATCTGGACCTTTTCATGGATCAATTCAAGAGGGGTTAAAGAATCGGGCAGGATACAAGTAATCACAACGATTTTTAAACTTTTGCCATTGGTTCTTATTATTTTATTCGGATTGTTCATGTTTGATGTGAAAAATTTCCCTGATTTCAATTTGACGGGGGAGAGCAACTTAAGTACGATCCCGGTGGTTGCCACTTTAACCCTTTATGCCTTTCTGGGTCTTGAATGCGCGACAATACCTGCCGGAGATATTAAAAATCCTGAAAAAACAGTGTCAAGAGCTACCATGATCGGCACGGTGCTGACAACCGTAATTTACATTCTGAGTACGGTGGTGCTTTTCGGTATCCTGCCGGTTGATGTATTAAAGGACTCTCCAGCTCCTTTTGCGGAGGCATCAAAGCTTATGGGTGGAACATATGCCGGTTATATTGTAGCCGGAGGAGCTGCTATTTCGGCCATTGGTGCTTTAAACGGCTGGATCCTAATCTCTGGGCAAATCCCCATGGCAACGGCCAGAGACAATCTTTTTCCAAAACTATTCAAACAGGAGAATTCAAAAGGGGCTCCTGCTGTTGCAATTGTAATTGGTAGTTTATTGACTTCGATCATGCTGTTCATGAGTTTGTCAAAGAATCTGGTGGAACAGTTTGAAGTCATTGTTTTGCTTTCGACTTTTACGGCATTGATTCCTTATTTGTTTACTTCTGCTGCCTATGCCTTGCTGATCATTGAACACAGATTTCACATGCCGGGAAGAATCAAGACAATTGTTCTGGCCGGACTCGGGGTTTCCTATTCCCTATGGGCCCTGTTTGGATCTGGTCAGGCCACCGTATATTATGGTACCCTGCTTTTATTGCTGGGAATTCCTTTTTATTTATTGATGAATTACAACAAAAAAAGAAGGGAATGAACCTGACGCATCATACAGATTACCTCAAACTAGAGTCAGTATTGTTAAAGCCCGTATCGAACGCGTTTCGTTCTGATGAATTGCTTGAAGCCCAGTGGGAGGCCCTACATTTTTTAGCCAAACCGGAACTGAAACAAGCCATAAATGAATACACTGAATTTATTAATATCCTTGAAAAACAGGGTGTTGAAGTCCGTTATTTACCTCCTAAGGCCGGGCTGAGCATAGATTCTATTTACTGTCGTGATGCTTCGGTGGCTACTGATTTCGGGATGATCATTTGTCATATGGGTAAACCGGAAAGAATTCCTGAGCCTGCAGCACAAAGGGACTTTTATGAACGGCATAAGATTCCGGTACTTGGCAGTATCAAAGCTCCGGGCACCTTGGAAGGAGGCGACATAGCTTGGCTTGATAAGCGTACGCTCGCTGTGGGTCATACTTACAGAACAAACAAAGAAGGAATTCGACAGTTGAAACAATTTTTGGAACCCAGAGGAATTCAGGTGATTGTGGCCGAAATGCCTCATTACAGAGGACCTGATGACGTGTTCCATCTGATGTCCGTATTTAGCCCTGTAGATGAAAAACTAGCCGTAGTTTATTCACCATTAATTCCTGTTTCTTTTAGGCAGGAACTGATCAGAAGAGGGTTTGACCTGGTCGAGGTTCCTGACAATGAATTTGAGACCATGGCTTGCAACGTGCTCGCCCTTGGCCCGAAGACATGCGTCATGTTAAAAGGAAATCCTGTGACTGAAAAGAGGTTGAAAGATAAAGGGTGTCAAGTTTTTACTTACGCCGGAAATCATATTAGTCTCATGGGCGGGGGAGGTCCAACTTGTTTGACAAGGCCCTTGCAGCGGTCCTTTTAACAGGGATATCGAAGTATCTTTAATTAGGCCGATTATCCTTGACGGACAAGCACATTAATTTGTATTTTTACGGCATTTAATTCCAAATAATGAACGTACATTTTATTTCGATTGGAGGAAGTGCCATGCATAATCTGGCTTTGGCCCTTCATGAAAAGGGAGATCTGGTAACAGGCAGCGATGATGCCATTTTTGAACCTTCAAAATCAAGGCTGGCTGTGAACGGGTTATTGCCCGCAGCCATGGGATGGTTTCCCGAGAAAATAAATAAGGACCTTGATGCTGTCATTTTGGGGATGCACGCAAAATCTGATAATCCTGAATTGATCAAGGCACAGGAACTAGGGCTGAGAATTTATTCTTATCCCGAATTTTTGTACGAGCATGCCAGGCATAAAACAAGAGTTGTGATAGGAGGTTCACACGGAAAAACGACCATAACATCCATGATCCTGCACGTTTTGAAATACCATGGTGTGGAAGTCGATTTCATGGTAGGGGCCCAATTGGAGGGATTTGACAGAATGGTTCATTTGACGGACGAGAATGAGATCATGGTTTTGGAAGGGGATGAATACCTTTCGTCACCTATTGATCTAAGACCAAAATTTCATTTGTACAAGGCCAATATCGCCTTGATCAGTGGTATCGCCTGGGACCATATCAATGTGTTTCCCACTTTTGACAATTATGTAGAACAATTCAGCATATTTGTGGATACCATGGTCAAAGGAGGAATGATGGTGTATAATGAGGAGGATCCGGAAGTAAAAAAAATAGTGGAAGAAACGACAAATCAAATAAAGAAGTATGCCTATAAGACTCCTCATTACAGGATAGAAAATGGGTCTACGGTTCTGGAAACCTCAGAAGGAGATATTCCACTGGAAATATTTGGTAAACATAATTTGCAAAATCTTGAAGGAGCCCGGAGTATCTGTTTTCATCTGGGTGTTAGTGAGGAATCTTTTTACGAGGCCATTGCTGACTTTAGCGGGGCCAGTAAAAGACTGGAAAAAATTGCTGAAAACGAGGAAACAGTGATTTTTAAGGATTTTGCCCATTCACCCTCAAAAGTTGAAGCCACTACACGGGCCGTGCGGGAACAGTATAAAGACCGAAAACTGTTGGCCTGCCTTGAATTGCACACTTATAGTAGTTTGAACGAAGACTTTTTGAAAGAATATCTTGGTACCTTGGAACAGGCTGATGAGGCCGTGGTATTTTATTCCCCGCATGCGGTTAAGATCAAGCGGTTAAAAGAAGTCAGTGAGGCGCAAATTGCCAATGCATTTCAAAGAAAGGACCTTGTGATATATACGGAGCCGAAAGCATTCAGGGATTTTCTCTTTGGTAAGAACCTGGAAAATACGGCTGTGCTCCTGATGAGTTCCGGGAATTACGGCGGGCTTGATTTTGATGACGTAAAGGAGCTATTGTAATTAATCCTTGTATCCGAATCTTTTTAACTGACTGTTGCTGCTTCTCCAGTTTTTATTGACCTTAACATAGAGGTCAAGAAATATTTTTTTACCAAAAAATTTTTCCAGGTCTTTTCTTGCCTCAGTACCAACCCGTTTCAGGGCAGCTCCTTTGTGGCCTATGATGATTCCTTTTTGAGTATCCCTTTCAACCATGATGACTGATCTGATCCTGATGATCTTATCGTCTTCCTTGAATTCTTCCGTCTCAATCTCAACGGCATAAGGAATTTCTTTTTTGTAATGCATCAGAATTTTTTCCCTGATGGTCTCATTGACAAAAAAACGTTCGGGTTTGTCTGTGAGCTGGTCCTTGGGGTAATAGGGAGGCGACGGCGGCAATAGTTCTATGATCCTGTCCATGACGGTTTGGATATTGAAATTTTCAAGGGCGGATATAGGAATAATTTCTGCATTGGGAACTTTTTCCGACCAAAATCGGACCTGTTCTTCAAGTTCTGTTTGAGATGATTTATCGATTTTATTCAACAAAAGAAGCACAGGCACTTTAACCGTTTTTATTTTTTCAAAAAAAGTTTCATCTTTCAATCCTTTTTCTCCTGTTTCAACCATATAGATGAGTACATCCGCATCTTCAAAGGCTACCTTTACAAAATCCATCATGGATTCCTGCAACCCGTAGGCAGGTTTAATAATGCCCGGCGTATCAGAGAAGACGACCTGAAAATCATCCCCGTTCACAATTCCCAGAATTCTGTGCCTTGTGGTCTGCGCCTTTGAAGTAATAATCGAAACACGTTCTCCGACCAGTGCATTCATCAAGGTCGATTTACCTACATTTGGATTGCCAATAATATTTACAAATCCTGCTCTATGTTCCATATGTGCTAATTTTGGATACAAAGGTAGTGGGTTTTTGCCCTTCTTCAGAGAATTTCAATTGAATTATGCGGCTTTCAACTTATATCATGGCAAAACCGAGAATGATATACAGGGTGGTCGTAATGATCCCTCCGATAACGGCATATGGCAATTGGGTACGCACATGATCTATGTGATCACTGGCTGAAGCCATGGATGAAATAATGGTCGTATCTGATATGGGCGAGCAGTGGTCTCCGAAGATTCCTCCTCCCAAGGTGGCTGCGATTATCAGTGTCAGCTCAACTCCGTGAATGTTGGCCATCGGAATCGAAATGGCCAGCATAATGGCAAAGGTTCCCCAGGATGTTCCGGTTGAAAACGCTATAAAAGAGCTGATCACAAAAACCACGGCAGGCAAAAATTGAGGAGAGAGCCAGTCTTTTGACCAGTTGGCCACATACGCACCCGTCCCAAGCTGATTACAGGCATCCCCAATAGCAAAGGCAAGTAGCATCAGAAGCGCCAAAGGCATCAGCTCACTGATTCCTTTTAAAATGAGTTCCACCATTTCTTTTAATTTCATGATGCCTTGAGCGCGATAGAGTATCATGGCAACAAGAATAGATGTTATCACAGCATATAATACCGATGAAGAACCCGATCCGTTTCCAATAGCCTGAGACACGTGATTCCAGAAAGAGGTGGCATTTTCCACTTTGCCCCAGCCCGTATAGGCCAGATTGACCGGCATCATAGCTACCATGGTGAACAGTGGAATAACCATATTATAAGATTTGGCCTTGATCCCTGCCTTGGGTTCATAGGATGTGATCTCATCAGAGATCATGGGTTTGGCTCCGTCATCCATTAGTTTTCCTGTTGTAACCGTTCTTTTTTCTGCTGTGGCCATAGGGCCAAGATCTCTTTTGGTCACAATGACCGTAAAAAGGATGATCAGGGCAATGATCGGATAAAAATTAAAAAGTATGGAAGCGATCAGCACCGAAAATGGTTTTTCAATGCCTTGGGTCAAAAGCAGGCCCATAATGAAGGCGCCCCAGGCATTAAATGGTATCAGGATGGAAGTAGGTGCTGAACTTGAATCCGCAATGTAAGCAAGCTTTTCTCTTGGGATCCTCATTTTATCAAAAATAGGTCTGTAAAGTGTTCCAACAGTCAGGGAACTGATACTTGTTTCAACGAATAAGACCACGCCGGTAATCATGGCGAGTAATTGTATGATCACCCTGCTGTATCCTGTTTGTTTCTGTTCAAAATACTGCACCAGTCTGTTGAGTTGGTTTATAAACCCTTCAACACCTCTCGAATATTGGATGAATAACAGCAAAGCACCTACAAGGGCACTGAACATGATGGTTCTTGTATTTCCTTCTGATTTAAAAACGTTGACCATACCTTCAACTGTGGCGAGCGTTCCGTCTAAAAGGTTCCACTGACTCATGATCAGCCATGAAAACCAAATGCCAAAAACAAGGGCGATATATACTTGTTTGGTTTTGAGGGCCAGGATAATGGCAATTACAGGAGGAAGAACAGACAAGAAACCGTAGTCATTCATAAGGATCGATCAGAAACTGGTTAATAAGGGTTAAATATAGGAAAACTGAGAGATTCGGGTCTTTTGTTGTATTTTTTTTTCAAATTTGAGAAACCTTTGTAAGGAGAGGACAGAATTGGTGCAAAAAAAAGTGAATTAGTTAAAAAATTTGCTTGTAATAGATGGATTTTATTAAACGTAAAACTTACATTTATATCGAAATATTAAATAACTGATGATGGGCAACAAGATGACTATTTTTTTATGTATGATTTTTTTATTGGTTTCAAGGAATTCTAAAGCACAAGAAAGAACCGTTATTGATCTCAGAGAGAATTGGAAATTTTTTAAAGGAATCAGCGACCAGGCTTTTCAAAAAGATTTTGATGATCATGACTGGCAGCGTGTTACGGTTCCTCATGACTGGGCAATTTACGGGCCTTTTGACAAGGAAAACGACAAGCAAATGGTCGCAATAGTTCAGAATGGAGAGGAAATCGAAACAGAGAAAACGGGAAGAACGGGTGCTTTGCCCTATATGGGCCAGGGTTGGTACAGAACAAAATTCACACTTCCTGAATTTAATAAAAGTCAAAAGGTACTCCTTGTTTTTGAGGGCGCAATGAGCGAACCCAGGGTTTTTGTAAATGGTCAGAAAGCCGGTGAATGGAACTATGGTTACAGCTATTTTTACTTTGATATAACGTC
>CBDUAP010000111.1:0-9538 GCA_965365165.1 uncultured Flavobacteriaceae bacterium
CCGACGACCCAAACAACATTATCAACGACATGTCTGGCTTTACAGCCATTCGTTTTATGAGGATGTTCTTGACAAAATTCAAAATTCCGATCGTCCTGAGATTCGGAGAACTACAACTCGTCAGAGGTGACTGGAGGAGATATACCAAAACCCTTGACGATGCCATACAGCCCCCTCAGGAAATCAGTCCCGAAGAAAATCAGAATTTTGAAGTTGGCGTAGTGAATATAGAAGAAAATGAAGACAGGCAGCCCATTCCTTATGTGCTACCTCCGGGCATCAAAAGAGAAAGACTGCAAGGAACCACGACCATACAGCAGCAGAATGAGCAGTCGGTCTCAGCCAAGATTACAGATCTGCAGCCCGGTGACACAAGAGCTATTTTTAAAAACACCACCTTCGACCTGCGGATGTACAAAAAGCTGCAAATGTTCATTCATGCTGAAGGCAAGGTCGGAAGTTTAGAAATAAAAGATGATGAACTATTGGGAATCGTCAGGATGGGAAGTGATACAGATGACAACTATTATCAAATTGAGATTCCGTTAAAAATCACTCCTTTTAACGCTATCACAGCCGAAGAAATATGGCCCTTGGAAAATAATATCAATGCAGCCATTGAGGCTTTTGGCAACCTGAAACTGGAAAGACTTGAGGTAGGCGCCCCTGTGAACACCTTATATCCTGAACCACAGACCGGGGAGTCACCCGAATACAGAATCAGGGTAAAAGGAAATCCAAACCTATCAAATATCAGAACCATTATGCTCGGCGTAAAGAATATCTCTTTTGCGCCTAAAAGCATGGAATTATGGTTCAACGAGTTACGCGTATCAGATTTTGACAACAAATCGAGCTGGGCAGCCATAGTCAATGCAGATGCAAATTTGGCTGATTTTGCCGATATTTCAGTGACGGGAAGCATGCATACCATCGGTTTTGGCAGCCTGGATCAAATGGTAAATGAGAGAAGCCAGGATGAATTGAAGCAATACGGACTTGTGTCTAACATTAATATCGGCCAGCTTTTCCCCAAAAGGATTAACCTGAGCATCCCTATAAACTTCAGTTTTGGGGAGGAATACAGAGATCCAAAATATGATCCTCAGTTTCAGGATGTCCTGTTTCAAAACGGGAAGACAAACAGCGACCTTGGACGCGATTACACCCAAAGGAAAAGTGTCAATTTTATCAACGTCAGAAAAAACAGGACCTCGCAAAACAAAAAACCACATTTTTATGACGTGGAAAACCTTTCTGTCTCCTACCTGTTCAATGAAACATACCACCGCGATTACAATGTCCAGAAATTCCTGGACCAAAAAGTTCGTGCCTCTGCAAATTACAATTACAGTTTTCAACCCCTGATTGTAGAACCCTTTAAATCATGGGGACTGGTGAGTGACAAGGCTTATTTACAGTTTATAAAAGATTTCAACATCAGTTTATTGCCAAGCTCATTTTCAATAAATTCTAACATCATACGGTCCTATAATGAACAGCTTTCTAGAAGCCTTGTCCAGGGCTTACCGGACCTTCCTATACTCAAACAAAGAAATTTTATGTTTGACTGGGACTATCTCGTTGCCTATAACCTGACCAAGTCGCTTCAGTTTTCATTCAGGGCACTAAATAATTATGTTTATGATGAGTTTGGAGCTGATGACAATATTGAGATCTATGACAATTTCTTTAGGATAGGGCGCCCTGAGCATTACCACCAGACTTTTAATCTTACCTATAAAATTCCTTTTGAAAAGTTTCCTGTACTAAACTTTATCAATGGAACATACAATTATACAGGTGATTATGACTGGCAAGCCCCGGCTTATACCAATATCGAGAACATCGGTAATACCATTCAAAATTCAAATACACATAATTTTACGGCTGATATGAGCATGGACCGCCTGTATGATTATGCGGGATTATCAAAACTTTTTACAAAAAGAAAAACGGTTGATGTCAAAGAGGATCCTCAAACCGGAGAGCGCCTCAAGAGTAAAAAAAGCCTTTCAACCGGCCAGAAAGTGGGAAGAGTGGCTGTAGACATCCTGACTTCTGTTAAAAACATCCGACTATCCTATACGGAAAATAATGGTACGTTTCTGCCAGGTTATATTCCAGAATTCGGGTTCCTGGGAAGATCTAATTTTTCAGGGGGGTTTGCACCAACCTTCGGATTTGTATTTGGAAGCCAGGCAGAAATTCTGGACAAAGCCATAACAAACGGTTGGCTTTTATCCAGAGACGGCGGCGACAACTATTATGCTAAAAATTATACAAAGTCTCATTTTGACAAGTTTGACTATTCAGCCAATGTTAAATTTACACGGGATCTTGACATAGAACTTTTCGGGAACAGGACCTTTACAGAAAGTTTTAACCAGCAGTTGGATGTTATCAATGGTGTCCTTGAGGAATCACCTCGAAATGGAGTCGGTAATTTTAGTATTTCCCAGATCATGCTTGGGGCTTCATTCAAAAATGCAGAAGACATCTTCCAGCAATTCAAGGAGAACAGATCGATCATATCACAAAGGCTGGCCGAGGATACCGGTGGAAACATAGACGGCTTTGGCGGAACCAGTCAGGACGTTGTACTTCCAGCATTTCTAGCCGCTTATACAGGAAAAGATGCCAATTCTGTCTCATTGAGTGCCTTTAAAAAAACCCCCGTTCCCAACTGGAGAATCTCTTACAAAGGGCTCATGTCTATCCCCTGGATGAGGGAAAATTTCAGAAGCTTCACTTTAGAGCACAGCTATCGGTCTGTCTATTCCATCCTGTCTTTCACAAATAACCTGAAATATAACAATGAGGATCCTTACGGAGATGTAAACCGGGATATTGCGGGTAACTTTAATCCGTCAAAACTTTACAGCGGGGTGAACTTGATTGAAGAGTTTTCTCCTTTGATCAGAGTTGATTTCAAACTCAAGAATTCCCTTTCACTGAGAGCAGCACTAAACAAAGACAAGGCCCTGAACCTGAATTTTAACAACAATACGGTCACGGAAGTCTCTGGAGAAGAAATTGTACTGGGAATGGGATACAGAATTCAAAATGTGAAAATGAGATTTAAAAAAGCCAGCGGAGGGGGAAATACTACCTTTCAGGGTGATATCAATCTAAAATTTGACCTGGGTATCAGAGATAACCTGACCGTTGTCAGGGCATATGGTATTGGCGACGACATTGGGAATGACCAGATTACGGGGGGTCAAAGCCTGGTTTCTTTCAAATTTCTTGCAGATTATTCTTTGAATAAAAATTTACTGACCTCCTTTTTCTTTGATTATAATAATTCTAAATTTGCAATATCAACAACATATCCTCGAACATCGATCAACGGGGGCATTAGCGTAAGATACATCATAGGAAACTAAATAATTCTAAAAAAATGAATATACCAGAAGATTTAAAGTATACCAAAGACCACGAATGGATCAAAGTTGAAGGTAATGAAGCCACCGTTGGAATTACGGATTTTGCTCAGGGAGAGCTTGGTGATATTGTTTATGTCGATATTGAGAGCCTTGATGAACATGTAGATCAGAATGAAGTATTCGGAAGTGTAGAAGCAGTAAAGACCGTTTCTGATCTTTTCATGCCACTGAGTGGAGAAATAACCGCCTTTAATGAATTACTGGAAGACGCCCCTGAAAAGGTAAACTCAGATCCCTATGGTGAAGGCTGGATGATCAAAATTAAAATTACTGATCGCACAGAAATTGAAAACTTGCTTGATGCTGACGGATATAAAGAAGTTATTGGAGCGTAATGCTTTGTTCATAGCCATTGTAGTCACGATCATTATCGCGGTTTTGAGCCTGAGTGCAGTTCCAAAATTAAACATGGAACTGGGGATCAAATCCGGTGACAAATATTTGCACTTTATTGCCTATTTTGTATTGAGTTCGCTGTGGTACTTTGCCCTTAAGAACAAAATCAGCGAGAAGGTATTTAAAATTTTTGTACCTTTAGGCTTGATCCTTTATGGCATTATTCTTGAAGGTTTACAAAGTGGATTGACAACTTACAGGACCGGAGACATATATGATGCCATAGCCAATTCGGCTGGAGTCATAGTTGCTTTGATTATGTTTAATAGAATCATCAACTGGTATCGTTCAATTTAAAAATTACTTGTTTTTGTGCTAATTAATTCATTAAATTAGCGCTGTTATAAATTAAAAGAGAATATGGAAGCTAAAAAGAACCCGAAAGCAAACCTGGAGAAACACAATAAGCAGTTCATGTTGTTAGGATTGGCTCTTGCTTTGATTCTTATCTATATAGGAATCGAGTGGAAAACATTTGAGAGAAACATTGCGGATTTAGGTATTGCTGATATCTCTGCAGAGGAAGAAATCGATATTCCGATCACGGAAAGAATTCAGGAGGTAAAACCACCACCACCGCCGCCGCCTGCACCTGAAAAAATTGAAATTGTAGAGGATGAGGAGGAAATTGAAGAAACGATTCTTGAATCTACGGAGACCAACGAAAATGAGGCCGTTGAAGTAGAAGAAATTGTTGAAATTGTTGAAGAAGAAGAGGTCGTGGATGACGTACCTTTTGCCATTATAGAAAATGTACCCGTTTATCCTGGGTGTAAAGGTTCAAATGAAGAAAAGAAAAAATGTATGGTTGAGCAAATCACCAAACACGTAAACAGAAAATACAACACAGGTTTAGCGGGTGACTTAGGATTGAGCCCAGGTAAAAAAAGGGTATACGTCCAGTTCAAGATAGACAACACAGGTAAGATTACTGATGTTCGCGCCAGAGGTCCTCATGCCCGTTTGGAGAAAGAAGCGATCAGGGTCGTTGAATTGTTGCCTGATATGACACCAGGAAAACAACGAGGAAGACCTGTTGGTGTAAAATATACCTTACCCATCACGCTAGTGGTTGAGTAAGCGAAATGATAATTTTTTAAAAAAAACATCCGGTTATAACGGATGTTTTTTTTTACCCTGATGTGTCATTTTATCGATGAAGATTTTGATTCTTTTATATGTGTCACTTTTCTTATCACATATAATTTGTAAATTTGATTATCTAATACAATTGAATGATTCCCAATTTAAATAATCTTCCCACTTATGATGCTGTCGGCGTAATGGAGCGCGTTGACCGATTTTGTAAAAGGAGCATAAAAAATACCTCAAAAGTTGAAGGCTTAAAACTGGCGCTGAGCATGATTGACCTCACCACGCTGGAAGGCAAAGATACACCTGGAAAAGTGAAGCAATTGTGCTACAAGGCCTTACATTTGTGTGAAAACCTTGATGACATTCCCAATGTAGCTGCAGTTTGTGTTTATCCGGCTTTTGTGAAAATAGCTAAAAATGAATTGAAGGGTTCAGCGATTCAGGTAGCTTCCGTTGCCACCGCATTTCCCAGTGGTCAGTCTGATTTGCAAACCAAGATCATGGACACCCGGTTTGCCGTTGAACAAGGTGCTGATGAAATTGACATGGTGATTTCAAGAGGTGAATTTCTGGCCGGACATTACAATTATGTATATGACGAAATTGCAGCTATCAAGGAGGCATGTGGCAAGGCACACTTAAAAGTGATTCTCGAAACCGGGGAATTAGACACCCTTGACAATGTCAGAAAAGCAAGTGAAATTGCCATGTATGCAGGAGCCGATTTTATCAAAACATCAACGGGTAAGATTCAGCCTGCGGCCACCATGCCAGTGACTTATGTGATGTTGGATGCAATAAGGGATTTTCATTTGAAAACGGGCAAGATCATCGGAATGAAACCTGCCGGAGGTATTTCAACCTCAAAAATAGCCCTTCAATACCTGGTCATGCTCAACGAAGTGTTGGGAGCGACATGGATGAATAAAAATTATTTCAGATTTGGTGCGAGCAGTCTTGCCAATGATATCCTGATGCAACTGGTTAAATCTAAAACCGGATTTTATCAATCTTCTAATTATTTTTCAAAGGATTAGTCATGAACAAAATTTCAGACAGAAACATATTCAACCCTTCCTGGAGCTACGACAAGGCACCTGAAAATACTGATCATATTCAAATCAAAGATCAATACGAACTTTTCATCGATGGGGAATTTGTCAAACCAGTGAATCCCAGCTATTTTAACAGCATAAACCCGGCAGATGGTACAGTAATTTCAAGAGTGGCAGAGGCCTCTTCAGCAGATGTCGATAAAGCCGTTGCAGCAGCAAGGAAGGCATTTAAGAAATGGTCGGCTCTTTCGGGGAAAGAAAGAGGTAAGTATATTTTCAGAATTGCAAGACTCATACAGGAGAGAGCGAGAGAGTTTGCCGTGATTGAAAGTCTGGATGGCGGAAAACCGATCAGAGAATCGAGAGATATTGATATACCTCTTGCAGCAAATCATTTCTTCTATTATGCAGGATGGGCAGATAAGCTCTCCTATGCCTTTCCCAACAGGAAAGTATTGCCTTTAGGCGTTGCAGGACAAATTATTCCATGGAATTTCCCCCTGCTTATGGCCGCCTGGAAACTCGCACCTGCCCTGGCAACGGGCAATACAGTTGTTTTAAAACCTGCTGAGACGACTTCCCTGACCGCTTTAAAACTGGCCGAGATCATCAAAGAAAGTGGATTACCCGATGGGGTGGTTAATATTATTACAGGGGCAGGTGAAACAGGTGCCGCTATTGTTGAACATCCGGATATCGACAAAATTGCTTTTACCGGTTCGACGGCTGTCGGAAAATACATCCAAAAGGCCCTGGCGGGAACTACCAAAAAACTGACCCTTGAATTGGGAGGTAAAGGGGCCAATATCATCTTTGAAGATGCTGCCTTAGACCAGTCCGTAGAAGGCATCGTGAATGCCATATTTTTTAATCAGGGACATGTCTGTTGTGCAGGATCGCGCTTATTTGTGCAGGAATCTGTGGCAGACCTGGTCATTGACAAATTAAAACAGAGAATGAATTCCCTGATGGTGGGAGATCCTTTGGACAAGAATACGGATATAGGAGCCATCAACTCTGCAAAACAATTGCAAACCATTAATGAATACATCAAAATAGGACTGCAAGAAGGTGGAGATATTTATCAGCCAAAATGCACCTTACCTAAAAAGGGAAATTGGTGTCTCCCTACCCTTTTCTTAAATGTATCCCAATCGCACAAGATCGTTCAGGAAGAAATTTTTGGCCCGGTATTGGCTATACAGACCTTCAGAACCATTGATGAAGTCATAGAAAAGGCAAACAACACCCCTTTTGGTTTGTCTGCAGGCGTTTGGACCGACAAGGGTTCGAAGATTTTTTATTTGACTCAAAAATTGAATGCCGGAGTCGTATGGGCGAACACCTATAATAAATTTGACGCCACCTCTCCTTTTGGGGGATATAAAGAGAGTGGTTTTGGACGTGAAGGAGGACTTCATGGATTAAAACCTTATGTAAAATTTGACTAATTATGAGCAGATTGAATATTCAAAAAACATATAAATTATATATCGGAGGTAAATTCCCCAGGACAGAATCGGGAAGGTATTTTCCTTTAAAAGACAAGAAAGGGCTTTTGATTTCAAATATGTGCCTCGCCTCGAGAAAAGATTTTCGAAATGCCGTGGTTGCCGCCAGAAAGGCGCAGGCTTCCTGGGCGGATACCACTGCAATGAATAAGGGCCAGATTCTTTACAGAATTGCAGAAATGCTCGAAGGAAGAAAGGAGCAATTCATAAAAGAAATCCAGATGCAGGGTGCCACAAAAGGAAAAGCAACAAAAGAAGTTGAAACATCGATTGACAGACTGGTCTATTATGCCGGCTGGAGCGATAAATATCAGCAAATATTTAGTTCTGTAAATCCTGTTTCGAGTGCACATTTTAATTTTTCAGCTTTGGAACCCATGGGCGTGGTGTCATTAATAGCGCCCGAAGAATTCGGATTGCTAGGTCTCGTTTCAACCCTTGCCCCTGCTTTTGTTGGTGGCAATACGCTGGTGGTTCTTGCCAGCGGAGCTTTGCCCTTGTGTTCTATTTCTTTTGCAGAGGTTTTGCATTCTTCAGATGTCCCGGGGGGCGTGGTCAATATTTTAACCGGAGATAAAAAAGAATTAATTCCACACATGGCTTCACATATGGACGTGAATGCAATAATTTACTGTGGGAAGGACCAGGACGAAATAAATTTGATCAGCGCCTTGTCGAGTCAAAATGTAAAACGACCCGTTTTTTATAAAAAATCAGACTGGCTGAGCGAGCACTGCCAGTCCCCTTATTTTATAGAAAAAACCCAGGAAATTAAAACCACCTGGCATCCAACGAAAGTATAATACTGATCGAATTGATTCACTAAACTCAAGTCTCATAACTATGAAAAAATCATCTCACTTTTTTGCGCATGAAACCGCCGTCATAGACGAACCTTGCACAATAGGAGAAGGCACCAAAATTTGGCACTTTAGTCATATCATGTCTAATTGCACCATTGGCAAAAAATGCAATATTGGTCAGAATGTTGTCATATCACCAGATGTCCATCTGGGTGACAATGTAAAAGTTCAAAACAATGTCTCAATCTATACCGGTGTAAATTGTGAAGACGATGTTTTCCTGGGTCCCTCCATGGTCTTTACCAATGTGATCAATCCAAGGAGTGCAGTAAACAGAAAAAGTGAATACATGAAAACAACCGTGAGAAAAGGTGCAAGCATTGGTGCCAATGCAACTATTGTTTGCGGCAATGATATTGGACAATTTGCTTTCATTGGTGCAGGGGCGGTGGTTGTTAAGGAAGTCAAAGCTTATGCTTTGGTGGTAGGAAACCCTTCAAAGCAAATCGGTTGGATCAGCGAATTCGGACACCGCTTGCATTTTGATGCATCAGGTATTGCGATATGTCCGGAAAGCAAGGAAAAATATGAATTAAAAAATAACCTTGTTAATAAAATAAATTAGATTTGCAGCGTTTACTTTTATGAAAACCTGCACGCCGATGACTTCGAAACCAGATCCATTTCAAATGAAGAAATTAATTTTATCACTTTGCTTGATCATTTTCCTTTGCCTCAGCACCACGGGGCAAATTTCGAAACCTCCAGTGTACCCCGGATGTGAAAATGAAACCCTGGAAGGATTGGGCAATTGCTTTAACGACAAGTTGAAAGCTGCCATTCTAAATGAGTTTAAAGTGCCTGATATTGTTGAAAAAGAAGGCTATCAGGGAAAGATCAATATTGTTTTTATTGTCAGTAAGGAAGGTGAGT
This sequence comes from uncultured Flavobacteriaceae bacterium, assembly GCA_965365165.1. GTDB lineage: Bacteria > Bacteroidota > Bacteroidia > Flavobacteriales > Flavobacteriaceae > Lutimonas. The sequence continues at coordinate 9,243 of CBDUAP010000111.1, forward strand.
TTGAAGTGCTCTATGTGAAATCCATGTATCCGGAACTGGAGAACGAGATCAAACGGGTGTTTCAAACCCTGCCGGTGATTGCAGCTTCTACCTATAATGGCAGACCGGTTGACGAACGCTATCAGATTCCAATCAGCATTCCACTTGGAGATAATGATAAGAAGGAAATCGTGGTTGAGGAAAAAAAAGATATCGAGAAAGCCGTACTCGAAAATGAAAATACCCTGTACCCGGAATTCCAGAGTGAATTGAACATTCCATTCGTGCATCAGGAATATGATGACATTATTTATCAT
>CBDUAP010000112.1:0-9507 GCA_965365165.1 uncultured Flavobacteriaceae bacterium
TGGATACCGGAAAGAATGGTTATCTTGAAGTTTCCTTCGGTAGAAATAGCCAAAGAATGGTGGGATTCAGAAGCCTATCGTAAACCTAAAAAAATAAGACAAAAAGCGGCGACGACAAAAATGATCATCGCTGCAGGTATATGATCATTTTAAAATAAATTTTGCATGCATCCGGTCAAATTGAACATCCTGTGCATAAACAGCCCAAAATTAAATGGGTTTAATCTGAGTTATGTTCAAAAAGCACCTCGATGACCAAACTACCCAAGGCATATAAATTTTTTGACCTATCAGATTACGGCCGACCAGCTGCTCGTTTTATAGCAAATTCGCTTCAAAATAGTCGCTTTACCCCCATTCATTTGACCCTCGCATTTTCAATTGTAGGGCTCATAGCCATTGCCTGCATTTTCCTGGGATATTTTTGGGCTGCGCTGTTTCTCCTCATCTTTAAATCTGTTTTAGATGCGGCAGACGGTGAACTGGCCCGGGTAAAAAAAACCCCCTCCTATACCGGGCGGTATCTGGATTCTGTCGCTGATATCCTGTTGAACCTGATCATGATCATGGCCATTGGGATAATTACAGGTGGGCATCCGGTCATAAGCCTGCTTTGTTTTTTTTGCATTCAGCTTCAAGGTACCTTATACAATTATTATTATGTCATCTTAAGAAACCATTTGGGTGGAGACAAAACCAGCCGAATTTTTGAAGAAAGCATCCCCTTGGCCCTGGAGGGTGAAAAACAGAAAAATGTGGATATACTGTTTAAGATCTATAAAATACTCTATGGAGGCTTTGACAAACTTATCTTTTACCTGGACCCCCGGGCTTCATTACAAAAATCTTTTCCAAACTGGTTCATGACACTTGTTTCTGTCTACGGACTTGGATTTCAGCTGCTCATAACAGGAGTGATGCTGGTTGCGGGCTGGAAAGCCTATATCATTCCTTTTTTCATCGCCTATTCCCTTTTGATTTTCATTTTCATAGGCATCAGAAAACATGTTATTTAATAATTCAAGTGCCTGTTGATAGTTGTCAAGTGTCCCATTGATACGCATCATTGTTTCTTGTGAAGCAAAAATATACTTTTGAGCATGATATCATGATTGATCATGAAAGATACCAAAAATATGGAGCAGGCAGGCCCTGTTGCAATCATCCGTGCATCAATCTAATTTCAACATGCAATGAATTCATTTGAATATTTTTCAGACTGGCTGAGTGAAAACCCGATCATTATGAGTCTGGTTAAATATTTCCTTTGGGTCCTGATCGTTGTGCTTGTTATTCAATTCATCAGAAGGTTCCTGAAGAGAAATCTCCCTGATAATACAACACGTTATAAATCACAGAAAGGGGTTGAAATCGTAGGGTATTTCCTGATCGTCATTTTGTCTGTTTCCTATTTCACGGGCAGTATCAAAGATTTTACCCTGGCCATTGGATTGTTTTCAGCCGGAGTGGCCTTTGCATTGCAGGAATTGTTTCTCGCCGTTGCCGGGTCTATCTACATTTTTATCATAAAAGTATATAGGGTAGGTGAACGTATTGAGATCAACGGAATCAAAGGCGATATCATTGACATAGACAGTATGTATACGACGATGATGGAAATTGGAGAATGGGTAAGCAGTGACAATTACAGTGGAAGGATTGTTAAGATCAGCAATGCATTCGTTTTCAAAGTGCCTGTATACAATTACTCGCGCGATTTTCCTTTTATTTGGGATGAGTTCGATCTGCCCGTTCATTATGACTCAGATATAGAAATGGCCAAAAACATCCTGACACAAATTGCTTCGGAAGAACTTTCGGAGTATAGTGAAAAGTCAAAAACCAGATGGAAAAACATTGTCAACAAATACTATATTGAAGATGCAGAGCTGGCCCCTACCCTGTCTATCACTATGACAGATAACTGGATCAACCTTAATCTCAGGTATATTGTTGATTACAAAAAAAGGCGTTTGACCAAAAATATACTTCAGGAAAGGATCAATGCAGCCATTCGAAAGTCTGAAGGAAAAGTAGTCGTTGCTTCCACCACTATGGAAATCATTAAAATTCCAAAATTAGGAGTTCAGCTAAAAAAAGACAACTGAAGCCTGATCAATGATTCAGACCGGGTAAAATCAATACGGGTAAGTCACTGTATATACAGGCATTGACCACAACATGCTCTTCCAAAAGGTTCTCTAAAAAATTCATGTGATGATTGATCAGGCAGATCATGTCACATCCTTTTTCCAATGCCGCCCTATTGATGGTTATAATCTCCGAAGTATCCCAGTTTATTTTTTCGGTCTTGTGGTCAGCATTTTTGAAAATCAATTGCAAGGCCTCTTTATGCTCCTTTTGTTTGTCTGTCATAAATTGATCTTCAGACAATTTCCCAATAATGATTTCTGGTTTTCGAAGCGCTATGAGTTGGATAAGGGTCTTGAATTCCTCTATTTTGAATTCCCGTTTGTAATTCGTCGAAAAAAGTATCTTCTTTAAGGTCTTGAAAGTGAAATTTTGTGGTACTGCCAACACCGGGCACCTGTATACGTTTCGAATCACTTTTACCGAATGATTTCCCCAAAAAAAGTTCCTCAGCTCTGAGCTCTTCTTGGTGCCCAGCACAACAAGATCTGCCTTACGCTCAATGATAACTTCAGTGATCATGTCAACGAGGTTACCTTCCTGAAAAAGGCTTTGAAAAGTGCTTTCAGGATGGCAAGAATGTGCCACCTCATTGATGAGAAATTGCAATTCAGCCTCAGCGTCTTCAGCATTTTGATACAGCCATTTTTCATTGTATCCTTCCCCCATAAGATGCGACGAACGTCCTTGAAACACATGCATTAAATCAAAGGAAACGGGCAAATCTTTATAAAGGGCTACTGCATAATGCAGGGCATTGATGGAACTTTCCGAAAAATCGATTAAAACCAATAGCTTCATGACAATGATTGAATTTCTAACAATGAATTTAATCATAAATTTACGTATAAAAAACCCAACTTTTATATATTTGGTTTTCAGAAGAACAAGCTGGATTCTTTTTTGACAGTTTCCTCAAAAAACACAATACTGGCTTTAAAAACCAATCATGTCAAAATATTCATTGGAACTCGATAAAGAATATCTCAATCTGCAAACAGAACTGGTCTGGTTACAGCAGCACATTAAAGCAAATAATGAACGCCTGGTCATTCTTTTCGAAGGGAGAGATACCGCGGGTAAAGGTGGTGCCATCATGAGGTTTATTCGATTTTTAAATCCCCGTCTATTCAAAGTTGTTGCCCTGTCAAAACCTAGTGAAAGAGAGGAAGGCCAGTGGTATTTTCAGCGATACATTGAGCACTTTCCCGGTCCCGGTGAAATGGTCCTGTTCGACCGCAGTTGGTACAATCGGGCTGTAGTTGAACCCGTAATGGGTTTTTGCACCGAAGAGCAATACCGCTTATTTAATGAGCAGGTTCTCCTCTTTGAACAGATGATCGTCAAGGATGGGATCCACCTAATGAAGTTTTGGTTTTCAATTGATGCTGAAGAACAAAAAAGAAGGTTGGAAGAGCGGGTCAATAATCCGTTGAAGCAATGGAAACTAAGTAGTGTAGATGTGGAAGCACAATCCAAATGGACCGAATTCACCAAATACAAACAAGCCATGTTCGAGAATACTTCTACCGAAACTTCCCCATGGATGGTTGTGAAAGGCAACAACAAGCAAATTGCCAGAAAGGAAATGATCAGATATGTGCTGAATCAAATGGAATATAATAAAAAGGGTCAAACCGGAGAAAGGTTGACTCCCCTTAAAGAGATCGTGTCTATTGCCTGAAGCTTTAGAACTTTATGAAATTCATGAATCACCTTCCTGATCCGAAGTCCCACGGTCCAGGTTTTTTATCGCTTCTTCGACATTTTCTAAAATTTCACCTCTCAGCGTGTCTATCTCCTGTCGCTTTTCCTCATGCATGAAAAAATTATAATGCAACAACTTGGAGAATCTTTTGGCCTCTGCGTAATAATACATGCTCAGAAATCCGCTCAGGGGCATGACGAGAAACAACAGCACACCGTACCAAAAATTGGGAGTGACATAAATGCTGAACAACCAGATGATCATGGCATAAAAAAGCGGAAAAGTAAACAGACCGGCTATCATTTGCACCGGAGCCTTATATTCAATGTCCAGCTTTAAGGTTTTAAATATTTTAACAGGCAACATAAAGGGTATGTAATTAAAAACAAGCCCCAGGATGTAAAAAGGGAATAGCAAAATGAATTTTAAAAAATAGGACCCATAAACAACCGGTTTGTTTTTCTCTATGATGTTATTCGATATAATCAAGGGGCTGATGCCTTCCTCTTTGAGCAATTTGAAGAACAAAGCCACTTTTTTCTGGGTATCAAGATACAATTCCAAATTACGCTTCTGGAGAAAATGCAATGCCTTTGAAACCTGATTCCTCAGTTCCAGAGATAGCTTCGGATTCAGGTGAAGTGCAGCCTTAGGATCATAAAATGCCGTATAAAACTGATGCACATTCACTAAAAATCTTTCCTGTTCCTTCCCGGAGGTCTGTGGAATATTTTTTGCAAGTTCCTTTCGGATGGCTTCGGTCAGTCGCAAGGTGGTTTCAATTTCATCTTTTTCATAGTCCTTTTGATAATCACTTACAGATAATGGCGCGCAAACTCTTATAGATACAACACTTCTAAATTGAATTGAATCAGAATAATCCAGTGCTATGGGAACGATTTTTAAACGACCCCGGAAGTGATTCAGTTCTTCAAAGCTCAATGCAATTCTTGCCGTTCCCGTCTTTATATCCCTGAGTTTAAGCTCATAATAACTGGTGCCTTCCGGAAATATAAGGATGGTTCCCTTTCGGTTCAGGTATTCATGACATTTCATGAATGCCATTCTGTTATCAGGCTTTTCGCCCGGCTGAATATCCTTTTTTCTAAAAATTGGGATCACGTGAAAATAGCTGAAAATCCTTGAAACAAAAACGTTTAAAAAAATGCCGGCATTTGCAATAAATCCTATTCGCTGAGCGCAAATTGAAGCCACGAGCAAAGGGTCCATAAACGTATTGGGATGATTTGCTGCCAGAATCAATGGCCCCTGAGCCGGAATGTGCTCCTTGCCGGTCACTACAATTTTCTTAAAAAAAAAGAAGAGGGAAAGCTTTATCAGCTGCTTTAAAAAATGATAAATCATGCCATGTTTTTCTTTAGATTGGCCATTTGAAGGACGACGTACCCCGCAATAAAAAAGAGGGACATAAAAACCATGCTGTACCGCATGCTCCCGGTGACCTGATCTATAAAGCCATAGGATAAGGAACCTATGACGATCGCCAGTTTTTCTGTAATATCGTAAAAACTGAAATAAGAGGCGGTATCGCTTGTTTCAGCTGGAATTAATTTACTGTAGGTTGATCTTGAAATCGACTGGATTCCTCCCATAACAAATCCCAGAAATGCCGCCAGGCTATAAAATGAGACTTTATCTTTCATAAAATAGCCGGCAATACAGATAAAAATCCATATGATCAGGGTCGTACTGATTGCAAATCCATTCCCTTTGAGTTTCGACAAAAACGCAAAAAAGAAAGCACCTCCGATAGCCAAAATTTGCAGTATCAGAACAATATAGATCATTTCATCAGCTCCCATTCCTATCACCTTATCTGCAAATAGCGGTGCCAGCAACATAACGGTCTGAACACCCATGCTGAACAAAAAGAACGAATACAAAAATCGCTTCATGACGCTTTTGCCTTTCACGACCTTCCATACTTTTTTCAATTCATTGGTTCCGTTTCCTAGAATCTCAAAAGTGATTGGCTTTCCATTTCTCCTGTCCTTTAAATAGTAAAAGGCTATTTGGGCAAATCCCAGCCACCAGACGCCTACCAGTATGAATCCAAAACGGGTGGCTGCTCCTCCGCTCTCAAAACCGAAAACTTCAAATTGCTGGAACAAAACCAGGTTAATGATCAATAAGATCACACTGCCAATATAGCCCATCGCAAATCCTCTGGCACTCACCCGGTCCATACTTTCCTTGGAGGCTACTTCAGGTAAAAATCCGTTATAAAATACCAAAGACCCTGCAAAACCAATGCTTGCTAAAACGGAACAGGCAATCCCGTATTCTACATTTTCTCCCGTAAAGAAATAAAGTCCGATACAGGCAAGTGACCCCAAATAAGTAAAGAACTTCATGAATCTTTTTTTCATGCCACCGTAATCTGCAATTCCCGATAAAACTGGTGAAAGAAAAACGATCATTAAGAAGGAAAATGATATGGCAAATGAATAAAGGACCGAGTTTTTAATCGTCAAATTAAAAAACGAGACCATTTCACCCCCAAAAGCCTCTTGCGTTGTGGCCAAATAATAAATGGGAAATATGGCCGTGGTTACGATCAGGTTATAAACCGAATTTGCCCAGTCAAAAGAGGACCACGCATTGATAAGCCTGGGATTGTTTTTTTCCAGCATCATGTTTGCTTTGTTTTAAGATTTTCAATATACCTAAAAACAGCTTTAGAATTTTGAACAGGGGCAAAAGTTTTCATCATGAAATTGACATTGCCCCCAAATCAAAATAGAAAGCTGTAATTTTTTATTCCTGCTTTTTTTCAAGTATGCGCTCCTCATTTTCGATGAAGCTTTTATCGCGTGTATTTTTCTGAACAGTAATGGCCGCAAATAAGCTCAAGGTATACGACATGGCATAGAATCCTTTTTCACTCAACCATAAATCTGCATTCCAAAGCCCAATGATCAATAACAAGATAGCAGTCAATACTGAAATCCAGCTGATGCCATAGTACATATCAGATACCTGAAGCCCCTCCAGCCTGTCACGAACGCTTTTCTGAACAGAAACCGCCGAGAACAAACCAAAGAGTAAAACGGTAAAATAATATCCCTTTTCGTTTAACTGCATTGAGGCGTTCCACAATCCGGTACAATAACAAATAACCCCTGCCATTAAAGCAACCCAGGAAGCACCGATAAATGCCGGTGTAGGCTTCTGATTAAATTCTTTTAAATCTCTGTCACAAGAAGGCTTGGCTATTGAAGAGGCTTTTTTGCCCTCAGTACTGTCTGTCTTAAAATTATATTCCATCATTTTTAATTTTAATGCATCTCTGCTGTTTAGAGGTCAAAATTGCAGCAAACTGTGTTGATTAAAAATTCATATTTAAAAAAATACTTATGATATAAAATATGATTATTTATAAAATATCCTTATTTTACAGTATATTTAAACAAAAATACTTATGATATAAATGAATCAAATTTCTTCCATCATAGCTACTTTATCTGCAGCAGACAAAAAAAAGTTTATTTCGGACCTGAAACATAGAAACAAACGAAATGACACAAAGAACATTGCTCTTTTCAGGCTCATGGACACCAGCGACCCTGTTGAAGATCCTGACTTTTTGCTTTATGGTAAAAGGGCTAAAGGAGCCTACCATGCGCTCTGCAAAAGGCTGCATGAATCCTTGATTGATTTTGTGGCTTCAAAATATATTGATGGAGAATCTTCTAAAGAATCCGATGTTCTAAAATTGGTACTGGCAAGTAGAACTTTTTTTGAGCACCAGCAATACGCCATTGCTTTTAAAACGATTGCCAGGGCCGAAAGAACTGCAATAAAATATTCCTTGTACAATATCCTGAATGACATTTACAACATCCAGCTCTCGCATGCCCATTTGAACAATTCAATTGATTTTGAAGAAACGCTGAAAAAATATCAAAGAAACAGATTGAACATTCAACAGGAAGAGAACTTAAATCTTTTTTATGCTGCCATCCAGAACGAACTGACCGGCAAAAATCCCAGTATTTCGGATATTTTGGACAGAAACCTGGCATTGTACAACATCTCGATTACAAAGAATTTGAGTTACCAGTCTCTTTTCAAGTTGCTTCAAATAAGTAACCAGGTCGCCAATATCAGCAGAAATTATTATGAGATACTTGAATTTATTGAGGAAGCAAGACAAAAAATAGAAACTTCAGAGCGGGTCCAGCACGAACATTTATATTACCATATCCAAATTTTGTACTACCTGGCCAACACCTATTTTCGTATCAGAAAATTTAAGCGATCTGCTGCTGCCCTTCGCAGCATGCATCATTATATGCTTCTAAAAGACCAAAAGTATCTACCCGTTTTTTATTGCCAGCAACTCTTGATCACTTCCCTTCTGGAAATCTACACCGGAAAACTGGATTCGGTTATCGAAAAACTAAGTCATTTTGACTTCAAAAAATACAAAAACGAGCAAGTTTATGTGCATGACCTCAAATTAACAAGGATCGTAGCCCTGTTTCTTGCCGAGAATTTCAAAAATGCACTTCAGCTTTACAGGGATTTTTACCACAGTGACAACTGGTATGCAAAGAAGATTGGTTTTATATGGGTGATTAAAAAAAACCTCCTCGAAATTTTATTGTTGATGGAGCTGGATTATATGGATCTGGTGGAATCAAGATTAAGGAGTTTCAGGAAAAAATACAGAGACCACCTCTTAGAACACAAGGAAGAAAGAATCCTTCAGTTTGTAAGACTGGCCGAAGTATATTACAATAACAATTCAATCGTTCATTCACAAGAATTTATCACGAAACTTGATGAAGTATTGCACCTTGACAAAAAAGACGAGGATATCTTTGCCTTAAGTTTTTATGCCTGGCTGAGGTCAAAAATCGAATCAAAAAAAACCTATGACACCTGCCTTTCACTCATTGGTGAAGAGTAAAACATCCCGGCCCGATATCACCTCTCGATGCGAGAAAAAAAATTGAAAACAAAAATATTTATCCTGAAATAGGCTTTAGGCGTTTTTAAGCAATATTTCTTTTATCCTGCCGGCAACGATTCTTTCCTGCCCCGGGTCCATCATCCAGGTCGTGATACCCACATTTTCTTTTCCGCCAACAGTTTCTATGGATGGATGACCCTCGCGTAATTCTTTCCTGAGGTCCTCAGGAGAAATCTTAATACGGTTCTGGTCCCAACTTATTCTCAGTGACGGGACACAATTCGCATATTTCGGAACGTGAATTTCTGTTTCAACGCCTTCTACAGAAAGGGCCTGGTCACTGATCAATTGAATCTGACTTTCCCACATCTTCCATTCTTTGACATGATCCCGCTGCAGGTATAACTCCAAAGCCACCAGCATGCCCAGTACTTCTTCTTTATTGACCTTCATTCCTCGCCCAATATTAAATCCCCTTGGCGGTGTATGCATGCGGGCCGCCTGAATAAACTTCTTGTTTCCTAGCAGAAGACCGGCACTTTGAGGGCCTCTTAAACCTTTTCCACCTGAAAAAGCCACCAGATCGAAACCCATTTTGGTAAATTTGAATAAATTATCCACAGGAGGCACATCGGCTGCACAGTCAATGAATGTCGGAATATTATGCTTTTTGGCGATCTCCAGAAATTCTTCATGCTTGACTTCTCCT
>CBDUAP010000113.1:0-9397 GCA_965365165.1 uncultured Flavobacteriaceae bacterium
CAATGCTTCAATGAGTCAATGAGTCAATGCTACAATGCTACAATGCATGAATGCGTGAATTAGAGAATGGTTCTTTCGTAAATCTCAAATCTGCTTTCTCCAATCACCAGTCCCTTCCTGCAGGGTAACATTCCCCAAGCATGCAGGCAGGGATACCAATGACAAGAATCATTCTGTGTACTGACATGAATCATTGACTTCAAATCAAATCATGAATAACTTTATGAGTCAATCTTAAATTGAGGCTTTATGAAAAATTTTTACAAAACTCCCCTTATTGTATTTCTTAGTTTGGCCCCTAACTTTTTTGCACAAAATACCTATGTTCCAGATGATAATTTTGAAGCGGCTCTGATCAGCCTGGGCTATGATGATGTGCTCGATGATTATGTGCTCACCGAAAATATTTCAGGACTAAAAGTATTGTATCTTGAAAACCAATCGATAAGCGATCTGACAGGTATTGAAGATTTTAGCCAGTTGGAACTTTTGAATCTTCAGGAGAACCTGCTCACTTCGATAGACCTGTCAAAACAAACGCAACTAAAAGAACTATGGTTGAATTTCAATAAGCTCGAAACACTTGATCTTAGTTCGAATACTTTACTTGTAACAGTTATGGTGCATCAAAATGAATTGACTGAATTGATTACGGATGGGGCTGTGGCTTTGGAATTTTTAGAATGTTCAGCGAATAATCTTCATAGTATTGATGTATCAAAAAATATTAATTTAATGGCCTTTGATATAAGTATGAATCCCTTAAAAGAGATTGATCTGGAGGCTTTGATCAAACTAGATATTTTCGTTATGATGGATACTGAAATCGCACGATTAGATTTGAGTAAGAACCAGAACCTGGAAGGTTTGTACTGTTACAACAACGCCGTGTTGAATGAATTAATTGTTAAGGGTGCTCAAAAGCTGGAGCATCTCGATTGTTCCGAAAACAGTATCATTGAACTTGATCTCAGCGAAAATTTGCTGTTAAAAGAACTCTCATGTCATTCAAATCAGCTCGCTTCTTTAGATCTAAGCGGACTGTCAAATCTTGAATACGCCTGGATCGACAACAATCAATTATCAAGTCTAAAAACCGAAGGAGCCCTGGCGCTCAAGCAAATTGATTGTGCAAATAATAAGATCGTTGATCTTGACTTTTCAACCAATGCCAATTTGAATTTTTTTAACTCCAGGGACAATGCTTTAAAAAGTTTGAACCTTAGAAATGGCAACAATGAAAATATTTTTGAAATGGATGCCAGAAACAATCCTTTGCTATCCTGTATACAGGTTGACGATGCTACATATGCCACAACAAATTGGACCAACATAGATGACACTAGCTTCTTTGCTGAAGATTGTCTCTATGTTTTAGACGTTGCAGATGAAAAGCTGGATGAAGGATTGTTGTTGTATCCTAACCCTGTTAACAGTGACATTTATTTTGATGCCAAATTCAGTATTGCCTCTGTAGAAATTTACTCTAGTATCGGTCAACAATTGATCGTCTTTAAAAAACCACAAGAATCACTTGATCTTTCCGCGTTGGACCAAGGTCTTTATTTGATACGGATCATTAGTGAAAAAGGAATATTTACAAGGCGATTCTTGAAAAATTAGGCGTAAATGCTACAATGCTACAATGCATGAATGGGATATTAATTCAATGATGAAAAGCTTGAATGCCGGAAAATTATTTTGATTATTCCACTCGTTCCCAGACTTCTTTGTTTTTGCCCTGGGTGGCACTCAAGACATTGTCTTCTATCTTGAATGTCCAGACGGCTTCCATTCCTTTATGCTTTTCGAAATTACTGAGCTTCGTTGAAACGGTCAATTGGTCTCCGTCAACTGAATAGGCGATTAGTTCGCCCCTGTAGTAATCCATTTTAGGAGCATCGGCAAGCAGCATATAGTGTTTTTTACTATAAATAATATAGGCACCACTTCCAGTTGTTATACTGTCTTCAGGGTACCTTAAAAAAGTACCATCTTCATTGTCCCATTCCCCTGATTTTAACTGCCACATTCCCTCGAGAACGGTTGCATTTGTTTTATCGGTTTCTGATGTGGCTATAGTTTCCTTTTTTTCTGAACAACCCACAAATAACAAGCAAATAATAACGACAAGTTTGATGATTTCCTTCATGAGAATTCGATTTTGATTAAACATTAATGTTAAAGTTAACAAATTAATAAACAAGTATTTAAAACTTAATTAATTTATATAGATTCCAAATAACAGGATCAAATGATGCTTGTAAACAGATTCATTATTCATGACTTTGGTTTTTAAATGGGATGGCACCTGTTGAAAGACAACTTGTTTCATTGGTATTTCCTTGTCATTTTAAATACTTAGCTGTAAATTTAACATAGAACTCGAGTCGTACACATGCGTATTGATTTTTGAGAAATATGAATGTGAAATATTTCATTCTATGAAAAAATACCGATGGTTTTTCATATTGCTGATCTTGCTGATGGCTCTGATCGGATACTTTTATATAAAACCAAAAATTGAAGCAAAAAACATCGAATATACGTATACGGTGGTTAAAAAGGGTGATATTGAAGCCACTGTTTCAAGTACGGGCACGCTGGAAGCTTTAAACACAGTGGATGTAGGTACCCAGATATCAGGTACCATTGCCAAAATTTATGTTGATTTTAATGACAAGGTAAAGCAAGGGCAATTGCTGGCTGAAATGGACATGAGCATGCTTGAAACCAGGCTGCAGTCTGCCAAAGCTGATTTGGCCGTAAGCGAGGCAAGACTCAATCAGGCGGAGGATCAATTCAAAAGAAATAAACTGTTATTTGAAAAGGAAGTTATTTCTGAACAGGAATTCAATAATTCTAAATTCAACTACCAGCAGGCCAAGAGTGCAAGAGAAGCGGCCCGGGCCTCTCTTATTAACACGGAAGTCAATATAGGATTTGCAAAAATAACTTCTCCCATTAACGGTATCATTATTGAAAAACAGGTAGATGAAGGGCAAACTGTTGCTGCCAGTTTCGCTACGCCTACCATGTTTACCATTGCTGAGGACCTTTCAAAAATGCAGATTTTGGCTGATGTGGACGAAAGTGACATCGGTTATATCAAAGACAGCATGCAGGTCCGTTTTACCATTCAGACCTACCCGGATCTTACTTTTAACGGAAAAGTCAGCCAGATCAGGTTACAGCCCATCGAAATCAATAATGTGGTTCATTACAAGGTGGTTATTTCAGTTGACAATCAAAATGGAATGTTGATACCGGGTATGACAGCGAATATTGAATTTATAACCAACAAGGCGAAAAATGTTTGGCTCATTAATAATTCGGCCCTGCGTTTCAGACCCAGTCAGAGCATGATGCAGATAATAAAACCGTTGCTCGAGGAAAGGGCCAAAGAATCCTTACCTGATTCTCTTCAGATAAAGTTTGTGGAAGCCCTCAGGAACGAAGAGCTTTTTACCCCTTCAAATTATAAAAAATCATTACCTGACTTTTTCGATGGCTTTTTTTACGAAGACAAAGGAAAACTGGATTTCAAGTTTATCGAAGTGGGGATCAAGGTGGGTTTACAATCAGAAATAAAAGGTTTCCCAGATGGTTCTGAAATATCAGAAAACATAAAAGCCATCAATGGCATTAAATCTAAAAAATAGTTGAGTGGCTTCCAGAATAGTAATAGAGACCCATAAGCTAAGCCGTGTGTTTAAAAACGGTGAAATTGAAGTCAAGGCACTTACCGATGTCGATATGGTCATTCACGAGGGTGATTTCGTTGCCATCATGGGTGCATCAGGTTCGGGTAAGTCAACTTTATTACACATTATCGGCTGTCTCGACAAACCTACATCAGGTGAATACAGGCTGGCCAATGTGCGGGTAAATGATTTGGATAAAAATGAGCTGGCGGATATTCGAAACCAAAAAATAGGCTTTATCTTCCAGAGTTACAATTTGCTTGCGCGCACCACTGCTCTTGAAAATGTGGAGTTACCCTTAATTTATAACAGGTCAGGTCAGTTTTCAAACTCGAAGGAACTGGCCAGAAAGGCTCTTGACCAGGTGGGTTTGTCTGACCGTGTGAACCACAAGACCAATGAACTGTCAGGCGGCCAACAACAAAGGGTGGCCATTGCCAGGGCGCTGGTCAATAATCCAACCCTGATTCTGGCTGATGAACCCACCGGTAATCTCGACAGCCGGTCAAGCGTCGATATCGCCGATCTTTTCGTGCAATTGAACAATTTGGGAAAAACCATCGTCATGATTACTCATGAACCTGAAATTGCGCAATTTGCAAAGCGTATCATTTATTTGAGATGGTAGCATTTTGTCAGACACTATCATAAAAAACAGAAGTACCAGGGAGAGCGCCCTGAAAGAATTGGAGAAACCCGTAGGACCAGAACAAGAGACCCCATGAGACGATTGTTAAAAATATTTAAAGTTGCGTTCCAGTCCATCAACAAGAACAGAACGCGTAGTTTGCTGACCGTTCTGGGAATCATTATCGGTGTTGCCGCTGTTATCATGACTATTTCGGCAGGAGAAGGTGCAACCCTGCAGGTTCAAAATCAAATATCGGGCCTGGGAACCAACTTGCTGATGATTCAGACCAAGATGGAACACAAGGCCGGGATCAATGTAAGAATGGGACGGCCCATTGATCAAAAGGACCTTGAGATTTTGCAAAAAAATTCGGTTTGGATGCCGAAATTATCCCCGTTGCTGGCCATTGGGGCACAGGCTATCGGACCCAGTGGATACAAATCAACCATGGTCTATGGCGTTGCCTATGATTATTTTTATATAACGAGCAGAGAACTGCAGTCCGGGAGTTTTTTTACCGATGAAGACGTAAAAACGGCCAAAAAATTCTGTGTTATTGGAGAAACCATTCGAAGAGAACTCTTTCCGGGAACGGATCCCATAGGTAAACAAATACGCATTGATAAAGTACCTTTTACCGTTGTAGGTCTGTTAACAGAAGAAGGAACGGGTGGCATGCAAGACATGGACGACATCATTCTTGCGCCTCATACCACCATTCAGAACAGGTTGTATGGCCGGAGAGGAGGCTATACCATGATCATGGCAAGTGCCATGGACGAGGATCATATTCTGGATGCGAAGATGGAAACGAGCGAGTTGTTGAGGGAATCTCATAAAATTAAGGAGGGAGACGATGATGACTTTGAGATTATGACACAAATTGAATTACAGGAAAGCACCAGGAATATAACAGCGATATTAGCCATTTTAATGGGAGCGGTGGCCAGTATTTCATTGATCGTTGGAGGTATTGGCATTATGAATATCATGCTGGTTTCTGTTACAGAACGAACCCGTGAAATAGGAACAAGACTGGCTATTGGCGCAAGGGAAAATGACATACTTACCCAATTCTTGATTGAGGCCATTGTGCTCAGTTTATCAGGGGGTGCCCTGGGAGTTGTTTTAGGTGTCGTAGGGAATCAGATCATATACAGGGCAACAGGTTTCTTTATTCCTACAGCACTTTATTCCATATTGATAGGATTTGGATTTTCGGCACTTGTCGGGGTAGCTTTTGGATATTTCCCAGCCCGAAAGGCTGCAAAACTGAATCCGATTGATGCATTGAGGTATGAATAATGTCAAACATAACAGTTAGAAGCTGTAGGCTTACAAATAGCTCAACCACCATTTGTCTCTGTTTGCTCTTTTGTATTGATCGTACCGCCTTGAAAGTGGATATAAAAACAGGCAGATCCCGATCCAGAAGAGGTATACGGCCCATAAGCCAAAGCCATAACCTTTTAATTGAGGTTCAAGACTTATAAAATTTGTAAGGACCATGTCCGAAAATTTGTATCCTGTAAGCACGGCAGCAATTGTAGCTACTATGTGAATTACGTATAAATGAAGGATGTACCAGAACATGGGAACCCTGCCGATTGTGATGACGGGTTTGAGCCAGTTGAAATCAAATCTTTCAAAAATATATAAGAAAATCAAAGAGGGACCGGTAGTGATTAATAAATATAACAGGGACGGAGGATATTTCGAAACGTTAATAAAAGACAAAAAGCTGTAAGTACCAGAAGATTGAGGTATCCAGGGAGCAGGATCACCATAGAGGTTACCATATCTCAAGACCACGAAAAGGACGAGGCAGGAGATGCCCGAATAGAGCAGGGTACGAAGCCTTCGCTGCCTGTCGTAATCAGGTTTGTACAAGGCACCAAAATAATAACCCACGATCATCAAACCCAGCCACGGGATGATGGGATAAATGATTCTGACCTTAAAGTCTCCGAAAAGAACTTGGCTCCGTACATGCAATAGCTTCCAAACAAAATCAATGAAATCATTCCCCTGTGGCTGAAAACCATCCAAGGCATTGTGCCCGAAGATCATCAGGGCCGCAAGGCTCAATGAGAAATATTTAGGCAACCTGATAAACAAGGCAAGGGCAATCATACCTGCCCCAATGGCCCAAATAACACCAAGTCCGATGGCAGGAAGTGTCGGGTTGAAATTCCATGCAAACCTGATGATTGTGACTTCAACCAAGATCAACCAAAACCCCCGCTTCAATAGCCAGACAGACAATTCATTTTTGCTCATCCGACGCCCCACAAGGAAAGCCGAAGTTCCCGCCAGCATTACAAATACCGGTGCACAAAAATGAGTAACAAAACGTGTCATGAACAAAAGGGGGCTCGTCTGACTGAGGTCGGTCGGATCATAAAAAAAAGCGTCGTAATGAAAATAATCCCTCACATGATCAAGCGTCATAAGAATCATGACGAGTCCTTTTAAAATATCGAGGCTGACGATTCGCTTCGTTGCTATTTTAGACATATAATTTTTTTTTGGAGCAATCTGCGAAGAAATGATTTCTGCAAGCAAGGTAACACTTGTTGTATCGCGACATTGAAGGATTGAATATGGTTGTTGATGGTTAAATATAGGGAAATAAATTAATTTAAATCCTCAAGGCATACCTAATTAAAGGAAAGAACCCTATTCGCCCATGTCATTCCTATTTATTTTCTAATTCCTCATCGATGAGTTGAAGCAATATTTTTGTTTTTTCCAATTGAATAAATGACTTTTCAATATTGTTCTTTGAGCTGTATTTTCTTCCATCCAATTGTTTTTGCAAAGTGAACCTTTGTTCTGGGGTCAGGACATAATCCTGATCTGCTTTTCCGTCCTCATTGATTCGGAATCCGAGTTCATTATTAACCACAAAGGTTCCAAACTGACTGTTGGTTCTGTAAAGATTATTGTTGTTGATTACTGAAGATGTATAATCTAAAAGCTGATAGTACCTTACTATTTCATTTTGTAAATCCGGATTGCTCATTACAGTGGTATTTCCATCCAGGCCCAGGTTGTCAAAAGTCACTTTATTGGCAACAAAGGTGTGCCTTTCTGAAAGGCTGTCCAGAAGACTAATCAGGCTGCCAACATCAATTTTCGACCTTACGATCATCAGGGAGGAATCTGCATGCGCCAGGGCCCTGTTTTCAAAGTTCAGTTGCGTTTCGATGATTTCCATTTGTAAAAGCAAATCTTCTTTTATGTTTTCCAGTGTCTTTTTTTCCAGCTTCTTGTGCTGCAATTCCTGGTTCCAGGTGTTGATCTGCAACGCAATGAGAATGCCGATGACCACCAATACGATTTCCCCGATCGCATATCTGAGATACTTAATGGGGTGGTTTTTATCTGCCATTTTTTTACGGATTTTTCTGAAGTATGGGATCATTGGCCATAAGCTTGGTTTGCACGTTTAAATATAATGAAAATTGAACATGCAGTTTGGAAATGTTGGTCAGGTGTTCTGTTCTTGTGCAAATAACGGCCCTGGTGAATTCATAATTCAAACCGGAAACGATGAATTATAGCTATATTTTTTGTTTCTTTAGGCTCAATAATCTTAACCACTGCTGAAATGAAATCACCCTTATTTATTATTTCCCTATTGATCTTGCTAACCGTATCTTGTAAAAAGTCAGAAGATTCAAAACCAAAACACACGGAAATTCCCGTACCAAAAGCAAAAATGATTCCTGAAGAATTAACCATCCACGATGATACCCGTATTGATAATTATTTTTGGATGCGATTGAGCGATGCACAAAAGAATGCCGAAACCCCGGATGCACAAACCCAGGACGTTTTGGATTATTTAAATGCAGAAAACGACTATTTAGAGCAGGTTATGAAGCCCCAGCAGGCTTTGAAAGACACCTTGTACAAGGAAATCGTTGGAAGAATTAAAAAAGACGATCAGTCTGTTCCGGTGAAAGATAACGGATACAGCTATTATTCAAGATATGAAGAAGGGATGGATTACCCCTTTTATTGCAGGAAAAAAATTGGCAGTGAAGATGAAGAGATCATGCTCAATGGTCCTGAGATGGCTAAAGGGTATGCCTATTACGGTATCGGAGGCAGGTCTGTAAGTCAGGACAATAATTTATTGGTGTACGGAATTGATACGATTTCTAGACGGCAATACACGCTTTATTTTAAAAATTTGAAAACCGGCGAAATGTTACCGGATAAATTAAGCAATACCGGTGGAGGAGCAACCTGGGCCAATGACAATAAAACGGTCTTTTATACTACGAAGGATCCGCAAACCCTGAGACAGAATAAAATATTCAGGCACATACTAGGAACAGATCAATCAGAGGATGTACTTGTTTATGAAGAAAAAGACGAGACCTTTAATACATATGTTTATAAAACGAAATCCAAGGCTTATATTATCATAGGAAGCAGTCAGACTTTATCTTCTGAATACAGGTTCCTGGATGCTGATAAACCCGAGGGCACTTTTAAGGTCATTCAGCCCAGAGAGAGAAATCTGGAATACAGCGTAGATCATTACGGAAATGATTTTTATATCAGAACGAATTTGGAGGCCAAAAATTTTCGTTTGGTCAAAACGCCGATAACGGCTTCAACCAAGGAAAACTGGACAGATGTCATTGCCCACAGGGAAGACATCTTCTTGCAGGACTATGACCTGTTTAAAAAACACCTGGTGCTTACAGAACGCAGAAATGGTTTGAGGGAAATCAGAATTATGACCTGGGACAAATCTTCAGATTATTATTTGGAATTCAAGGACCCCAGCTATGTGACCTTTACCACATCAAACCTGGATTTTGACACCAACCTTTTGCGATATGGATATATTTCATTGACAACGCCGGTAAGTACCTACGAATACAACATGGACACAAAGGAACAGACCCTGTTAAAGCAACAGGAAGTGGTTGGCGGAGATTTTTCTCCTGAGAACTATGTATCTGAGCGCTTGTTTGCAACGGCAACCGATGGCACAAAAATTCCAATTTCTTTGGTGTATAAAAAGGGAACCAAAAAAACA
>CBDUAP010000114.1:0-9387 GCA_965365165.1 uncultured Flavobacteriaceae bacterium
CCACTATGTTTTGGAAGCAGCGCTCATCTCTGAAAAGGTCAATGCACCCATTAAGTTGATATATTCCCGGGAAGATGACATGACACAAGGTATTTACCGTCCAACCTATCAGGCGACCTTCCGGGCTGCCCTAGATAAAATGAATAATGTGACGGCATTGCATATAAAAGCAGGTGGGATACCCGAAAGCCCTTTGTTTGCGAATCGTTTTCCGGCTGGTGCAATTGAGAATTATGCAGCAGAGGAGTGGGCTATAGATTCTAATATATCCGTTGGAGCCTTTCGTGCACCTCGTTCTAATTTTATGGCAGGAGCCGAGCAGTCCTTTTTAGATGAATTGGCAGAAGCAGCTGGTAGGGATCCCATTGAATTTCGTCTGGATTTGCTGAAACGCGCCAAAGAAAACCCGGTTGGAGAGCAGAACGACTATGATGCCGATCGATATGCCGGGGTGCTTGAATTGGTGCGAGAAAAATCAAATTGGCAGCCGGGGCAAAAGAACCTTAATCGGGGTGTATCTGCCTATTTCTGTCATAATACCTATGCCGCGCAGGTACTGGATATGACCCTTGAAAATGGCAAGCCAACCGTTCAAAGGGTTTGTTGTGCCATTGATTGCGGCATAGTGGTCAATCCGGACGCAGCTAAAAATATGGCAGAAGGAGCAATGGTTGATGGAATTGGTAATGCCCTTTATGGAAAATTGACTTTCAAAGAAGGCAAAGCCCAGCAAACTAATTTTGATACATACCGCATGATTCGCCACAGTGAAACCCCCAAAAAAATGGATATTCATTTTGTTCAAAATGAAATCAATCCTACCGGGATGGGAGAACCTCCCTTCCCACCGATTTTTGGTGCAGTGGCAAATGCGATGTTCAAAGCCACGGGTAAAAGATATTACAATCAACCCTTCCTCGGAGACGCCTAGGTTGCACGTGCTTGCTGTTATTAAATGAAAATCTAATGATGTAGTGGGGCATAATTTGAGTATTATGCCTCAATATTAAGGTTTCATCTGTCTCAAATCTAAATTCATCAGGTAAATTGTTAAAATTGATGTATTTTAACAATGAATTTACTTATGCCATAAAATGCCCCCGAAAGACATCATTATTGCAGGAGGAGGACTGGCCGGATTAACCTCCGCCATTCACTTGTCCCATTTTGGCCTCAAGGTTTTGCTCATTGAAAAAAATGCATACCCAAAGCATAAGGTTTGTGGTGAATATGTTTCAAATGAGGTGCTGACTTATTTAAGATCCCTGGGTTTTGATCCTTTTAACCACGGTGCCAAGAAAATATCAAGGGTAGCGATCTGCGCCCAAAACGGAGAACAGGTGACGGTAAAACTGCCTTTGGGCGGCTTTGGTTTAAGCAGATACACCTTCGACAATGCCTTATTGGACAAAGCCAGGTCCAATGGTGTGCTTTGTCTCAAAGATACCGTTTCGGACATTGCTTATGAGGATGATCAGTTTCGCGTCGAAACCAAAGAGAGCCAAACCCATTATGCGAAATTTGTTATTGGTGCCTTTGGGAAACGATCACTGCTGGATCAAAAATTAGGCAGGGGTTTTATCGAAAGCAAGGCCCCTTTTTTGGCTGTCAAGGCCCATTATAAAGGGGAATACCCTGAAGATCTGGTGGGTCTGTATAATTTTGCAGGGGGTTATTGCGGGGTGTCAAATATTGAAAATAATGCCCTGAACCTTTGTTATATTGCAGATTACGCTGAATTCAAAAAGTATAAAAACCTGAATGAATTCGGGGAAAAAGTAGTTTTTAAAAATGAGCGTCTGAGGGAAATTTTTAAACAGTCAGAATTGAAATTTGATAAACCATTGACAATTAGTCAGATATCATTTGTATCAAAACCAATTGTTGAAAATCATGTATTGATGTGTGGAGACAGTGCCGGAATGATCCACCCGCTATGCGGTAATGGCATGGGAATGGCTATTCGCAGCGCAAGTATTCTATCAGAAACTATTTTGACCTATTTTGAAGATAAATCAGTATCTCGTGAAGAAATTGAAAAGGAATATGTCAAAAAGTGGAACCTCAATTTTAAAAAACGTGTATATGCCGGAAGAATTTTGGCTCGATTCTTCAGAAAGGATTATCTTTCAAAGTATTTGATAAAAATTTTGAAAATATATCCGGCATTGCTATCGATGATTATCAGCAGTACGCACGGTAAACCTATGAAAAGTGTATGATTCAAACCAAATACAGAAGCACACAGCTTGAAATCATGGATGATTTTTCTTTAAGTGGTCAGAGCTTTCGAAAGGATTTAGATGTTCTTTCCTTGATCAATAAATGGCTGGGAGGAAATCGTATCACTAAAAGTGGCGTGTTGCATCTTTTAAAGGAGCAACCCAGAGACAGACCCATCAGGATAGTGGATCTGGGATGCGGCAACGGAGACATGTTGCGGAGGCTTTCAGTTTTAGGTGCGAAGTACGGTTATAATCTTGAGCTCATCGGGCTCGACGCGAATCTTGACACAATTGTCTATGCGAGGGAACTGTCAAAGGAATTTGATAATATCCGTTTTTTGCAAATCAACGTATTTTCGAAAGAATTTCAGGATTTGAATTACGACATTGCTCTGTTGACCCTGTTCCTGCATCATTTTAATGATCAGGATATCCTTGAAAAATTAAAACAGATCAAGGAAAATTCAAGACTGGGCCTTGTTATCAATGACCTTCACAGGCATAAAATGGCCTATTTTCTTTTCAATCTCCTTACGTTTTTTGTAGGTAGTGAAATGATTCGAAAAGATGGGTTGGTCTCGATCCTAAAAGGTTTTAAAAGAAATGAACTGGAACAATATGCCCGCCAAATAAAAAGCAGGAGCCTAATTCAATGGAAATGGGCATTCAGATATCAATGGATCTTAGAAAATTAGAAATGACAGTAAAAATTACATCTGTAGCCAAGGCGCTGCCAAAATATACTAGGTCCACGAAAGAGATCTTGCCTTATCTAGGAACCTGGCTTCAGGGTTCTGATGATCGCTTTAAAAGAAAGATCACGAAAATATTTGAAAATGCCGGGGTAGACAGGAGGTTTTCCATCATGGATGCTGATGAGGTATTTAAAAAAACATCTTTTGAAGAAAAAAATGAGATCTATAAAAAGGAATCCATTCTTTTGGCCGAGAAATGCCTGAGGGAGGCCCTTGAAAAGGCCGGACTCATTTCTGAGGACCTGGATTTTATTATCACTGTCAGTTGCACGGGAATCATGATTCCTTCATTGGATGCCTATCTGATCAACAGGCTGAACATGCGACAGGACATTGTGAGGTTACCCGTTACGGAAATGGGTTGCGCAGCAGGGGTTTCGGGGATCATCTACGCGAAGAATTTTTTAAAGGCAAATCCCGATAAAAGGGCGGTTGTGATCGCGGTTGAATCACCAACGGCCACTTTTCAGCATGATGATTTTTCTATGGCCAATATGGTGAGCGCAGCCATCTTTGGGGATGGTGCAGCAGCAGTGATCCTGTCATCCCATCAGGACGAAAGCGGACCTGAAATTCTGGATGAATCAATGTATCATTTTTATAATGCAGAAAAAATGATGGGCTTTGACCTCAAAAATTCCGGCTTGCAAATGATCCTGGACAAAGCCGTCCCGGAAACAATCGCTTCTCATTTTCCCGGGATTATCCATCCCTTCCTGGAAAAAAACGGCATTGGTATTAATGACGTCGATCATTTGATCTTCCACCCTGGAGGTAAAAAAATTGTGCAGACAGTCGAGGACCTTTTTGGTTCTCTCGGAAAGAATATAAATGACACAAAAGAAGTATTGCGGATCTATGGGAACATGTCAAGTGTGACGGTATTGTATGTCTTGCAAAGGTTTATGGAAAAAAATATATCACCCGGAGAAAAAGGGCTCATGCTGAGTTTTGGCCCTGGATTTTCGGCTCAAAGAATATTATTGGAATGGTAAAGGAATTTGAAAACACAGGCTCCTGGGCAATTGTTTTAGGAGGTTCTAGCGGTTTGGGTCTGGCCACGGCCAAAAAACTTGCCAAAAAAGGCATGCATATTTGTGTGGTCCATCGCAACAGAAAAAGTGAGATGTCCTTGATTGAGCAAGAATTTGAATCCATCATCCAAGAACGGGTTTCCTTTTTGTCATTCAATAAAGATATTTTAAATTCCTCTCATAAAATGGAGATTATCTCGGCCTTAAAAAATGTTTTGGGAGAGAAAGACAGGATCAAATGTTTAGTGCACAGTGTGGCCAAAGGAAACTTGAAGCCCATGGTGTCAAGCGATAACAAGACCCTTGAGACTTTGGATTTTAACCTGACCCTGCAAGCGATGGCAGTCAGTTTGTACGATTGGTTCAAGGCTTTGTTTGATGAGGGTCTCTTTGCAGATGATGCAAGAATCATAAGTTTTACGAGCGAGGGTGCAAGAAAGGCCTTGCCCAACTATGCTGCAGTTTCTGCTGCGAAGGCCAGTCTTGAGGCCATTAGCAGAAACATTGCGTTAGAGTTTGCCCCCTTTGGCATCAGGGCCAATTGTATTCAGGCAGGGGTTACAGACACTGCATCTTTAAGGATGATTCCGAACAGTCATAAAATCAAAGAGCTTGCTCAAAAAAGGAATCCTTTCTCAAGGTTGACACGCACAGCTGATGTGGCCAATGTCGTATATTTATTGTGCAAGGATGAAGCGGCCTGGATCAATGGCTGTGTCATTCCTGTTGACGGTGGAGAACATTTAAGTTGAAAATGATGAGTTCAAAGGAAATCATAAAAATATTGCCTTATTCGGATCCTTTTTTATTTGTCGGGGAACTCTCGGGTATTTCTGATACAGGTATTACAGGAACTTACAGGTTTGATAAAGACAGTTTTTTTTATCGGGGTCATTTTAAGGACCAACCAATTACCCCGGGGGTTATCCTTACCGAGACCATGGCCCAGATCGGGGTGGTGAGTTTGGGTATTTACCTGATGCGAAAAGAAATGGGCAAGGGGTTACCCCAAATCGCGCTTTCATCAAATCAAGTTGATTTTTATCTTCCGGTTTTTCCCGGGGAAAGGGTCAGGGTCGTTTCTGAAAAAGTGTATTTCAGATTCAATAAACTGAAATGCGCCGTGAAGATGTTTAACGAAAAAAATGCCTTGGTGTGTAAAGGGACCATTGCAGGAATGATAAAATCTTGATATGAAAAAAAGAGTGGTTATTACGGGCCTTGGTGTTGTGGCTCCCAATGGGACCGGTATTCCTGACTTTTTAGACGCCCTGAAACAGGGGAGGTCGGGTATTCGCTTTTATCAGGAGCTGGATGACCTGGGTTTTTCCTGTTGCATTGGAGGCGTTCCTAAAGTTTCAGAGGCATTAAAGGCACAATATTTATCGCCACTTCAACTAAAAAATTTCAATAGTTCGGGAATTCTGTATGGTTGTATTGCCGGTATGGATGCGTGGAAAGATGCCGGTCTTAAAATTAAGGATGACAGTGATCCGGATTATGACAGCGGGATTATTTTTGGTACGGGTACCTCCGGGGTTGATAAATTCAGGGAGGCGATCTACAAACTGGACGAGGGGCGTGTAAAAAGGTTGGGCAGCACTACCGTGGCCCAGACCATGGCCAGTGGGATAAGTGCCTATCTTGGCGGAATTCTGGCCTGTGGCAATCAGGTAAGTACCAATTCATCTGCGTGCAGTACGGGTACAGAAGCCATATTGATGGGAGCAGAAAGGATACAAAATGGAAAGGCCAAAAGAATGCTCGTGGGAAGTTGCAGTGATCACGGAACCTACCTATGGGGAGGTTTTGATGCCATGCGCGTTATGACCTATAAGCACAATGACAGCCCGGAGAAGGGTTCTAGGCCTATGAGCGCCTCAGCTTCGGGTTTTGTTCCAGGATCCGGGGCGGGGGCCCTGGTTTTGGAAACCCTGGAAAGTGCTCTTGAAAGAGGGGCCAGGATCTATGCGGAGATCCTGGGAGGGCATCTTAATGCAGGAGGGCAACGAAAAGGGGGTACCATGACGGCTCCTAATTCGGAAGCGGTTCAAAGATGCATCAGCGGTGCCCTGCAGGAGGCTGGTATTGAAGCCGCTGAAATAGATGTGATTAACGGCCACCTGACGGCAACGGCTAAAGATAGTGTCGAAATAAATAATTGGAAGGTAGCTTTACAACTTGATAAATATAATTTTCCGGCCATTAATTCGCTGAAAGCAATGACAGGGCATTGCCTGGCAGCTGCAGGAAGTATAGAAAGTGTGGCCAGTGTTTTGCAGATTCACCACAATTTTATTTTTCCCTCGATCAATTGCGAGGATGTCAACCCCGGAATAATTGAACTCATAGGTTCAGATCCTATTCCGCAAAAGACCGTGTTTAAAACCATTGACACAGTAATCAAGGCGAGTTTCGGTTTTGGTGATGTGAATGCCTGTATCGTATTTAAAAAATTTAAAAAATAACAACTATGAATAATACCGATCTCATGGTCAAATTAAAAAAGATTGTTGAACCTTATGTTCAGGACCAAACCGCCTTTCAAAATTTAAATGAAGAGACAGATTTTATCAATGACCTAAAGGTCAATTCAGCCAATTTGGTAGACATCGTTCTTGACGTGGAAGACGCCTTTGATATTGAAATTGACAATGAATCTATGGAGCAAATGCTAAGCGTCAAGCAAGCGCTGGAGATCATTAAAAAGAAAATGGCGGGCTGATTATTTTGAAATATGATAGGTAACGACATTATTGATCTTCAACTGGCTGCCAAGCAAAGTAACTGGAAGCGTAAAGGGTTTTTGGACAAACTTTTTTCGCGGCAGGAGCAGTGCTATGTGTTTGATTCAACGGAGCCTTTCCGTGTGGTATGGAAGCTTTGGAGCATGAAGGAAAGTGCCTATAAGATCCATGTGAGAAAAACAGGGATGATAAGATTTAATCCCAGGCGTTTTAGCTGTGAACTGACCCATCAAAATAAAGGAATGGTGCAGATCGATACACATAACTACCTGACAAGAACAGAAGAGCACAGAGAAATGATGCACACAATGGCTCACGATAACAGGATTGAGCATGAGATGTTATGTGGTATCATGATCAACAAAAATATTGAAGATCCCGGAGCCGATATCCGCAAAGTCTTGGTCAAGGATCTGGCTGAACGAAGGAAGTTGCCTGTCGAAGGTTTGAAGATAAAAAAGAACGGACTTCGTATCCCGGAGCTGTATGCCCAAAACAGGAAGTTAAAGAATCTTTGCAGTTTGAGCCATCACGGAAGGTATAGCGCTTATCTTCTGATTCTTTTATAGGTTGAGGCTTTGGGATTTCTATTCCTTGTTATAGCTGACAATTTTTGCTGTCTGTGAATAAAAAATTAATGTTCAATTTTATTGTGTGAGAAAAAATACACGATTATATTTGTGCTCGAATTTTAAATCATGATTTTATCATGGATTCAATTCGGGGTGTAGCGTAGCCCGGTTAGCGCGCCACGCTGGGGGCGTGGAGGTCGGAGGTTCAAATCCTCTCACCCCGACTAAAAAGCTGAACGAGAGTTCAGCTTTTTTTTGTTGGAACAAGCCGAAAGCTTGCTTTCAAGGCGCAGTAACAACAAAAAAAAGTAATAGAGCGATAGCGATATGCTTTTTAGTCAAGGGGCCCACTTCAGGATCACCGACCGTAGGGAGGTAATCCGAGGTGACGTAAGAGGTGAGAAGTGAGAAGTAAGACGTGAGAAATCAGTCTCATTATCTTTTTAATAGTGGATCCCACTTCAGGATCAACGACTGAAAGGAGTTAATCCTCTCTTGAATATCGAATGTTGAATGTCGAATGTCGAATGTTGAAGTGGTTTTAAGGATTCTTCTTTGTCGTCGGCCTCTTTTTCAGGATCACCGACCAGAGGGAGTTAACTCTCTCACTCCAGCACATATTAAAAATAACAACTTTATAAACAGGCGGTTATTTTATTGTTAAAGATATATTCTCGGCTATTTACAGTAAGGGATTGCAGGGGATTTCACTTTCCAATTACCGAATTGCTTGTAGCCAATTTTGTACGCTGGCTTTTTACTCATTTTGATAATCTCAGGACCCTTTCTCCACTCTGCTGATGAATATAATCTTTCGATAAGATGAACCCCTTTTTATCATAAAAAGATCGGCCTATTTCATTCTTTTCAAAAACCTCAACTTCCAGCTGAGCATTAAACTTGCCTACAAAATCAAGTAACTTTGTTCCTAACCCTTTTGAGTGATATTCAGGCGAAACAAATAAACCCCCTATTTCATTATCGATCATACTTATAAACCCAACCAATACTCCATCACTCTCGTACACCCATGTATCAGAGCCTGGAATATAAACATTCCGCATATCAGATTCCACTTTCTCAACAAATGTGGAATTCAAAAAAGGATGAGCCATTGTTGAAGATAATTGCCATATCTTCATTATGGGTTCAAGATCTTTTTCAGTATGTTTTCTTATCATGACAAGGTTTTGTTTAATAGTGTACAACGGTTAGTGTAAATTTCGTTTTAATACATTCTCACAAAGTGTTGTAGCGTGTTTGGTTATCTAAATGATTAATAAATTTCTTCAATTTTGTTTCGTTTGGTTCATTCGTAATCGTATGTATATGCCCAAGATAATTCATCCCTAAATACTTTGCAGTTTCAGAAAACGGAAGCCAAAAATAATCACCTAAATTATTACCGATTGAACAACTAACTGCAGCCATATTTTTTCCACGTAATTGTCGCCCAAGGTCTTTTTCAATGTCCAACAAATCAGTTATTCGGTCAAAAAACACCTTCATTATTCCACTCATAGAATACCAATAAACCGGAGTTACAAAAATTAATGTATCATAATTATCAATGACTTTTCTCATTAAGGTTAGATAGTCATCATTTCTATTTTCGTGTTCATAATCGTAGTAACTGAAGTCGTAGTCATTTAAATTGATTAAATCCCAATCAGTTTCTTTAATCAATTCATTTGTCAGTTTTAATGTATCACCATCATTTCTAGAGCTTCCAACTATAATGACTTTTTTCATTCAGAATTTTTTTTTTATCAAATAGGTTACAAAGGTTCGAATATGAGGCGGCGTTCTCTTCAGAGCTCTATTCGTATCCTCATGCAAGTTTGCTTGCACGACCGCGATAAGTTTGAGCTAATGTAAAAACTTTCATTAAACTAACATCAGCCCACTGATTTATATTTTTTTGTTCTGTGTAGTTTTTTATTTTTCAATTCTACCATAATTATTCAGCACCTTCAAAACCCATAATGTTTGTATACCGGCCCACTCTAATTTTGTTCCCTCACTGATACCATACCAAGTATCCCATCGTCCAT
>CBDUAP010000115.1:0-9286 GCA_965365165.1 uncultured Flavobacteriaceae bacterium
AAGTGTTGAATTCTGAGGCAGCATCAAAGGCCTTGGCCTCTTTTCCGATTCGGATAATTTCAATTTTTTGAATCACATCATTCTGCTGCATGGAGTCCACCACTTCCTGACCAAAAACAACATGTCCGAAAACCGTGTGTCTTCCGTCCAGAAACTTCGTTTCTTTGTGTGTGATAAAAAACTGGCTTCCATTAGAATCCGGGCCAGAATTGGCCATCGATAAAATTCCAGGACCGTCGTGAGACAGCTTAATGTTTCCGTCCTCATCTGTTACAAATTCATCCTCAAATTTATAACCGGGATCGCCTGATCCATTCCCCCTGGGATCTCCACCCTGTATCATAAAATCCTCCACAATCCGATGAAATTTAAGGCCATCATAAAACGGCTTATCCTTATACGCCTCATCCACATAAGCATTTGTGCCTTCAGCAAGGGAGACAAAATTCGATACGGTTATCGGCACAATTTCATACTCCAACTTTAAAAGAATATCGCCTCTGTCTGTTTGAAGATCTGCATAAATACCATCATCAAGATCATTGTATTTGGCACTTTTACAGGAGATGATACTGATCAAAAGAACCAGTACAATTGATTTAATTATTTTCATTTTCACTTAATTTATTGATTTTTAATATTTTTACTTTATAAATTAACGGTTCATTGGGTCTTACCCTGTCATTGCCTGCATAGCCATAAGCCTTGTGAGAAGGAAACAAAAAAGTAACAGTTTCACCTTCCTTCATCAATTTAATACCGTCCTGGAGACCGGTAATCAGCTCCTCTTTATCAACCAGGTAACTTTTTGTGCCCAGATCTTTCTCTTGATAAAGCACTGAATCGTTAAGTGTCCTGATCTCGTGCTTAAAAAAAACCTCATCACCCCGTTTTGGACTGTAGGCATCCTGATCAGCCTTTTTCAGGTAATAATACCAGAAACCATGAGATGAATTGTAATAGTCATGGACACTGTCCATTTCCATTTTTTTCATTAAAATTTGATTCTCAAGTGTATTGAGCACTTTATTGCGCTCGATGGATTCATTCATGAAAGAACCCGTCTTCCTTATAATGGGTTTTCTCGCTTCAGGACTAGAACAAGCCGCAAGAAGAAGCGTCATGAGCAGCAGGGTTGTGAGATACTTCATTCCGGTAGTATTAATTCATTTTTAAGTGTTGGAAGCAGGTCCACAAATTTCTTAACGGTATCTTTTAAGGAAAGATCACTTCTTCCTCCGGCAGCATTGATATGACCACCACCGCTAAAATATTTCCTGGCAAACTCATTTACAGAAAAGTCACCTACGGACCTCAATGACATCTTAATTATCTTTTGTTTTTTATCTTCTATAAAGATCACTGCAAACATTACATTTTTCAAGGATAAAGCATAATTCACAAATCCTTCGGTATCGCCTCTCTGAAAATTGCACCTGTTGAGCTCTTTTTGAGACAAGGTAATATAAGCAGTGTGAAACCTTTCAAGTACAACCAGGTTTTCCAGGGCCTTTCCCAAAAGTTGTAATCGGTTATACGTATTTACATCATAAATTTTATTGTAGATCTCTGAGTTTTTAGCCCCTTTATCGAGCAAATCTGCAATGATCCTATGTGTTTGACTGGTCGTTGCAGGAAACCTGAAAGAACCTGTGTCAGTAAGTATTCCAGCATACAAACATGTCGCAATGTCTTTGTCAATAAGATCGACCTGTCCCATCTTTTCAATAAACTGATAAATCATTTGACTTGTGGAACTCATCGAAGGATCAACATAAGCGTAAGCTGCATAATCATCAGGCTGCTGGTGGTGGTCAATCAGCACATAAACCGGCTCAATCTGTTCCATCAGGGCCTGCATGGCCTCTCCCAAACGATGAAATGCATTAAAATCAAGCGTAAAAACAAGCGTTGCCTCCTTTAGGATCCGACTACCTTCCATTTTGTCACTTTCAAAAATGACGATATCACTTTCACCCGGTAACCACTTTAAAAATTCAGGACAATCATTCGGTGAAACCACATTGACCTGTTGGTCCAGTTTCAGCAAAAACAAATACAGCGCCAGGCTTGCTCCATAGGCATCTCCATCGGGATTTCTATGGGTTACAATGACTATTTTTTGGGGTTTGGAAAGCAGCTTTTTTACGCTTAGGAAATCATCTGTATTCATAGGTTGCGAATATACAATAAAATTAATATTATCATTCCTATTTGAAATTCTTTAGGATAGTTTTCATTTCTTTGCGATACAGAACCAAATAAGGTCCTGTTCAATCATATTTTATGAAAATAACAAGATATTTAAGCCTGATTCTGATTGTTTTACTTGCATCTTGTGGCAGGAAAAATGAGACAGTCAAACATCAAAAGCTTACGGATCAGGACGATTTTATCATCGCCTTCGGCTCCTGCAATAATCAAAATCTAGTGAATGAATTATGGAGGCCTATCATGGAGAACGAACCTGACTTGTTTATCTGGGGAGGTGACATTATTTATACCGACACCTATGACATGCAATTCATGAAGAAAAATTATGAAAAACTAAAGAATGATACGATATATAGCTTTTTTAAAGACAGTATACCCGTTTTAGGGGTCTGGGACGATCACGATTACGGGATGAATGACGGTGGAGTCAGTTATGGAAAAAAAGACAGCGCTCAACAGTTATTTTTTGATTTTTTCGATCTTGATCCTGAAGATGCCAGGCGTAAACAAAAAGGGATCTATTTTTCAAAAATATATGAAACAGGCGAAAATTCGGTGCGCGTCTTATTGCTTGACACCAGGTTTTTCAGGAGTGACCTGACCAAAGACCCAGAAGGCAAGAAACGATATGTTCCATCCTCCGACAGTACATCAACCATGCTTGGTGATGAGCAATGGTTCTGGCTTGAGAAGGAGCTCAATGATTCAACAACCGATTTCAATATCATCGTGAGCAGCATACAGTTCTTATCAGACAGGCACGGGTATGAAAGTTGGGGCAATATGCCACATGAAGCAGAGAGGATGAAGAAAATAATCACAGAATCTGGTGCTGAGGGTGTGATCATTTTGTCCGGAGACCGGCATTTGGCTGAAATTTCAAAAGATACTCTCAATGGCTTGGATTATCCTTTGATCGATTTTACCTCAAGTGGTATGACGCATAGCTGGACCTCTTTCAGCGGAGAAGAAAATCCGTATCGAATGTCCAAGGTAGTGGTTGAAAAGAATTTTGGCCTGCTTCGGTTTAACTTCAACGAAAAAAACGTAATAATGGAAATAAGGGGAAAAGACAACGTTCTTTTTCAATCCTACCTTCAGAAATATTAAAAAAATTGGCTAAGATTCTTGGGATGTACAGTTGAAAACATCTATTTTTGCACAAAATTTGAAATAAAAAACAAGCATGACTACGAATAGAACATTCACTATGTTAAAACCCGACTCACTTGAAAAAGGGAATACGGGTGCCATTTTGGAAAAAATAAATACGGCTGGATTTAAGATCGTCGCAATGAAACAAACACAGCTTTCAAAAAGAGACGCTGAAATTTTTTATGCTGTTCATAATGAAAGACCTTTCTTTAACGATCTGGTCGAATACATGACTCGAGGCCCCATTGTGGCAGCGATTCTTGAAAAAGAGAATGCAGTAGAGGACTTCAGGACACTGATCGGGGCAACCAATCCGGAAGAAGCTGCAGAAGGAACCATAAGAAAATTATATGCCAATTCTATCAGTGAAAATGCAGTTCACGGATCTGACAGTGACGAAAATGCTCAGATTGAAGGTGCTTTTCACTTTTCAGGAAGAGAAATTTTCTAAGCTATTTTTTCTAAAAAATAAAAAAAACCGTCCTCAACAGACGGTTTTTTTATTTTCTTTACAGATATTTTCTGCCTGCGTTCCGATATGGATTTAAAGCAACCGAATAGCAGTTATCTTCAGGTTTTGAAGGGCTTCATCCATCATCTTCACAATTTTATCTTTTCCGTAGCCCAGTTCCTCTCTAAGGGCAGAAGAAGTTAGTTTCACATAGAGCGTCTGATTTTTTATGGAAACAGATTCAGTGTAATTGATCACCCCCTGCCCCATCACATTTGCCCAGGCTTCCTTGACATAAATCTGATCCATCCCTTTTTGCAGCTTATTCTCCTGCAACATATGTGGAATCAAATCCTTTATTTTATTGGTATCATTCTCCCTTTTTGTCATTTTTTATGTTTTACAAGCTAAACATTCTGTATGATTGTCCTGTTTTTTTAATCAGGTTCTCGGTCCTGATATCATGGGTATCAGTTATAAACAACTGCCCAAAACTATCATCATTGACCAGGTGCAGCAATTGACCCACCCGCTGGTCATCTAGTTTATCAAAAATATCATCCAGCAATAATATGGGTTTTAAATTTGATTTTTTCCTTATAAAATCAAATTCTGCAAGCTTTAAAGCGATCAAAAATGACTTTTGCTGGCCTTGAGAACCCACCTTTTTTACCGGATGGTCATTGATTTGAAACAACAAATCGTCTTTATGAACCCCAAATGCTGAATACTGGAGGATCCTGTCCTTGTCCAGGTTTTGCTTTAGCAAATCCTCAAAAGAGCAATCATCCAGCTGCGTTTTATATAAGAACGACACCTCTTCTTTTAAATTATCTGACTTGGAAGATTCTATAATGTGTCGGTATCTTCTCTCAAAAATCACAGTAAATTCCTCTATAAAAACCTTCCGTTTTGCGTATATTCTATTTCCATAAGACACCAATTGTTCATCATATATTTCTAGATTATCACTGTCAAAAGTGAAGTTGGCTCCAAAATATTTTAACAAGGAATTGCGCTGGCTGACAACTTTGTTATATTGAATTAGGTCATGAAAATATTCCTTGTCGCCCATTGAAATAATCATATCCATGAATTTCCGTCTCACCTCGCTTCCCTCCACGATCAGGTTGGTATCGGAAGGGGAAATAATCACAAGGGGTAAAAATCCAAAATGTTCAGAGAGTTTTTCATAGGCTTTCCCATTTCTCTTTACCACTTTTTTATGGCCTTTTTTTAAACTGCAGTGAATGTGTTCTTCCCTTTGGGCCTTTTTGTAAATTCCATCAAGAACAAAAAAATCCTCCCCATGTTTAATGTTTTGGGAAGCCACTGC
Source organism: uncultured Flavobacteriaceae bacterium (assembly GCA_965365165.1). GTDB lineage: Bacteria > Bacteroidota > Bacteroidia > Flavobacteriales > Flavobacteriaceae > Lutimonas. The sequence goes on from CBDUAP010000115.1 coordinate 5,157, forward strand.
ATTAAAATAACCCCTGGTATGTGACAAATAATAAATCGCATCCAGTACATTCGTTTTTCCAACACCATTATTACCCACGAGGCAATTGATCTTTTCATCGAACGCAAATGAGCGTTCAGAAAAATTTTTGAAGTTAATGATTGAAATACTTTCTAAAAACATACACGAACTCATAATTATCCCTGCCTGGGCGATAATGCGTAAACTTCTAACTGGTAAAATAAACCGTTGATTGTATAAATACCTAAATATCAATATTTTAAATACCGATAAAAAGAAGTAAACTGCTTAGTGCAAAAAAACAAAAATTAAGTTTAAATTAAGTTAATAATTTGAATAAAAATTTTAATTTTGCGCCATTAATAAAATACAGATGGCGACTTATAAAAAAAGAGGTAATAAAAAGCACAAGGGCAATCAAGTGAACCTTGAGGATAAAAGTACAACAGCTGAAGTTTTTAATACTTTAGATGAAACGGCTTCAAAATCTGAACAGTGGGTCGAAAAGAATCAGAAAATTATTTTCACCGGATTGATTGCTGTTGCAGCTGTGATCCTGGCGTTTCTGGCCTACAACAAGTATGTAGTTGAACCAAATGAAAAAGAGGCAGCAGATGAATTGGCTTATCCTAAAAGATATTTTGAAGAAGCTCAAAATAGCACGGCAGCTGTTGATTCCTTATATAACATTAGCTTAAATGGGTCTGACGGTAAATACGGACTGATCGATATTGCAGAAAACTATTCAAATACAAAAGCCGGTAATCTGGCCAAATATATGAGTGGAATCTCCTTTTTAAAAACCGGGGATTATGAAAATGCAATCAAATATTTAAGTGAATTCTCATCAGATGATGAAATGCTTGCAGCGCTTGCCAAGGGAAATATTGGAGATGCATTTGTGGAAATCAACCAGGAAGAAGATGCTCTGGATTATTATTTGGAGGCTGCCGGTGTTAGCGATAATAACTTCACTTCGCCATTGTATCTTCATAAAGCTGGAATTATAGCTATGAAATTGGAAAAATTTGATGATGCCGAAACTTATTTTTCTAAAATCAAAAATGAGTTCCCAAAATCTGAAGAAGCGAAGAATATTGACATCTATATTCAGAGAGCACAGTTGGCTGGAAAATAGGCTTTGAAATGGCAACCACAAATTTATCATTGTATGACAGCGAGAACATACCGGGTGCAGGTAAGTACAGGTTTGGAATAGTTGTTTCTGAATGGAATCCTGAGATTACAGAGAACCTTTACAAAGGTGCTGTTAAAACCTTGCTTGAAAACGGAGCCCTGGAAAGTAACATCACCTCCCTGAAGGTTCCCGGAAGTTTTGAACTCGTCTACGGATGTAAATTTTTGATTGAAAACAAAGATCTTGATGCTGTTATTGCCATTGGGAATGTGATCAAAGGAGAAACCGAGCACTTTACTTTTGTTTGCGAGGGTGTAACCCAGGGAATCAAGGACCTGAATATCAAATATGATATTCCCACCATTTTTTGTGTTTTGACAGATCATAACAAACAGCAGTCAATTGACAGATCAGGAGGCAAACACGGCAACAGGGGCATTGAGTGTGCGGTGGCTGCCATAAAAATGGCTGCCATGAATCACAAGCTTTAGTATTTAAGGGTTTTATGGCCATTTTCAGGTTTGCATTTAACATAACTTTATTTGAAAAACTAGTGAGATTTGAGTATTTTTGTAATATCAGCAAAATGAAGTGCTATGTTCGGAAATGCTTTTAAACCAAGATCTCATTATGTATTTAATTACAAACCTCGTTATTACGACGAGCGTAAGGAGCGATTGAAATTGTTAAAGGAAAAGTACAAGAACCAGGATGCTTCAGATGCCGACATCCCCAAAATCACGCTTACAAAAGATAATTTACGATCAAGCTGGGCCCGCCACAAAAAAGTATCTTCCAACAGAAGCGTCAATATTCGACTTGCTATAATTATAGCTATCTTAGTCGGGATTTTAGCCTATATTTTTGAATTGCATAAATTATTTTAATGGCAGATCTTATTCGATTATTGCCCGATAATGTGGCCAATCAAATTGCTGCAGGAGAGGTGGTACAACGTCCGGCTTCAGTAGTTAAAGAATTATTGGAAAATGCCGTGGACGCCTCGGCAACAGATATAAAATTAATTATAAAAGACGCCGGTCGTACCCTGATACAAATTATTGACAATGGCACAGGTATGAGCGAAGCCGATGCCCGATTGTCCTTTGAACGGCATGCTACCTCCAAGATAAGAACCGCTCATGACCTTTTTGATTTGCATACGAATGGCTTCAGGGGCGAGGCCCTTGCATCTATTGCGGCCATATCACATGTGGTACTGAAAACAAGAACAGAAAAGCATGAGTTGGGAACGGAGCTCAAGATCAACGGAGGCGCTTTAATTTCTCAAAAAATAATTGCCACACAGCAGGGGTCAAATTTTGAAATAAAGAATTTGTTTTATAATATTCCGGCCCGGCGTAATTTTTTAAAATCCAACGCGGTTGAAACTCGGCATATCATTGACGCTTTTCAAAGAGTGGCTTTCACCTATCCCAAAATTGCTTTTTCCTTCATACATAATGGAAGTGAACTTTTTAATTTACCTGCGGCCCAATCTTCAAATGAGGAAAGTAACCTGAGGCAGCGTATTGTTGGGATCATGGGCAAAAACACCAATGAAAAGTTAGTGCCTATCAGTGAAGAAACGGATATCTTAAAAATTAGCGGATTTATTACTAAACCCTCATTTTCAAAGAAAAAAAGGGGTGAGCAATTCTTTTTTGTCAACCAGCGCTTTATAAAAAACCCTTATCTGCACCATGCGGTCATGAATGCCTATGAAGGGCTTTTGAGCCCCGGGTACCATCCTTCTTATTTTTTATATCTCGAGGTTCCGCCAAAAAGCATTGACATCAATATTCATCCGACCAAAACGGAAATAAAATTTGATAATGACCGAGATCTTTATGCCATAATCAGATCAACTATAAAACATAGTCTCGGACAATACAATGTTGCTCCCAGTCTTGACTTTGAAAGGGACTCAAGCCTGGATACTCCTTATTCCTTTAAGGGTAAAACTTTTGTCAATGAACCGTCTATTGAGGTTGATCAGGATTTTAATCCGTTCAAATCTAATGCTTCAACAAATATTCATTCTAGAAGAAACGCTCCGGGTAAACATTGGGAAGCTCTCTATTTACAACATGATCCTGAACAGGAAATCATTCAGAATATTGAAGTTGAAATGGATGTTGTAAGCCAGCAACTATTTGATGATTCAAAGGATGATTCCATTTACAAAACCTTCCAGGTTCAGGCCAAATACATTGCAAGCGCCATCAAATCTGGTATGGTATTGATCGATCAGAATGCCGCACATCAAAGAATCCTTTATGAGGACTACCTGGCCAAAGTAACACTTGAAGGTTTGGGCCACCAGCAATTGTTGTTCCCACTGAAGATAAAAATCAACAAGAACGACAAGGTTATCGTCGAGCAAATCAGGCAGGACCTGAACAGCGCAGGCTTTCACATCTCAGAAATATCGGATGAAGCACTCCTTCTCGATGCGATTCCTTTGACCATAAGTGAAAAGGAGGTGACGGGTATTCTCGAATCTTTGATCGAAAACTTTAAAAATGAAATTCCCGAATCAAGTTTTAGCCAGATGGACAGCATAACAAAGAGCCTGGCTAAGAGCCTGGCCATTAAACCAGGAACTACATTGACAAATCAGGAACAGGAAAGTATTTTGAATCGCTTGTTTTCCTGTAAAGAACCCAACTATTCGCCCTTTGGCAAAAAAACATTTATTACCTTGTCCTTAAAAGACGTGGAAGAAAGATTTAATTTATAATTTATTATGGGAAGGTTAACCGAAGCCGTTAAACATTTAATTATTTTAAATGTCATATTTTTTGCCGCAAGCGCCTTTTTAGGGGCGAATCTAGGAGAATGGCTCGCGCTTTATTTTCCAAAAAATGAACATTTCGGTTTCTGGCAATTTGTGTCACACATGTTTATGCACGGGGGCTTTATGCATATTTTATTCAACATGTATGCCTTGTGGGCTTTCGGATCTCCTCTGGAGCAGATGTGGGGCAGA
>CBDUAP010000116.1:0-9196 GCA_965365165.1 uncultured Flavobacteriaceae bacterium
GCCCATAGAAGGACAATACATTATTGTTATGGCAGGGTCTTCGGTTGCCAGAAAATCTAAATTGAATTACAAGGAAACCAGGATTCAGATGAAAAAGGAGGTTTTATCAAAATTCTCAAATATTGATTTGTCTGAGGAAAAATTAATACAGACCTATGGGTATACGTTAAATGGATTTGCGGCAAAACTTGACGAAGCTCAGTTAAAAGTGCTTCAAAATGATAAAAGGATTTTGAGAATTGAACAGGATCAAATTATTACACTTGGCAAGCCATCCTGGGCAGGTGGAGGAGGAGAAGATGCAGTTGCAGAGCAAAAAACCCCATGGGGAATCACAAGGGTGAATGGCGGAACACCGGCATCGGATAAAACGGCCTGGGTCATAGATTCAGGAATTGACCTGGACCACCCTGACCTGAATGTTGATGTGAACAGGAGCAGGTCATTTTTAGGAGGAAAAGATGCCGATGACCCAGACGATGCAAACGGGCATGGAACGCACGTAGCCGGTACCATAGCTGCAATTGATAACTCCGAAGGAGTTATCGGGGTGGCGGCAGGAGCCCAGGTAGTTGCTGTTCGTGTACTGAACAGAAGAGGAAGTGGAACTGTTTCCGGCGTCATTGCCGGAATTGAATACGTTGGTCAGCTTGGTGTTTTAGGCGACGTTGCAAACATGAGCCTGGGGGGAGGTGCTTCAACCAGTTTGGATGAAGCGGTAAGGGCAGCTTCAACAAATGTCATATTTTGTGTAGCTGCAGGCAATGATGGCAAGGATGCCATGAATTATTCACCCGCAAGAGCGGGAATTGACGGAGGAAATATATTAACTGTCTCTGCTTCGGATGTCAATGATAATTTTGCCAGCTTCTCAAATTATGGGAATCCGCCTGTTTCCTGGTGCGCCCCTGGCGTATCAATCAGATCGACATGGAAAAACGGTGAATACAATACGATTTCAGGTACCTCTATGGCAACGCCTCATGTTGCGGGAGTCATGCTTTTGGGAGGCCCTGACGTAGCGAATCAAAAATTTGTAAATGGTGACCCTGACGGAAACGACGACCCTATCATAAAATCAAAATAAAGCGCGACAAATCATTTTGAATAATAAAAAAACCTGATGCTTAATAGCCTCAGGTTTTTTTATTTCCGCAGGAATTCCTTGCGGTATTTATTTTCGATGACCCAATTGAAGGGTCGAAAGGTTTGCTTATCCCTTATCTTTTAATGAAATTGGCAGCGTAAACTTGACGGCCACCTTTTTGCCATTTTTTTCACCGGGAATGAACTGAGGTAAAGATGACACTACTCTTACAGCTTCTTGTTCCAATGCTTCATGTTTGGCTTTGGCTTTCAGGTCAGTGACATGGCCTTCCTTGTCGATGGTGAACTGAACATATATTTTATCGATCAACATTTCGCCATCGTCTTTTTCAGTTGTATTTTCCTTTGCCAGGTTATCATTTAATGAAGCGTCGAAATTGGCTGATACATGAGCAGCTATTTTTTCTACCATACATTTTTTTTGATCCTCGGCATTTTCGCAGCCAGGATAAACAGGAGCCTGATCGATCATGGCAAAAGGAATCGCGTCACTTTCATTGACAGAACGAAGCGTACCCTCATTTTTGCCTTCTTCCCCGGCAGTTTTATAAATGTCATTTTCACCTCCGGCTTTGCTCGAATTTTTTTGGCATGAGGTGTAGGTAAGCATCCCAAAAAACAAAGGTATGAGCAAGGCATATTTTATTTTAAATAAATCTTTTGAATTTTCTCTGTTAAACATAATAATTCGCTTTTTAATTAATGAATGATTGTTAAATGAATTGACAAAGGCCATCTTGTCAACCCGAAAAGTCTCGGCCAAAAGACTATTGAAAAAAGTACTTCCTTCTTTTTTAGGCACGGACCCTGAATCCGCTATGAATTCATGAATTTCCGTGATTCTGTTCTGGTACAAATAGCTGTATGGATTGAACCAGAATATTATTTTTTGAATCTCAAAAAACAGCAGGTCCAGGCTATGCCACTGCCTGACATGGATCATTTCATGACTGATGATTTTTTCTTTGGATTGTAATGTTTTTCCGATAAAAATAAATTTGAAAAACGAGAAAGCCGTATTTTCTTGTTGCAGAAGCACCAGGCTGTAATCCTTGTTTTTTTCTTTGCTGTTCCTTCGAATCAGCATGCAGATATTAAAAACCTTTACGGTAAAAAGTAGTCCTGTTAACAGTATTCCCGTAAAGAAGACCCATCTTAAAGAAGCCATCAAAAACACGGACCAAATGAATTGTTTTTCGATAAATTCACCAGGAGAAAGGACAACTTCCGGCATCATGAAAAAATATTCGACAGGCAGGTTGTTAGTCATGCTTTCCAGGTCGATAAAAGGGATCACATAGGCAGCAGCGGACGTAAGAATCAAATAAGACCTGTTCCATTGGAAAAAAGTCTCTTTTTTTAAGATGATTTCATAAACTGCAAAAAACACAGCCTGAAATAGCATCACTTGTAGTATATAATTGATCATGATTTATGTTTTTTGCTTTTCAATTTCTTTCAGGATATTTTCAAGTTCCTCGAGGTCCAAATCATTTTTTTTGACAAAAAAGGAGACCATACTTTTAAAGGAGCCCCCAAAATAGCCATCTACCAGTTTGTGCAAACTCTGGTTGGTGTAGTCTGTTTTTTGGATCATCGGAAAATAAATATAACCCCTTCCTTTAGGCCTGTGAGAAACAAAATTTTTGGTTTCAAGTATTCTTATGATGGTTGAAACCGTGTTGTACGCGGGTTTGGGTTCGGGCAGTTTTTCTATAATATCACTGATCGTCCCTTCTTTCAGGTCCCAAAGGACCTGCATAAATTGCTCTTCGGCTTTTGTAAGTTGTATGTTCATAAGACCTTTTGTTCAGGGTTTGTGATTACAAATATAACTAAATAATTAGTTTAAACTAATATTTTAGTTGAAAAAATTTAAAATAACCAATACGGACCGATTAAAAAATTAATTCATGTGCGCTGAACCGAGCCTGGTAAAGCCTGAATGAGATGTAGTAAAAAATTATATAATGTCTTGATATTAAACTAGTTGAAATAATGTAATGTCATAAATTTTTAATACCTTTAAGTTGCTTTAGCAAAGCAGTAAGTTGTGGAATCCTTTCTTTTGAAAGGTCGGGGATGTATGGGAAAAATTTCAGAATTATCGCAAGGAGGGTACAGTAATTAAGGCAAGCCATAAATTTCAATGAATTTAATTTATGGTTTGGAGACACTAACTGATGAAATGATGATACAGAAACCATTTGAAATTTCGGCGCAGCGTGTTGTGGAGCATTACGGTAGTGATGCCACTTATGGTTTAGATGCTGAAGAGGCGCTGCATCGGGCTGATCTTTACGGCCAGAATCAACTGGATGAAAAGGGGCCGAAAAAGAAATGGCGGATCTTTTTTGAACAATTTTTAGACCCGATCAAGTATATTTTGCTTGCAGCGGCAATTTTGGCTTTTTTATTTACAGACTGGCTCGAGGGAATTGCCATCCTGGTGGTGATCATCATCACGGTGTTCATAGGGTTTTTTATGGAGCTGCAGGCAGAGCATTCTTTGGAGACGCTTCGTAAAATGGGCCAGTCGGTTACCAATGTTCTGCGGAAGGGTAAAGTTGTCGCTGTTCAGGCCGCTACACTGGTTCCCGGTGACATTATCATTCTTGAAACCGGAGATATTATCTCAGCGGATGCCAGATTGATTTCTCTTGAAAATTTGAGCGTCAAAGAGGCTTCTTTGACCGGGGAGAGCATGCCCATAGAAAAAACAGCAGATACCTTATCGGGAGATTTACCTGTAACTGAGCAGAAAAACATGGTTTTCAAAGGAACGGTTGTGACACGGGGCATGGCTAAGGCGATCGTTGTAGCTACAGGGATGAATACAGAGCTGGGTAAGATTCAAAAATTAGGACTCGAGGCAAAAGAAGAAATTACCCCCCTGGAGAAAAAGTTAAACCAACTGAGTATACGGCTCATTTGGCTAACCCTGGCACTGGCGATGATGGTTGTTATAGCAGGGTATATAAGGGGACAGGACCTTCTTTTAATGGTGCAGACCGGGGTTGCACTTGCTGTGGCAGCCATACCTGAAGGATTACCTATAGTAGCAACGATTGCATTGGCCCGTGGCATGTTGCGCTTGACTAAAAGGAAAGTGATTATCAAAAAATTAGAGGCGGTTCAAACCCTTGGGGCCACCAATATCATCTGTACGGACAAAACAGGGACACTTACTGAAAATAAAATGCACGTCCACACGCTGGTTTTCGATTCTTTGGAAGTCAAAAACCTGCACATGAAGAAGAATCAAATTTTTGATTCCCTAAAAAAGTCTCTTGAATTCAATGAATTGATCATGACCTGTGTTTTATGCAACGATGTCATACTGAATGCAGAAAAGAGGCATGGGGATGCCATTGACCTGGCCTTGATTGAATTTGCCGAGCTTGCCGGGTATGACCCGATGGCAATTCGTGATCAAAACCCGGAAAAAATGGAGTTGGCCTTTGATACAGAGGTAAAAATGATGACAACCGTTCATGAACATAAAGGTGTTTTCAGTGTATATGTAAAAGGAGCATTTGAAAGTCTTGCTCCCCTTTGTGATACCATAGCCAAACAAGGTAGTATTACTCCCTTTGAGGACAAGGAAAAGTGGTATGAAATTGTTGACAGGCACGCTTCGCAGGGATTGCGAATTTTGGCGATGGCCTACAAAAAATCAGACTTGTGTCCTCCCATTGAAGACCTTTCAAAAAACCTCACTTTTTTAGGTTTGATCGCTTTTATTGATCCGGCAAGACTTGACGTTAAATCTACCATTGACACCTACAAAAAGGCTGGAATAAGGGTGGTTATGATGACAGGTGACCATCCCGGAACCGCGATGAAGATAGCGAGAGAAATTGGAATGCTCGATCCGGAGGATACCGCAGAAAAAGTACTGCACGGGAAATATCTTAACCATTTGGATGATCTAGAAGAAGGTGATAGAATGAAATTACTGGACATTGAAGTATTTGCCAGGGTTACCCCGAGGCAAAAACTGGAGCTCGTCAAGCTGTACCAGAAAAACAACAATATTGTTGGAATGATAGGAGATGGGATCAATGACGTTCCGGCATTGAAAAAGGCAGATATTGGCATTGCCATGGGGATAAGGGGCACTGAGGCTGCCAAAGAAGCCGCTGATATCATTCTTATGGATGATAAGTTTACCACCACAGAATTATCCATCAGTCAGGGAAGGGCCATATATCAGAATTTACGCCAGTTCGTAGTCTACCTGTTGTCTAGTAACCTGGCCGAGATCATATCAGTGGGTCTGGCTGCACTTTTAGCCTTGCCTTCGCCATTGCTGCCCCTTCAAATACTGTTCCTGAACCTTGTTACGGACATTTTTCCCGCCTTGGCCCTGGGCCTTGGCAAGGGTGAAAAGAATATCATGGAACTCCCGCCCAGAAAACCTGATGAGCCCATCATAACACGTTTGTTATGGAATTCTACCATTATTTATGGTTTGTCAATAACCGCTGCAGTGCTGGGCATCACCATTTATGCCCATTCTGTACTGGGGCTTGATGCTTTTCAGATCAACAACATGGCTTTCTATACCCTTATTTTTGCACAATTGCTCAACATATTCAATATGCCCCGCCGGCAGTTGTCATTCTTTAAGAATGAAGTGACTAGCAATCCATGGATATGGGCAGCCATATTGATCTGCATCATATTGACCTTAGCGGTTTATTTGATACCTCCTGCTGCCACTGTTCTTTCTTTGGTACCTTTAACCTGGCCACAGGAGAGATTGGTCATTTTATTTGGTTTTGGTGCCCTGGCCTTGTCGCAATTTGTAAAACGGATCGGAGGTACTTTGTGAATATGAAAAATAATCATTCAACAAGATTGATTTTGTGGCAACAATATTTTAAACGGTAACTATATCGTACAATTTCGGTAATTCTGCATTCCAGTTAAAAGTTTTTAAAATCCCTTTTTTAAGGGCCTCAGAAGCCTCAGTTTCTCCGTGAACGATGAATATCCGATCAGGGCTTTTACGCAATTCTTTTAACCAATCGAGCAATTCATCATGGTCTGCATGTGCAGACAAGCCCTCGATAATGGCAATCTGCATGTTAAAAGGCACCCATTTTCCATAGGCCTTGAAAGACTTTTCACCATCGAGCAACTTTCGTCCCCTGGTACCTTCAGCCTGAAAACCAACGAAGAGCAAGGTGTTTCTGGGTTCGGGGGCATGAATTTCCAGATAGTTTAGCATTCTGCCCCCTGTTAGCATGCCACTGCCCGCAATGACGATTTTAGGCGTTTTGTCTTTCCTGAATTCCATGGTTTCACGAAAGCTGCTGACCACCTTGAAGTATGTACACATTTCATAACAGGTATCATCGTCAAGCCGGTGCCATTCTCTGTTGCGGTGAAAAAGGGCCAGAACGTCTGCACCCATAGGGCTGTCCAGGATCATCGGGATTTTAGGAATTTTGTTGGCCTTTCTTAATTTCCAAAGTATCAGCATCAACAACTGTGCTCGTTCAACCGAAAAGCTCGGAATAAACAGGCTGCCCCCTCTTGAAATGGTTTGATTCACAAGTTTTTCGATCTCCGGGATGGCCTGAGCCTCCTCAGGATGTAACCTGCCGCCATAGGTAGATTCTATAAAGAGGATGTCTGCTTTTTTGGGTTTAAGCGGCGGATACAATAGTAAATCATTGATCCTGCCAATGTCTCCCGAAAAAACAAATCGTTTACCCCCTATATCCAATTCTATAAAAGTGCCGCCCAGGATGTGTCCGTTATAGGAAAACCTGACCCTGATTTCTTCAAATAGCGGGAGCCATCGGGCGGGTGGAATTCTTTTGAACCGGGGAAGCGTCTTTTCAACATCATAAAGGTCATAAAGGGGTTTCGCAGGATGGTGCTTGGAATACCCTTCTTTATTAGCTCTTTCGGCTTCCTGTTCCTGAACACGGGCGCTGTCGTTCAATATGATGGCAGCAATGTCTAAGGTAGGATGGGTTCCATAAATAGGGCCTTTGTAACCTTGCATGATCAATCGCGGCAGGTAACCGGTATGGTCCAGGTGTCCGTGAGTTAGCAGGACGGCATCTATTTTGGATACATCAACCGGCGGATATTCCCAATTCTTTAAGCGCAATTCTTTAAGGCCCTGAAACAAACCACAGTCAATCAGGATTTTTCTCTTGCCGGTATCCAACAAGTATTTTGAGCCGGTTACGGTTCCGGCCGCCCCCAAAAAGTGGATCTGTATCTTTTCTTTCATCACCTTCCTTTTGCTCCGGTCGTCATAAATCACCCAGGCAATCCGCGCTGATCAACTCCAAATTTTTCCAATCTTAATTTGAGCATGACCAAAAGGACTGCGATAAATGAATCATATCTTAAATTTACGAATAAATCCAATGATTCACAATGCTCTTTTATTGTTTATTCAGCATGTAATAATCAATGGTATTTTGGAGTGCTTCCTGTTTACTGTATTTTGGCAAAAAGTTAAAATCCCGCGAGGCTTTATGGGCTGAAAAGGTAAAATCCTGACAGGTATAAACCACTGCAAACCTGCTGAATTTAGGATTGTAATGTTTTACGGGGCGCCATAAGAACGCTACTAGTTCAGAAACAGCACCAATGGAATATGCCAGGGCGTAGGGGAGCCAAAGGTTCTTAGGAAAAATCTTGTAACCTGAACCTGCAACGATCTGATCAAAAAAATCAAAGAAATTGGCACCTTCTGTGTCAGTGATAAAATAGATTTGTTTATCCACCTTTTTGTTTTCAGTCCACAATGCATGGGCAGCTAATATATGTGCAAATGCCATGTTGCCCACATAAACCTGCTGGCATTTTGATTTTCCGTTGCCCAAACGTACATAAAATCCGCTTTTCGCCATATCGATCAAGGCATCCATATGGTAAGGGTCGGCTTCTCCGTAAATATCGGAGGGGCGCAAAATGCATGTTTTTAATTCAGGTGAATGCGCTTTTAAAACCACCTGTTCCCCTAAAACTTTGGATTCACAATAAACTGTGTGATAGGAAGAAGGATAGGGCTGGTCCTCATCGATGTCAACAAGGGCCTCTCCGGAAAAAACGGCGTCCAGTGAACTCGTGTAAATGAGGTAGGGAATGCCATTTTGTTTACACGATTCTATGACGTTCTCAGTTCCGCCAACATTGATTGACAACACTTCCTCTTTGGAGCGGGTACCCCAATCAATGATGGCGGCGCAATGAATGACGATGTCGATTCCTTTTCCCGCTTTTTCCACGGCAGCATAATTTCGCACATCACCCCTGATGCATTCAATCCTCTTGTCTATAGGTCCCGGGAAGTCTTTCAGGTCAAAAACAATTATTTTGCCAGGTATCAAGGGTGTATCCTCGCGCAACAGCTCTTCTACAATTCTACTGCCTAAAAACCCCGAACCTCCTGTGATTAGTATATTTGGTAATTTATTTTTCATCGAGATCCTTTCAATTATTGTTATCTTGCCTTAAGGCAATGGAACTTAAAATTAGGAATTAGATTTGATACTTCACATGAAAAAAACAATTTACCTGTTACGGGGCACGAAAGAAGAAGGTTACGGGGCTTTTAAAAAAAGAATTTTGGTCTTGGCAAATGAATTGTCAAAAAATTACAACCTTGAAAAGATCAAGGTAGTTTTAACCGAAAACAAACCACCAATGCTGTCTGTCATTCCTTTTAAAAAGAATAAAATTGCTTCTATTTCTGTGGTTCAAAATGAAAATAATCATTTGGTAAACATCGAAAACACTGCTGGTTTTTCAGGTTCTTTTGAAGTCACAGAGGCCCTTCCTGTCGCCTATGTCAAAGATTGGAAGGACAGGGATGCAACACCGGGAATCTGCTTGCTGACCCTGTTCAGGAGAAAACCTTCGATTGACTATGATACCTTTATCAGCCGATGGCACAATGGTCACACGCCCTTGTCGTTGAAATTGCATCCCTTATGGAATTACAACAGGAATGTAGTCGACAAAACAGCGGAGAACAGCATAGAAAGCTGGGATGGAATTGTAGAGGAGCATTGCAGAACAAGGGCTGATCTTTTAAATCCTTTTCGTTTTTTCG
>CBDUAP010000117.1:0-9192 GCA_965365165.1 uncultured Flavobacteriaceae bacterium
TTTTAACCAATTGATATAATCGATTCCCAAATTCTTCATATCCTCCTTCAAAACTAAAATGGCAATCAATATTCGACGCTATGGGGGGAGCATAAGATAAAGCTGCAGTCTGTATAATGTGGGTTTTGGAATTTTCTGTTGACAACTGCCTTTGGGCTTCTTTGATTTGCATCATACTTGGGGTTGAGCATGCACTTTTAGTTTGAAATATATAAATTTGCTCAAGGGTGGTAAAATCTGAAAACCAGTCATTCCTTATGGATTTAAAACTCTCGATATAGTTCTGTAAAGTTGTATTTACATCGCTCTCCCCCTGAGACCAGAAAACACCTTTAACAGCATCTTTTAATCCAGTGGTTTCCAATCGATAAATCAGCCTTTGATAATTATTCAAATTCTGGTTAGCTTCATCATAGCCTTTTTCAAAATAAACAATTGGCTTTCCGTTTGTGGCACCGTTAAATATGGCAACTGGGATTTTTTCATTATCAATTATTTCTTTTGCTAATTTCAGGCCCCATTGTCCTGTATTCCCATTTCCATAACTTGGCGCATCCCCGTTTCCGTAATACCATTTGTTGTTCTCAACTAAGGCCGAACTGTTATTGATTCCGCTGGCAAACACCCTTACAAATTCACTTTGATAAGCCCCTGAGCTTCCTTCATAAATTTGGGCGACAGCATTAGATTGCCCCTGTATGACATACACATCACCTGCAACAAAATCATTTCCTGTACCTTCAGGGAGGATTATGTCATTGATTTGATTGCCTATTATACCTTGAAGTGCGATAGAATAATTAGCAAGTTCGGCAAGGATGGATATGTTGAATTCAAAATCTGCCAAACCATTTGTATAATTTAATGTTTGCTCTTTGGTTTCAATAATTTCCTCTGATCCATTAGCCGATCGGATAAGATTTATTCTTAAAACCTCATAAGGAGTCTGGCTTGCATTTACTTGTCCGGAAACATTGAATTCTGCCAGATTTGAAGAAGTTGATCTTGAGAATAATTGTTTGTCTAAAGGAATTTCAGAAAATGTGACCTGTGCTGAACCCAGAAAAGGGCAAAGGATAAATACCAATAGCAAAGGAATTAAAAAAGGTTGAACAGTCGATTTCATAACAAATATCATTTATAGAACCACATGGAACGAATGATCATGTATCAATGTTGGAATGAAAATAAACTGGTCGACAAGAAACAAGAAGAAACTGGCAAAAACAGTTAGCCTTTATAAAGAGGGGCCCTTAATTTTTTGATTTTACTATACTTTAGCCAAGTAATTTTTTCTCATAGCTTGAAATTACATTGATTCAATTTGATCCAAATGGATAATCAAATGTAACAAAAAGGGTTTAACTAACCTAATATTTTTAAGGTAATAGATTTATTTTCAATGTAATATCGGTATGTTTCCACCCATTGAACCAATTCTTGGTTACAATTTAAGCCTAGTACTAAAATGATTTTATTATTTTCGCTTATCATTAAAAATGAGATGAATGACTAAAATATTTTCTCTGAAGGGTCGGGTTCAAAATTATGCGTGGGGAGGTGATCAATACATTCCTGATTTGCTCAATTTGGATTTACATGGAGAAAAAGCAGCTGAATACTGGCTGGGGGCACATGAAAATGCGCCTTCTCTCTTGCTCACTCAACATGGAGAAGAACCGTTAGACACTTATTTAGCGCGGAGCCCAAAGGAGACTTTGGGTCCTGAAATTGCAGGAAGATTTGGTCGTTTGCCATTCTTGTTTAAAGTTCTTGATGTACATGACATGCTATCCATCCAGGTACATCCAACTAAAGCTGAGGCCGAGAAGGGGTTTAGGGATGAAAACAAAAAAGGGATTCCGATCAATGCACCCCACAGGAACTACAAAGATGACAATCACAAACCCGAGATTATGGTCGCATTAAGTGACTTTTGGCTCCTTCATGGTTTTCTGCCAAAAAAAAATCTTCTGCAGCGATTAAAGCCTCGTTCTTTTGCAGGCCACTGCAGGCTGAATTTTTTGATCTTGCGGAGGTTTTTGAAAAAGAGGGCTATTCTGGACTATATAAAACTGTGATGCAACAAGCTGATCAGGTCACCACCCGGGTACTGAGACCACTGATCGACAGAATTTATCCTTTGTACAAGAAGGGCAGGTTGACGAAATCAGAACCTGATTATTGGGCAGCCAAGGCATATGATCTCGCCACTAACAAGAACAATCTGGACAAAGGGATTTATTCCATTTACTTTTTCAATATTGTAAAAGCAAATAAAGGAGAAGCTGTCTTTCAGGATGCCGGGATTCCGCACGCCTATCTGGAGGGAAAGAACATAGAATTGATGGCTAATTCTGATAACGTCCTTCGCGGGGGTTTAACCAACAAGCACGTTGACGTTCCTGAATTGTTGAAACACATTAAATTTGAGGGAACTTTTCCGAACCTTATAAAAGGCACCGTTGATCAGGACGGAATAGAAAGGGTTTATAAAAGTCCGGCACCGGATTTTGAATTGAGCCAAATTCTGCTGAACGAAACTCAAAAGTACACTTCTCATGCCCCGTCACCTCAAATTTTAATGGTCATTGAAGGTGAGGCAAAATTATCAAATGGCAAGACAGAAATCAGCCTTGTTACCGGGGGTGCGGCATTTATAGTTGCCGGCTGTGATTACAACATTACATCAGGGTCCAAGGTCGAGATTTACAAGGCAAGTGTTCCTTAGTAAAGGAAGTGTAAGGGGATTAATTTCTGCCCTGAAAAAATAAATTTCATTCGGTCAGTACAAAAGAGCAGGGTTAAAATTCTTTTGAATATAGCTTTAAATCTATTATATCCTTCTTATTTTTACCGCTTTAATATTTCAAGCAGGTGCTAAATAAAGCTTTATCTTGAGATCTCTTACTGGGTTTTAAATTAGAACATTTCAATGCAAAGTTAAGAGACTTTGCGCATAACAACACAGATAACATCTATGAAACATCAACTATCTCTACTTTTTATAATGTTGGGCCTGATCACATGTTCCATATGGGCTCAGGACACCTATAAAAGAAATCAATCTGCTGATGTATTGCATTATACTTTTGATATTTCACTTAGTGACGAGAGCAATAAAATCAAAGGCGAAACCCTGGTCACCGTTAACTTGGGACATCAAATTGACACCTTTGCACTCGACCTGATCGGTAAAAGCGATTTTTATGGAATGGAATTGACCGGAGTTTTTGAAGGGGAATCCAGGATCGATTACACATTTGAAAAAAACAAGATATTGATCCGACCGGAATCAGGCCATGACAGCATAAGGGAATTCAAATTGCGGTACCATGGAATTCCTGAAAAAGGCCTGGTCATTGATACAACAAAATATGGACAGCGCTCATTTTTTGGCGACAACTGGCCCAACCTTGCTCGTTATTGGTTACCCTGTGTGGATCATCCCTATGACAAGGCATCGGTCACATTTAACGTGACTGCGCCTGAATATTACGATGTCGTTGCTACAGGAATAAAAACTGAAGAGAGCAATCTCGGAAAAGGATACAAACTGACTTCTTATCATGAACCCGCTCCGGTAGCGATGAAAGTTGTTACCATTGGTGTTACCAAATTTGCGAGTAAGGTGTTGGGCAAGGTTGATGACATTGAAGTGTCCGCATGGGTTTATCCTGAAAACAGAACTGAAGGATTTGGAGATTTCGATGAAGCAGCAAAGATCCTGAACTATTTTGTGGATCATGTTGGTCCATATTCATATGCAAAACTAGCCAATATGCAGGTCAAAACGGCATGGGGAGGTCTTGAAAACGCCGGAACCATAGCATACAACGAAAAATCCATCACGGGTAAAAAGGAGATCCAGAGTCTGATGGCACATGAAATTGCACATCAGTGGTTCGGTAATTCTGCCACTGAAAACAGTTGGAATCACGTTTGGCTGAGCGAAGGGTTTGCAACTTATTTTGCCATTTTATATCAGGAAATGGTACAAGGGGATCAAAAAAGAAAGGAGGAAGTAATCCTTGACAGGGAAGAAGTAATTGAATATTATCAGGAAAACCCGGCACCTATAGTTGACAATTCTGTAACGGACCCCAAAAAGGTTTTGAATCGCAATAGTTACCAAAAAGGGAGTTGGGTACTTCACATGTTACGACACAAGCTCGGAGATGAGATTTTTTGGAAAGGGATAAGATCATATTATGAGACCTATAAGGATTCAAATGTAATGACTTCAGATTTTCAAAGGATTATGGAGGGGGTTTCAGGGAAAAAGCTAAACGAATTCTTTGACCAATGGGTTTATATCAAGGGATATCCAGAACTAAAATGGAGCTGGAATCATAAAAAGGGCAAGCTTTACATTTCTGTTAAGCAACTGCAAAAACATCACACATTTAAATTTCCTCTTGAATTTGGTATCGTGACAGAAGGAAAAATGAAAATTCAATCATTTGAGATGCAGGAAAAATCCGCAAAATATGAAATTGAATTGCAAAATAAGCCTGAAAAGGTTGAAATTGACCCGGAGTCCTGGTTGCTTTTTGAGGAGAAATAATGGTCTAACCTTTTGATGTGGCTCTTGCCTTTAGTAAAATTAATTAATCGGCTCGTCATTAAGAGATGTACTTTATCTGGTTCATCCGAACATCTTCAAATGTGATTTCGTGTTGTCTGTTGTTCCGGGCAAATAGAATCTCATAATTCCAAGGGTTTTAAGTTTTACATATGCGGTTTCATTTCTCCTTTTCTTTTTTTCAAAAGGCGTTCTAAATCCTTGATCGTTTCGTCTGTTGCCATTTCAAAACTTTCTTCATCCGAAAAGGCAAAGATCCTGGGCCCTGGAACACTTAATCTGATTTCACAAATTTTTCCTTTTCCTACTGATCCCTTTTCAAGCTTATAGAAGACGTTAGCTTTTATGATCCAATCATATTTTTTAAATAGCTTTTTTAGTTTTTTCATCAAGAGCTCTTCAACATAAGGGCTTCTGTCCAGGTTCACAAACTGTACGGTTGCATTCATAGGGTTGAGTTTAAAATTAATTCTTCAATAAAGTCAGAAGATATGAGGATTGAGGACAAAATAAAATGATCTTCATCAATGGAAATCTTGATTTGAAAAGCGATGATTTGTAAAAGTGTACATAACGAGATCATTTCCATAATTCCTGATTACCCTATTTTGAGAATCAATATTTTAATGATTTCAATAGATTATATCAATTTGTCACAAAAAAGTTGTGTTGTTTTCTCCTCTCACAGTTGCTAACATGATCACGAACTACATCTCATAACTGGCCTTATTTTAAAGGAATACAAGGGTGGTATTAATCTTCAGGACTTTGTTTTTCTGCTTAAGAGGGGTGGTCTTTTTTATTATAAGAATGAGTTGCTTCAGGAGGTGAAACGAACTACGGCAAGTCGTGAACGCAATACTTTGTTCAATAAAAATTAAAAAAAATTAAACAAAAAGACGTATTTGCTTGTTTTTGTTTAATAAATATTCTAAATTTGTTGAACAAATATCACTTTACCAGATTAACAATGAGAAAAAATAGTTGTCTGATGAAATCTTGAAAAAATTACAATCCAAAAAATTATCAAAAACCAAAAACAAAAGATCATGGAAAAATTTATGACGAATACCTGGAAGGCACTAATGTTTATAACGGTTTTTATTTTCATTCTGAGCTGCAGCGATGACGATGATGATATGACACCTGATATAGATCCTCCTGATAATACAGTCACAGTGGTAAATTCAATGGAGTATGATCTTGGTTCAAAGGCAGTTGCGAGTATTTCAGGAAAAGCAATATTTAAGGAATATTCTGATAATACAGTTACGATCGAGCTCGAATTAGTGAATACTCCTGCCGGCGGTCAACATCCTGCTCACATACACTTTAATTCAGCTGCAGAAGGAGGAGGTATAGCCTTGACTTTGGGCACAGTTGACGGTGATACGGGAAAGAGTGTCATACCGGTCACGGAGTTGAATGATGGCACTGCTATAAATTATGATCAATTAATTGCCTTTGATGGGTATATCAATGTTCATCTAAGTTCAGATGAATTGCAAACAATTGTAGCTCAAGGAGATATTGGGAATAATGATTTAACAGGGGTTTCGCAATCTTACTCTTTGAATGAAAAAGCAGTTCCTGGTATAGAAGGTGCTGTGACATTCTATGAGCGTGTGAATGGCGAATCCTTAGCCGTAATTGAACTCAATAATACCCCGGAGGGAGGAGTCCATCCCGCACACATACACAATAATTCTGCCGCTGAAGGTGGTGGAATTGCTGTGAGTTTGACCCCTATTGACGGAACAACAGGAAAGAGTCATACTAATATTGCATCTCTCGATGATGGAACCGCTCTTAATTATGATCAATTAGTAGCATTTGATGGGTATATCAATGTGCACTTAAGTTCGGATGAATTGCAAACAATTGTGGCTCAAGGAGATATTGGGAGTAATGCCTTAACAGGGGTTTCGCAATCTTACTCATTGAATGAAAAAGCAGTTGCTGGTATAGAAGGTACTGTGACATTCTTTGAGCGTATGAATGGTGAATCTTTAGCCCTAATTGAACTGAATAATACACCGGAGGGAGGAGTCCATCCTGCACACATACACAATAATTCTGCTGCTGAAGGTGGTGGAATTGCTGTGAGCTTGACCCCTGTTGACGGCGCAACAGGAAAGAGTTATACGAATATTTCATCTCTTGATGATGGAACAGCAATCGATTATACTGATTTATTGAACTTTGATGGATATATTAATGTCCATTTGAGCGCAGAGGAACTGAATGTAATTGTGGGCCAAGGAGACATAGGCCAAAATGAATTGACTGGCTCTTCGGTAGTTTATGGATTATCAGAGAAAGCTGTACCCGGAATTTCTGGAGAAGTTACTTTTTTTGAAAGAAAAAGCGGAGAATCACTGGCAATTATAGATCTGAATAATACGCCTGCGGGAGGAAGTCATCCAGCCCATATTCACAATAATGATGCTGCAACCGGAGGGGGTATAGCCTTTACTTTTAATCCTGTTAATGGAGATACAGGAAGAAGCACCACTCATGTTGAGCAACTCGATGACGGAACTCCTTTTGGTTACGAGAGTATTAAAAATTTCAACGGGTATATCAATGTTCATTTAAGTTCAGATGATCTTTCTACCATCGTGGCTCAAGGAAATATAGGCGCTAATGTAGGTTCAGGAGGCGGATCAGGTGGAGGAAATTCCTATGCTGTGAGTAATAGTGGTTCAACGGCATATGTATTTACAGGTGGAGATCTGGAAAATGAATCAAACCCCGACTTTACCTTTAAGCGAGGTGAAACATATACCTTTAATGTAAATGCTTCAGGACATCCGTTTTTGATCAAAACAACTGAGACTACAGGGACTGGCGATGCCTATAATGAGGGGGTTACGAACAACGGAATTGAAAGCGGAACGATCACCTTCACGGTTTCAGCAGATGCACCGGATACCCTTTATTATATTTGCGAATTTCATAGATCAATGTCAGGAACGATTAATATTGTAGATTAAGAGACTGACTTATTGCCAATTAACTGGACAAAAGAACTTCTTTACTAATAAAAAGGCGCTGGAACAATTCGGCGCCTTTCTTCAATTGTGATTGAATATTCTGAATAGGTTGGAACTGATTCTTCCAATCGGTTGTACATAAATGATCTACCCCAGATCATTTCAAACTAATTCAATGGAATTATTTCAACAGCGCCACAATCCGCAAAGGGGCTCCACTGCCACCTTCTATTTTCATGGGCAATGCGATGATTTCGAATTCTTTACTAGGCAGCTTTTCCAGATTGTTGAGGTTTTCAAAAGCCGGAATGTTTTCCGAAAGCAATATGACATGGCTTTTAAAGAACACAGACTGGCCATAGTCTATACTTGGTGTATCGATTCCGATCGCTTTGATGTTTCGTTTGTCAACAATCCATTGTGCCGCTTTTGGTGATAGTCCGGGGAAATGAAGCTTACTAACAGCCTGCTCACCTCTTTCTGTGGTCCCCAGATATTTTTTCCTATCCGGATAGAAATTAGAAAATCCGGTTTGAAGAAGAACGATACTGCCGTCAGGGATATTCGTTTGTTCTTTTGTTTCCCATTCCTTGAAATCATCAATACTTATTAAATAGTCAGGGTCATCAAGCGCTTTTGATGAGACATCGATCTTAATGGCTTTTCCGATCAGGTTTTCCAGAGGTATCTGATCAACGGTTTGTCCGTTTTTTGCAAAATGGATGGGTGCATCAATGTGGGTTCCACCGTGTTCAGCTGTACTGAAGTTATTTGCAGCATAGTAATAGCCTTTTTCGGTTTGTCCTTTAAAAACCGTATCCAGTTCAAACTCCTTAGCCGTGACCCAATACACCGTCTTATCCGAATAGGAATGTGACAAATCAATAATTTGATTCTTGCTGAGAACCGAGTCAGCTGCTTGAGGCCGATCATGTCCCGTAGCATCTTTCTTATGGCATGCCATGATTGAAAGCAGGGAAAGCAGGGAAATAATGGGATTGATTTTCATATCAAGAAATATACGAATAATCGGCTAATTGTTTAGCAGCAATTGACATTCTCACATAAAAAATCGCTCAAGTGATAAAGGCGGGATTATTCCCATGATCCCTGTTGTACCTCTTTTGAACATCCCTTTTTTAAGGCTTCGCCTTTGCAACTATTCAGTTAAGCAGAATGGAAAGCGATGCTTTCTTCTGTTTCACTTTCGATTTGCATGATTAAAAAGGGATGCATTGTGTTGCTGGAGGGATTGGCTTTGCCGGGCCCTAGTTACTCCCGTCTTACAGAAATTTACATCTTTGATATTCCACTTAATCCTTAACACTTCACACTTAGGACTTTACTCGGGATTAGCTACGCTGGTCCCTAGTGACTCCCGTTCTGCAAATAGAATTTGCAAATTGCTTAGCAGCAATTTTACATCTTCTCACAAAAAAAGACGCTCAAGTGAACTTGGCGTCTTTTTTTGTTTCGAATCTGTCTTCACAGATTCTATTTGATCGTGGAGATGGAGGTTATCGAACCTTTTATATTTTAATATAATCTAAAAATTATTTTATTCTCATATTTCTTTTATTTATAAGGGTTTTGTATCTTTGGTTATAACAA
>CBDUAP010000118.1:0-9136 GCA_965365165.1 uncultured Flavobacteriaceae bacterium
TTTGGACTCAGATGACTGGGCAAAAATTATTTTAGCCTATGAACCCGTCTGGGCCATTGGTACCGGAGAAACGGCTTCTCCTGATCAGGCGCAGGAAATGCATGCTTTTATCAGGGAGTTGGTCGCAGAGAGATATTTGAGCGACGTTGCAGAAGAAGTTTCTATTCTTTACGGAGGAAGTGTAAAGCCGGGCAATGCCAATGAAATTTTTTCTAAAACAGACGTGGATGGAGGTTTGATCGGTGGTG
Source organism: uncultured Flavobacteriaceae bacterium (assembly GCA_965365165.1). GTDB lineage: Bacteria > Bacteroidota > Bacteroidia > Flavobacteriales > Flavobacteriaceae > Lutimonas. The sequence continues at coordinate 249 of CBDUAP010000118.1, forward strand.
CTGCTCTCAACGTTGATGACTTTATGGCCATCGTTAAAGCGATATAAAGGTCTGCAGGGAACTGCATTTTAAAAAAATATTTAAAAATACAGGTCTGTGATATCTCATCCTGAAGGAACTGATGTCACAGATTTTTTAACTCCAGCCTGTTATGAATTATATTGGGTGTTATTTTAAAGTGGCCTCGGCATCTATGGATACGCAGACGGCCATTGAGATATTGGTGGCTGAACTCGGACAGGTCGGATTTGAGAGTTTTACCGAGCAGGAGGATGGGCTGGTGGCTTATATTCAGAAGCCGGAATGGAACGAAACCTTGCTGAAAGAGGTGCAGATACTCAATTCGAAGGAGGTGCGTTTTACCTATAATACAGAGGAGATCGAGCAGGTGAACTGGAACGAGGAATGGGAAAAAAATTTTGAGCCCATCGTGGTTGAGAATGAGGTGAGCATCAGGGCGCCTTTTCATGAGTCCCCCAATCTTAAATACGATATCGTGATCGAACCCAAAATGAGTTTTGGAACAGGACACCATGAAACCACATATTTGATGATCAGGCATCTTATGGATTCGGATCTCACAGGAAAAAAAGTACTTGATATGGGTTGCGGGACGGGGATCCTGGCCATCTTTGCAGAAATGAAAGGGGCAGCGGCTGTGGATGCCATTGACATTGATCCCTGGTGTTATGAAAATTCTCTTGAGAATGTGGAGCGCAATCAATGCCAAAAGATCAACGTGTTTGAAGGTGAAGCCTCAATATTGAAGGCAGGGGCCTATGATGTGATCATTGCCAATATCAACAGGAATATCCTGCTCACTGATATGGAGGTTTATGCAGGAAGTTTGAAACCAAACGGACTCATTTACCTGAGTGGATTCTACACAGAGGATATCCCGCAAATCAGGGAAGCTGCTCAAAAAAACGGACTCAATTTTGTAAGCGAACTGGAGCGGAATAACTGGGTTGCTTTAAAATTTGTAAATTAGCCGCATAGATACGAATATGAATAACATGATTTACTTAGCGAAAGAAAAACAGCAGGAATCGTTTGATGTTGCTGCTCAGGAGGCAGAAAAGCATGAAATTCTCTTGTTCAATGATGATGTGAACACCTTTGATTTTGTTATCGATTCCTTGATTGAAGTATGCGATCATTCGCCTGAACAGGCCGAACAATGTACCTATCTCGTGCATTATAAAGGCAAATGTGCGGTGAAAACAGGTGAATATGAAGAGTTGAAGCCACGTTGCACCCAATTGCTTGAACGGGGCCTTAGCGCTGAGATCGTTTAGTTCTGAAATCCTTTTTTTGACGACAAGTGTACACCGCTTCTTATAATGGAATATTGCCGTGTTTTCTCTTGGGCCTGTCCACTTGTTTGTTCTCGAGCATTGAAAATGCCTTGATCAGTTTTCTTCGCGTGTTTTTCGGAAGAATGACCTCGTCAATAAAACCGCGCCTTGCTGCTCCATAAGGGTTCGCAAATTTTTCGGCGTACTCAGCTTCTTTTTCTTTCCATTTGGCTTCAGGATCATCTGCGGCAGCGATTTCTTTTTTAAAAATAATCTCACTGGCGCCTTTGGCCCCCATGACCGCAATTTCGGCCGTCGGCCATGCAAAATTCATGTCGGCTCCGATGTGTTTGGAATTCATGACGTCATAGGCACCACCATAGGCTTTTCTCGTGATCACAGTTACCCTCGGCACCGTCGCTTCGCTCAGGGCATAGAGTAATTTCGCTCCATGGACGATAATGCCCCTCCATTCCTGATCAGTACCCGGCAAAAACCCTGGGACATCAACCAATACGAGCAAAGGGATATTAAAACTGTCGCAAAAACGCGTAAAGCGCGCGGCTTTTTTCGAACTGTTGACGTCGAGAACGCCAGCCAGATTCATGGGCTGGTTGGCAATTATACCGATACTTCTTCCGGCCAGCCTGGAAAAACCGACAACTATGTTTTCTGCGTAATCTTTATGGATCTCAAAGAAGCTGTCTGCATCGCATATGCCCGCTATCACTTTTTTCATGTCATAGGGTTTATGCGTATCCTCCGGAATGATGCTTTCCAGTTCTTCTCTTAATTCCTCACCGAGTTGGTACGGCAGCACAGGTGTTTTTTCCTGATTGTTTTCTGGGATATAGCTCAGAAGTTTTTTTATTTTCTCAAGGCACTCTACGTCATTCGGGGCCGTGAGGTGCGTCACGCCCGATTTGGTTGAATGGGTAGAGGCACCGCCCAGTTCTTCAGAACTTACGGCTTCATTGGTAACGGTTTTCACCACATTGGGTCCTGTGACAAACATATAACTCGTTTCTTCAACCATGATTGTAAAATCAGTCATTGCCGGCGAATAAACGGCTCCTCCGGCACAAGGCCCCATTATGGCCGAAATTTGCGGAATTACGCCTGAAGACTGCACATTACGGTAAAATATATCAGCGTAGCCTCCAAGTGACCTGACGCCTTCCTGAATTCTTGCCCCTCCGGAATCATTAAGACCGATCACCGGTGCACCCACCTTAAGTGCAAGATCCATTATTTTACATATTTTTTCGGCGTGTGTTTCAGATAAGGCACCACCAAACACTGTAAAATCCTGAGCATAAACATAGACCAGTCTTTTGTTTACCGTTCCATAACCCGTGACCACACCATCTCCGAAAAAACGTTGTTTCTCCATGCCAAAGTCTGAACTGCGATGCGTCACAAGAATTCCGATTTCCTCAAAGGAACCTTCGTCCATCAAATAATCGATCCTTTCCCTGGCGGTTAGTTTTTTCTTGTGATGCTGCTTTTCGATCCTGGTTTCGCCACCGCCAAGCTTGGCTTTTTCCAGTTTTTGCAAGAGAGTTTGTTGTTTGTCTTTCATCTTGTGGGCATTTATTGTTTTTGGGGCTCAATAGGGAGCCTTAGCATGCTTCTGTCTTTAAAATAAAGTTTCAGGGCCAGCAATCCGGCCACCTGAGCCTCTTTTTCAAATGCCGCTTTCAAGGCATCTCTGTCATAGTGTTTTTCTATAAAATGGGTGTCAAAATTCCCGCTTTGAAAAGCCTGGTGCTGACATACGTATTTCCCGAATGACAAGGTGGTTGTGACTCCTTCTATGAAGTAGTTGTCGATGGCACCTATCATGTTCTGTATGGCCTCATCCCTGTCTTTGCCATAGGTGATGAGCTTCGAGATCATCGGGTCATAATGGATCGGAATCTCCATACCTTCCTCGTAACCGTCATCAACTCTTATATTCTGACCCACGGGGATTTTGTATTTTGACAAGGTTCCCATGTTGGGAAGAAAATCGTGCAGCGGATCCTCGGCATAAACCCTCAGTTCAAGTGCATGGCCTTGAAGTTTCAGCTCATTTTGTTCCAAACTCAATTTTTCACCCCTTGCAATTTTTATCTGTTCCTCTACCAGGTCAAGATCCGTAATATATTCGGTTACAGGATGTTCGACCTGTAGCCTTGTATTCATTTCAAGAAAGTAAAAATTGAGATCTTCGTCCATCAAAAATTCCACGGTTCCCGCTCCTCTGTAATTACAAGACCTTGCTACCTTGATGGCAGCTTCTCCCATTTTGGCCCTCAATTCCGGACCTAGCACCGTAGACGGCGCCTCTTCAATAATTTTCTGGTGGCGGCGCTGTATACTGCATTCCCTTTCGAATAGGTGGAGTACTTTTCCGTGGGTATCGGCCATTACCTGAAATTCAATATGCCTGGGAGAACTGATGTATTTTTCAATGAATACGGATCCGTCTCCAAAGGAGGATAAGGCCTCACTGATGGCTCTTTTCAGTTGCTCATCGAGGTCCTCCGGTTGGTGAACCACGCGCATTCCTTTACCCCCGCCTCCGGCGGCCGCCTTGATCAGAATGGGGTATCCGATGTCAAGGGCAATCGCCTTTGCTTTAACGGGATCCGTCAGGGCTTTATCCGTTCCGGGAACCATAGGGATATTGTATTCCTTAACGGCTTTTTTGGCGGCAAGTTTGTCACCCATCATACTTATGGACGAGGCTTCAGGGCCGATAAAAATCATCTTGTTTTTTTCGACGGCGGCAGCAAAAGCGGCATTTTCACTCAAAAATCCGTATCCAGGGTGAATGGCATCTACCTTTAATTTTTTTGCCTCGGCGATGATATGGTCCCCAAGCAGATAAGACCGGTTTGAAGGATTGTCGCCGATATGGATGGCCTCGTCTGCAAATTTTACATGCGGGGCATTTCTGTCAATCGTAGAATAAACCGCAACGGTCCTGATCCCCATGCGTTTTATTGTTTTCATGATGCGCAGGGCAATTTCTCCACGATTGGCAACCAGTATCTTTTTCATAAATCTGAATTTTGACTTTATTCAAGTGTAATGAGAAGTTTGTTTTTATCAACAGTATCATCTTTTGACACAAAGATGTCTTTGATTATGGCGTCTTTCGGACAAAGAATGGCATTTTCCATTTTCATGGCTTCCAGGATCAAAAGGGGGGCTCCTTTTTTGACCTCCTGCCCCTTTTTTACATTCAGGCCAATGATAATTCCGGGCATGGGAGCCCTTACAGAATTCAAGGCTTTGGACGACCCGGACGAGTACCCCATTTTTTTGATCAGGTCATCCAGTGGGGTTTCTATTTTCACCTGATAAGTGTTCGAATTGATGCTGATCGTATAGGTTCTGTTGGCAAAATCTTCTTCGACTACCTCAGCCGGAAAGGATTCGTTATGATACAACAAGTGATAGGTGTTTTCACCCTGTGGCAGCAAATCCAGGTCCTGTATACTTTTTTCCCCGATTGAAAACTCCTGTAAATTGTTAACCAGGACTTTATAGGGTTTTTCCATGTTGAAAGAGGTTTAAAACGCTAATAAAGATATGAAATAAAAAGATCAAAACGGGGCCTAAAGTCAAGATATTTAGTGTTTTGTAATGCTTTTTTACAGGTTTTAGTTGCAAGTGACTTTATGTATAATTAACCTCTATTTAACATAATTATACTATTAATGTTAATATAGTACACAAATTGGTCAATTAAAGTGTGAAATATATTTTAGTTTTCTCTTTACTTTGCCCAATCATTATAAATTAAAAGTCATGAGTATTAAAAAACAATTTTTAAAGAGTAAGCCGGTTTGTAAAGTAACTTTTACTTTGACAAAAGAAGAGGCCTTTGATGCTGAAAAAATTCAATTGTTGGGAGATTTTAATAATTGGAATGTTGAAGAGGCTATAGATTTGAAAAAGTTTAAAAACGGAACTTATAAAACAACGCTTGATCTTGAAACCGAAAAAGAGTACCAATTCAAGTATTTGGTTGATGAGACCAAATGGGAAAATGACAGTGCCGCTGATGCCTATGTGAATAATGGAATCAGTGCTGATGGTAATTCTGTTGTTGCCCTGTAAAAATCATTTTGACTTATTTTAAGTAATAAGACACCCCCCTTTGCTTAATATTTGCACGAGCGGAAGCATGAATTTATTTTGTGATTCCGCTTTCTTCTTTGTGGCCTGGTCATGAATCGTGAATTGGGTCCTAAAAAAAAGGCCCCTTTTACAAGGGACCTCTTCTAATGTTGTAAAGCCTGCTTTTACATTCCGTATCATCGCGCTTCATCTTCAGTCTTTCTCTGCTTCATGCTGCAATAGGAGGCTTGTACCGAGCCGATGCTGATGACCGGCAACCTTTTCATTTTCATTTTGAATTTTTGATGATCCTGTCAACCATTCGGGACTCCGTTTCATTCAGGGGTTTTCCTTTTAGCGAAACCAATAAGCCGGAGAATCTTTCTTTATCTGTCAAAGGTACTTCTTCCGCATCGTGGTCTATCTGGCTCATCAGTATCTGCAAATGTTTTATGGCAACCAGATTTTTTTGTTCGTCATCAAGGGTTCTCTCCACATCTTTCTCCAACTGGGTCATTATTTCCAAAATCATTTCGTCAATTTTAGACAAAAATAGACCCGGGGTTTCAAAAGGAAGACGACACAACATGTCTTGTGTAAATATTATTTCTTTTGCTTATTTTTACATATGCCTGAAACCATGAAAAAATATAATACCGCCGGAGAACTTCTTACGGACTACAGAAAGATCAATAAAATTTCTCAGGCTGAATTTGCGGCAAGGCTGAACGTGGATATAAGGACGGTTCAGCGCTGGGAAAACGGGGTAACCCTGATCAAACCTGAAAAGGAAGATGAGATCGTTATGGAGACACTCTTGCCCTATCAGCTTGTGAGAAACCTAAACGCCTCTGTTCCGATTCCGACCTATTACGATTTCAGTCTCAGGAAATACTCCCTTTCTAAATTGACCAATAAATTGCCTGATGCCCATTGGTTCAAAACAAACATCAATATTGCCAGCAACCGGGTCAGGCCCTTCGATTACGAAACTGATATTGATTACGTGGTCAAATACATGAAGTTTCACAAACAGATCAACAGAAACCTGAGTGAGGTGATCAGAGAAGCATCAAGGTTATTGCCGGAACTGAACCTGATCATCACTGATGATTCGGGTTATTATTCGGGCCATGCCCTAATTTTTCCCGTAAGGCCGGAAACCTATGAGAAATTAAAGACACGTAAAATGGCAGAAAGTGAATTGACGGTCAAGGACCTGATACAGCACAGGAAATTGGACCAACCGATATTTTTTGGATTTGATGTAACCGCAGACAGCAATGACAATATGTTCTATATCAACAGCCATTTGCTCAGGTTCCTGCGCGACAAACCAAATCAGGATTATTTGTATTGTTCCATCCCGAACCGATTTGACAATTTTGAGATCAACAAACAGGTGGGTCTGAGAATCATTTGGGAAGGCACCAAAGGCAAAAATGAATTTGGTATTGAAGTGGCACCAAGGTTTCAGGAGGGGAATTTCAGAAATTTTTTGGCTGAAGAAAGCTGAAGCGGCCCGCAACTTAAAGGGGGTAAAAAAATGTCCCAACCCCTCGATGATCATTAACATTGAACCTAATGGTGCAGTAAACCTTTATTTTCCCCCTGATTTACTTTAGGAAATGATCACGTTAAGATTGGGACTTGCCTTGATTGATCTAATCTAAATTTGGTGTCTAACCTATTTTTTGGGCAAATAAATACTCAAAATTCAATCAATTTCAGGACTCATCATCAATAACTATTAACCTGGTACAAAGGTAAATTGACTGAGGCACAGGGTTCACGACACCGCATGTCTTATAGAAAATTTTAAGATTTTTATAACAATTTAAACGCTATCCGGGCTGATCAATACAAAATGTATCATCGTAAAATGGCAGGTCGCCAGATTTCTTGGCTTGTAAATAGCAAGATGCTTATCTTGCAATCATGAATGAAACATTACAAATGACACTGGTCCGTGAATTCAAGGACTATCTTGACTTTTGGTCAAAACACATGATCCGTGTAGAACAGGACAAACTATATCCTGAGATATCCATAGACAATGTTCCCAACGGTTCGGCGCTCACCGGTTCGATGTACCTGGCCAGGATCCTGTATGGAGCTTCGAAAGCTTGCGCGACGATGAAAACAAAAAAATACCTGTCACTGGCCGACAAGGCATTTAGGGAGTTAGCTGAATTCAGGAATCCGAATGGGGGCTATTACTGGGCGCGCGGGAACGATATGGAATGGGTTCACGACGCCGAAAACGTTTGTATGGCCCAGGCATTTGTGCTTTATGGCCTTGTGGAATACGCGTTCATGAACCCTTCGGACGAATTGGAGTCATTGATAAAGGACCAGTTCAATTTTATTCATTCGGTAATGATTGATGAACAGGAGGTGGGTTATCTTGACGGTTTTGATAAGCAATGGGCGAGGGCTAACCCTATGACGAGGTCTTTTGGCACACATTTTCATATTTTGGAGGCACTGGTGAAATACAGGCAGTATAAAAAAGTTCCCGGATTAGATGAGGTCATTGTCAAACTGATCAGGTTGGTTATTGATAAATTCATCGATACAGAGCATTTCGATTGCATACACAGGTTTGGTGAAAACTGGGAATTGATGCCCAATGAGATATGGGCCGGCCATAATGCCGAATGCAGTTGGGTATTGTGTGAAGCGGCATTGGAGACAGGTCAAGAGGAACTCATAGAAGAAACCCGTAACCTGGCAATTTTAATGATGGACCGGGTGATTACTTTTGCCCTTGACAAGAACAAGGGAGGTTATTTCAATATCCTCTATCATGAGGGCTCTCGTGATAAGTCAAAGGGATGGTGGCAACAAGCTGAAGCAGTTTTGGGATTGTTAAATGCGTATGAGATTACAGGCCAAAACAGGTACAAAAAGCTTGCAATGGAACAGATCTATTATATCCGGCAAAAATTTATTTGTCCTGAAGGAGAATGGTATGCCGAAGTCAAAAACGAGGGGACACCGGTTAGAGGCTTGCCCAAAGTTTCGTTCTGGAAGTCGATGTACCATACTGTTCGTTACTATGATTATGTCATTAACAGGCTCGAGCCCTAAAATAAGAAACCCTAATTGTTTATTAGGGTTGGATTGTATCACATGGCATGATACGATGCGAAGTAGTGTTGAGGTTCATTCCCATTATGTATGTGATGAAAGGGAATTTATATTTTCGAAGGCCTTCAGTTCTAATAACCGTAGTTTCTGTGTTCTGACCATCTTGATCTTTTTGTGCTGTTGAATAATGTGGTTTTCATGGCTCGTTTTTTGTTATGGCTGGGGGTTGTTTTTTTATCAGGCTTTGACCGCGTAGTGTCTGTAAGCTGACCATTGTATTCTTTTACTGTTGCTGAATCTTGTTGTTCTCATGATATTAATTTTTTATAGGTTGTTTTTTTATCAGGCTTTGACCGCGTAGTGTCTGTAAGCTGACCATTGTAT
>CBDUAP010000119.1:0-9121 GCA_965365165.1 uncultured Flavobacteriaceae bacterium
CTAAATTGATAACAGAATATCCTGATTTCCTCGATATTCAAATAAAATCTTTTCAGGATTTTTTTCAATTAGAAACCAAATCTGATGAGAGAAGTGACGAAGGTTTGTATAAAACCTTCATGGAAAACTTCCCAATTACCGATACTAGAAATAATTTTGTTTTAGAATTCCTGGATTACTTTGTTGATCCGCCAAGATATTCCATCCAAGAGTGTATAGAAAGGGGACTGACCTACAGTGTACCTCTCAAGGCACGATTAAAATTATACTGTACGGATCCTGAACACGAAGATTTCGAAACTATTGTTCAAGATGTCTACCTGGGTGTCATTCCTTACATGACCCACAGTGGAACCTTTGTGATAAACGGGGCCGAAAGAGTCGTTGTTTCTCAGTTACACAGGTCTCCTGGTGTTTTCTTTGGCCAATCTTTTCACGCCAACGGAACCAAATTGTATTCAGCCAGAGTTATTCCTTTCAAAGGGTCATGGATTGAATTTGCAACAGATATCAATCAGGTGATGTTCGCCTATATTGATCGAAAGAAAAAATTACCGGTAACCACTTTGTTCAGAGCCATTGGTTTTGAGCGAGACAAGGATATACTGGAAATCTTTGATCTTGCTGAAGAGATCAAGGTGTCAAAAAGCGGCCTAAAAAAGGTTCTGGAAAGAAAATTAGCTGCAAGGGTCCTGAAGACCTGGTTCGAGGATTTTGTTGATGAAGATACCGGTGAAGTGGTTTCTATCGAACGAAATGAAATCGTACTTGACAGGGATACTATTCTTGAAAAGGAACACATTGAAGAAATCATAGAATCGGGTGCTAAAACCATTCTATTGCATAAATTGGATAATGAGGCTGGTGATTATGCGATCATTCACAACACCTTGCAGAAGGATCCAACGAATTCAGAAAAAGAAGCTGTGGAACATATCTATCGTCAGTTGCGTAATGCAGAGCCGCCAGATTATGAAACAGCAAAAGGCATCATCAATAAATTGTTCTTTTCTGAACAGCGTTATAACCTTGGAGAAGTTGGACGTTACAGAATGAACAAAAAACTGGGCCTTGATGTTGATATAGAACAAAAGGTATTGACCAAAGAGGATATCATTACCATCGTTAAGAACCTGATCAACCTTGTAAATTCCAAGGCAGAAGTTGATGATATTGATCACCTGTCGAACCGTCGTGTGAGAACTGTTGGAGAACAACTTGCAGGTCAGTTTGGTGTAGGTCTGTCCAGAATGGCAAGAACCATTAGAGAAAGAATGAATGTTCGTGACAACGAAGTTTTCACGCCAATTGACCTGATCAATGCAAAAACTTTGTCATCAGTCATCAATTCGTTTTTTGGAACCAATCAGCTTTCACAGTTCATGGACCAAACCAACCCGTTGGCTGAGATTACACATAAAAGAAGGTTGTCTGCACTTGGGCCGGGAGGTCTTTCACGTGAAAGAGCCGGTTTCGAGGTTCGTGACGTTCATTTTACCCATTATGGAAGGTTGTGTCCGATTGAAACACCTGAAGGGCCGAATATCGGTTTGATTTCATCCCTGGCGGTTTATGCCAAGGTGAATAATCTTGGGTTTATCGAAACACCTTACAGGAATGTTAAGGAAGGTTTTGTGGATACTACTGAAGAACCGATTTATTTGAGTGCAGAAGAAGAAGAAGGAAGAAAGATTGCACAGTCAAATCTCGATCTTGATAAAGACGGGAATATTGTACTAGAAAAGGTCGTGGCCAGGTTAGATGGTGACTTTCCTGTTGTCACTTCATCTGAAGTCAATTATATGGACGTGTCGCCTAACCAGATTTCATCGATTTCTGCATCCTTGATTCCGTTTTTGGAGCATGATGATGCGAACAGGGCCTTGATGGGATCCAACATGATGCGTCAGGCAGTGCCCCTTATGCGACCTGAATCGCCTATCGTAGGAACAGGACTTGAAAGAAGGGTAGCAGAAGATTCAAGAATTTTGATCAACTCAGAAGGTGACGGGGAAGTGATCTATGTGGATTCTGATAAAATTGAAATCAAATATGATCGTTCTGAAAATGACAGGGTAGTCAGTTTCGATTCTGATTCCAAAGTATATGAATTGATCAAATTCCGCAAGACCAACCAGGGTACCTCTATCAACCTGCATCCTATTGTAGGAAAGGGTGACAAGGTAGTCAAAGGTCAGGTATTGTGTGAAGGTTATGCCACTGAAAAAGGAGAACTGGCTCTGGGTAGAAATATGAAAGTGGCTTTTATGCCATGGAAAGGATACAATTTTGAGGATGCGATCGTAATTTCTGAAAAGGTTGTGCGTGAAGATATCTTTACCTCCATCCATATTGATGAATATGCCTTGGATGTCAGGGACACTAAACTAGGAGCTGAAGAACTTACCGCCGACATACCGAATGTGAGTGAAGAAGCGACCAAGGATCTCGATGAAAACGGAATGATAAGAATCGGTGCAGAGATCAAGCCCGGAGATATACTTATTGGTAAGATTACCCCTAAAGGTGAATCGGATCCGACGCCTGAGGAAAAACTTCTGAGAGCCATCTTCGGTGACAATGCAGGGGATGTGAAGGACGCTTCTTTAAAGGCTTCACCTTCTCTAAGAGGGGTTGTAATTGACAAGAAATTGTTCCAGAGAGCCATAAAAGATAAAGCGAAAAGGGTTAAGGATAAGGAAGAAGTGAACAGCCTTGAAGTGGAATTCTCTGTTGAATATGACAAGTTGAGAAATGTTTTGCTTGATAAATTGTTCGGACTGATCAATGGAAAGACTTCTCAGGGAGTGCAGAATGATCTGGGAGAGGAAATCCTTCCGAAAGGAAAGAAATTCACATTGAAAATGTTGAATTCCGTTACTGACTTCGAGCATTTGACAAAAGGAGTCTGGACCACGGATAAAGAACTGAATGATCTGGTTAACAGACTTATTCATAATTACAAGATCAAAGTAAGTGATCTGCAGGGAAGCCTGAGAAGAAGAAAATTTGCTGTAACTGTTGGTGATGAGCTTCCTAAAGGAATCATCAAACTGGCTAAGATTTACGTGGCTAAGAAGCGTAAATTAAAAGTAGGTGATAAAATGGCGGGTCGTCATGGTAACAAAGGTATCGTTGCGCGAATCGTAAGACAGGAAGATATGCCATTCCTTGAGGATGGAACCCCAGTTGATATTGTATTGAACCCTTTGGGTGTACCTTCACGGATGAACATCGGTCAGATTTATGAAACCGTACTGGGATGGGCAGGTCAGAATCTAGGTGAGAAATACGCAACACCTATTTTTGACGGTGCCAATATAGATGAGATCACTGAATTGACTAGAAAAGCAGGCATTCCTGATTTCGGTCATACATACCTGTATGACGGAGGAACTGGCGAAAGATTTGATCAGCCGGCAACGGTGGGTGTGATCTATATCATCAAGCTGGGTCACATGATCGAGGATAAGATGCATGCGCGTTCTATTGGTCCTTACTCATTAATCACACAGCAACCACTTGGAGGTAAAGCTCAGTTTGGTGGTCAGCGTTTTGGTGAGATGGAAGTATGGGCACTTGAGGCTTATGGTGCATCTGCCACCTTGAGAGAGATCTTGACCGTGAAATCTGATGACGTCCTGGGTAGAGCCAAGACTTATGAGGCCATTGTAAAAGGTGATTCTATGCCAGAGCCCGGACTGCCGGAATCTTTCAACGTGTTGATGCACGAATTGAAAGGCCTAGGTTTGGACCTCAAATTAGAAGAATAAATAAGCAACCCATGTCCCGCTGAAAGGCGGGACCACAATATAATTTTTACAATTTAATTCTATCCATTATTATGGCAAGACAAAGAGAAAAATACACTGTAAAAAAATTTAACAAAATTAGTATTGGTCTGGCTTCCCCAGAAACCATCCTTGAAAGATCTAAAGGAGAGGTTTTAAAGCCGGAAACCATAAATTACCGTACGCACAAACCGGAGAGGGATGGTTTATTTTGTGAAAGGATTTTTGGTCCTATTAAAGATTATGAATGTGCCTGTGGTAAATACAAGCGAATCAGATACAAAGGAATTATTTGTGATCGATGTGGCGTAGAGGTGACTGAGAAAAAGGTTCGAAGAGACAGGGTTGGTCACATTAATCTTGTTGTGCCGGTTGCTCATATTTGGTATTTCAGATCTTTACCGAATAAAATGGGTTATCTGCTCGGATTGCCTTCCAAGAAACTGGACATGATCATTTATTATGAAAGATATGTGGTCATCCAGCCGGGTATCGGAAAAAATGAAGAAGGAGAACCGTTGCAAAAAATGGATTTCCTGACAGAAGAGGAATATTTAAATATTTTAGAGACCCTGCCGCAAGAGAATCAATATCTTGATGATCAGGATCCCAATAAGTTCATCGCCAAAATGGGTGCTGAATGTTTGATTGAATTGCTGGCCAGAATAGATCTGAATGCTTTGTCTTATGAATTGAGGCACAAAGCAAATACAGAAACTTCCAAGCAACGTAAAATGGAGGCTTTAAAGCGTCTGAACGTCGTTGAGGCTTTTAGAGATGCCAATTCACGAAAGGAGAACAAACCGGAATGGATGATCATGAAGGTCGTTCCTGTTATTCCACCAGAATTACGTCCATTGGTTCCTTTGGATGGAGGTCGTTTTGCAACCTCAGATTTGAATGACCTTTACAGAAGGGTGATCATTCGTAACAATCGTTTGAAAAGGCTGATGGAAATCAAGGCCCCTGAGGTGATCTTGAGAAATGAAAAGCGTATGTTGCAGGAATCTGTGGATTCTTTGTTTGATAATACACGTAAGTCTTCTGCCGTTAAGACAGAATCCAACAGGCCTTTAAAATCCTTATCAGATTCCTTGAAAGGGAAACAAGGACGTTTTCGTCAAAACCTTTTAGGAAAGCGTGTAGATTATTCAGCGCGTTCGGTTATCGTTGTAGGACCTGAATTGAGATTATACGAATGTGGATTGCCAAAAGACATGGCTGCTGAATTGTACAAACCATTTGTTATCAGAAAACTGATTGAGAGGGGTATTGTCAAAACAGTAAAATCTGCAAAAAAGATCATTGATAAACGCGAACCGGTTGTTTGGGATATTCTTGAAAATGTGCTTAAAGGGCATCCTGTATTACTAAACAGGGCACCTACCTTGCACAGACTGGGGATACAGGCATTCCAGCCAAAACTTATCGAAGGAAAGGCAATTCAGTTGCACCCCTTGGTTTGTACAGCTTTTAATGCGGATTTCGATGGAGATCAGATGGCGGTACACCTTCCTTTGGGTCAGGAGGCCATTTTGGAGTCACAGTTGTTGATGCTTGCTTCACATAATATTTTGAATCCGGCAAATGGCTCACCTATTACCGTACCTTCTCAGGACATGGTATTGGGTCTGTATTACATGACTAAGGAGCGTAAATCAACACCTGAGCACAAAGTTAAAGGAGAAGGAACAACATTTTACTCTCTTGAAGAAGTCAAGATTGCGTTTAATGAAAAGAAAGTGGACCTGAATGCGAGCATCAAGGTCAGAGGAAAAGATATCAATGAAAATGGCGAAATTGAGGTCAGGATCATTGAAACAACCGTAGGAAGGGTATTGTTCAATGAGGTAGTACCTGAACAAGCCGGTTTCATCAATACGGTATTGACGAAGCGTTCATTGCGTGATATCATTGGTGACATTCTCAAGGTAACCGATGTTCCGACAACTGGAAAATTCCTTGACAGCATCAAAGACATGGGATATAAATTTGCTTTCCAGGGAGGATTGTCTTTCAGTTTGGGAGATATTATCATACCCGAAGAGAAGTATGACATGATCGATTCTGCCAATAAGCAGGTTGATTCAATCATGGCGAGTTATAACATGGGTATGTTGACCAACAAGGAAAGATATAACCAGGTAATTGATATTTGGGGCTCAACAAACAATCGTTTGACAGAATTGTCGATGAAACGTTTGAGGGAAGACCAGCAAGGATTCAACTCAGTTTACATGATGCTTGATTCTGGTGCGAGGGGATCTAAAGAACAGATCAGACAGCTGACCGGTATGCGTGGATTGATGGCAAAACCAAAGAAATCTACTGCTGGTGGTGGAGAAATTATTGAAAATCCGATTCTTTCGAACTTTAAAGAAGGATTGTCGATTCTTGAATACTTTATTTCGACTCACGGTGCGAGAAAAGGACTTGCCGATACGGCCCTGAAAACGGCTGATGCGGGTTATTTGACAAGAAGACTTGTGGATGTTGCACAGGATGTGATCATCAATGAAGAGGACTGTGGTACTTTAAGAGGTTTAGAAGTTAAACCACTTAAAAATAATGATGAGATCGTTGAATCTCTGGGCGAGAGAATTTTTGGAAGGATATCCTTACATGATGTTTATGATCCGGAAACAGATGAACTAATTATCGAAGCAGGAGACTTGTTTAATGAAGACTCAGTGAAAAAAGTAGAAGCTGCTGAACTGGATACTATCGAGGTGCGTTCGGCACTTACGTGTGAAGCCAAAAGAGGTATTTGCTCTAAGTGTTATGGAATAAGTCTTTCAACAAACAGCATGGTCCAAAAAGGAGAAGCTGTAGGTGTGGTTGCTGCACAATCTATTGGTGAGCCAGGTACGCAGTTGACCCTGAGAACCTTCCACGTTGGGGGTATTGCAGGAAACATTTCTGAAGATAGCCGATTGGTTGCCAACCACGGGGGAGAGCTTGTAATTGATGATCTGAAAACAGTTGATGGAACTGATAATGAAGGTAATAAGGTTAAAATCGTGATTTCAAGAACGGCTGAATTTAAGATCCTTGATAAAACTTCCGGTATTGTCTTGAGTACCAATAATGTACCTTACGGTTCTCATATATTTGTTAAGGACAAGACCAAGATCAAAAAAGGAGATTTGATTTGTCAGTGGGATCCTTACAATGGTGTAATTGTTTCTGAATTTAGTGGAAAGGCTGTATTCGAGGATGTTGTAGAAGGAATTACTTATCAGGTGGAAATGGATGAGCAAACCGGATTTAAGGAAAAAGTAATTTCTGAATCCAAAAAGAAAAGAGTGATTCCAACCCTTCACGTTCAAAACAAGAAAGGAGAAACCCAAAGGTCTTATTCTTTACCAGTGGGTGCTCACTTATTGATTGAAGAAGGACAGAAAATTGAAGCGGGTCAGATTTTGGTGAAAATACCGCGTAGATCAGGGAAAGCTGGAGATATTACGGGTGGTTTACCAAGAGTGACTGAACTTTTTGAAGCAAGGAACCCATCGAACCCTGCCGTAGTTTCAGAAATTGACGGTGTTATTTCTTTTGGAAAAATCAAAAGGGGGAACAGAGAAATTATTGTGGAATCCAAATTAGGTGACATTAAAAAATACCTGGTAAAATTATCGAACCAAATTCTGGTTCAGGAAAATGATTTTGTCAAAGCAGGAATGTCTTTATCTGATGGCGCTACGACTCCGACTGATATCTTAAATATTATGGGACCTGCGAAGGTTCAGGAATATTTGGTAAATGAAATTCAGGAGGTATACAGACTGCAGGGCGTAAAAATCAATGACAAGCACTTTGAAGTTGTTGTAAGACAAATGATGCGTAAGGTGAAGGTGATTGACTCTGGAGATACAATTTTCCTTGAAAATCAACTGGTGCATAAGAATGAGTTCATTGAAGTGAATGACAATATTTATGGAATGAAGGTCATTGAAGATGCCGGAGATTCAGAAAATTTGAAAGCAGGACAAATCGTCAGTGCAAGAGCCCTGCGCGATGAGAACTCAATATTGAGAAGAAATGACAAGAACTTGTTAGTCGCTCGCGATGCGGTTCCTGCTACGGCTGAGCCGATTTTACAAGGAATCACGCGTGCCTCCTTACAGACGAAATCATTTATTTCAGCGGCCTCTTTCCAGGAAACAACCAAGGTGCTTAACGAAGCAGCGGTAAGCGGTAAGGAAGATTACCTCGAAGGCCTGAAAGAAAATGTAATCGTAGGTAAAAGGATTCCTGCCGGTACAGGAATGAGAGAATATGATCATCTCATTGTTGGCCTTAAGGAAGAAATTGATCAAGTAGAGAATTAATAATAAAGGCACGAAACATCGTGCCTTTTTTTTGAAACCTAAATGTAAGATCATGTCAAAAGAAGGAAATCAAAATCAGTTGAATATTGAAATAGATGAAAAAATGGCCGACGGGACCTATGCAAACCTTGCCATAATCAATCATTCTGTTTCCGAATTTGTTGTAGATTTTATCAATATCATGCCGGGGGCGCCAAAATCAAAGGTGAAATCAAGAATCATCCTTACTCCCCAACATGCCAAAAGACTGGCAAAGGCCCTTGCCGACAATGTGAAAAGGTTTGAGGCAAATCACGGAGAAATAAAGGATTATGACCAACCTCATATTCCACTGAACTTTGGCCCGACAGGTCAGGCATAAAGTGGGTCTAAAACGGGTTTTGCCCGTTTTTTTTTATTTTTGAAAGATGAATCTTCCCAATAACTTGTCAGAAAAACTTTCAGATCGTTTAGCGAATGGAAGCCTTAGAGAGCTTTCTGTTAGTCAGGGTATGACAGACTTTGCTTCCAATGACTATCTTGGTTTTGCTGTCAGCAAGGCTATCGCCGAAGCGGTTCAAACTGAGCTGTCCGGTTTATCCAATATCAATGGCAGTACCGGTTCTCGCTTGCTTTCCGGCAACTTTGAACAGCATGAAAAGTTGGAAGAATCTCTCGCTCTTTTTTTTAAAGCTCAGTCTGCTTTGATCTTCAATTCGGGTTATGATGCCAATATTGGTTTGTTGTCTTCTGTGCCGCAGCGAGGAGATCGAATTTTTTATGATGAACTCTGTCATGCTTCTATAAGAGACGGCATTAGGTTGTCTCATGCCAGTGCCTATGGTTTCAGGCATAATGATACAGAGGATCTGATCAAAAAATTTCATAAAACAAACTTAGAGAAAGGGAACGTCTATGTCGTAGTTGAAGCGGTTTATTCCATGGATGGAGATCTGGCACCAATGGTTCAACTTACGCAATTTGCCATCTCTAATGGCATCAGGATCATTGTTGATGAGG
>CBDUAP010000120.1:0-9109 GCA_965365165.1 uncultured Flavobacteriaceae bacterium
CTTTTTCACATCCGCAAAGCAATTCTTTCCCTACTGAATTGCTTCAAAAATTGAGCGTCTTGATTCCTGTTGTCGTACTGACCTATTTTTTAGGAACAAATACCCTGGTGGCCTTTGGATTTCACAAACAATACAATTATAGTTTTATCATACCGGCAATAATCTATATCTTAACCCTGGTCTTTTTATGGAAAACGGATAGAATGAGTTTTGAAGCCATTGTTTATTCAAGAATCATGGTTGATGTTCTCATGGCGGGCTACAGATTGTTTGTGGCCGTAAAACACAGATTGATCTTTACCTCAAGATGAAAGCAATAAAGAACAAATTATATACCTCTGACCTGTTTCTTGCTTGTCTGTTTTTACTCGCTCCATTTTGGGCCCTTCCTTTATCCTTTTTTCAAGTCTACAAGACAAGAAGACGATTTTATTCGCTGATGATTTCCGTCTTTTTTGGTATGACAGCTTCTTTGCTTGCCCCAACCGGAGACCTTTACAGGGCTTATATGACTTATTTTCAATTTCAGGAGACGGATTTCAATGGACTTTTGATTTTTCTTAATGACAAACCTGATTTTATTTTCTATGTGATCCTTTATGTTTTTGCCCAATTAGGCATTTCTATAAGAATCATCATTTTTGCCTTGATCTTTTCGTTTTTTAATTTGTCATTCAACCTCTTATTGAAACAAAAAAGGCAAATCAGCATGATCGTGGTATTGCTATTCATTCTTCAGTTTGATTTTTTGCTTCAGGGTCTGTTCCTGAGATTCCCTTTAGCAATGCTTTTTGTCATCTATGGCTATTTGAATAAAATTGAAGGGAAAAAACGGACATTGCTCTTTCTTTTATTGGCTTCATTTATTCATTTTGCAGCCTTGGTCGCTATACCCCTTTTCTTTTTGTCAAGAATAAAATTCAAAAGGCTAAATCTGATTTTACTGATCTCTCTGTTTATCATGCCATTTGGGAGCTTGATTTTTATGTACCTGACCAACAACTTAATTCATTATCTTCCTGAG
Organism: uncultured Flavobacteriaceae bacterium; assembly: GCA_965365165.1. Lineage (GTDB taxonomy): Bacteria > Bacteroidota > Bacteroidia > Flavobacteriales > Flavobacteriaceae > Lutimonas. The sequence goes on from CBDUAP010000120.1 coordinate 1,025, forward strand.
AGCCCCCTGAAAACAAAAATCGATATTTATTTTTTGGGATACTGGGCCCTGGAATTTTTTGAAGAAAGGACCTGGAAAGCCCTCCTGCTTTTTTACCTGGAACGTATTTTTTATTTACTGGTTCTGTTATATTTCATTTTCACAAAAGATCAAAATAAATTCAGAAGATATACGCTTCCTTTTTTGATCCTGATCAACCTTTTATTTTCATTTCCAAATTTATTCAGCAGGTATTCGGTACTGGCCTTCTTCTTTGGTTTGTATACCATCATCCAGGAAAACAGAACCTCTGTGATCTCAAAAATGATAAAAATGAGTTTTGCCATTATCATTCCACTCATTTTTACTGTCAGGATCGTGGCACAACAGAAAAATATCAGGGCCGGACACTTGCACAGTGTCGTTTACAGTAATTTTATCAGTCTTACTTTTAAATCATACGATCCGGATTGGATCGAAAAGCATATTGATCGAGAAACAGCCACTCCCAAATATATAAAGCCATTATGAAACGGGATCAGATTTTTAACACCCTTCTGCTCATGCTCCTTCCGAGTCTGGTCATTTCATTTGCCGCCAACTCGATCATTTTAGGCACCTTATCGATCATTTCAATTTCTCAGATCGACAAGAGCACTGTAAAAACATTTTTTAGGAAATACCTCTATTTTAATTCCTTTTTCCTGGCTGTTTTAATAGGCCTGTTCCTTGATATGCTTAACAGCAGTGATTTCGATACCAGGCAAATCATAAAAAGAGCTTCCTTTATCCTGATGCCCTTTATCATATTCCATGCGAAAAAACACTACCAGAGAATGGCAGTTCAAGTATTTGCCTACTTTTTAAGCCTCTTGTCTTTAATCCTGCTCCTCTTGGGTTTTGTAAGGTCTGTCTTCAACAGGAATAAAATTTTGTACGGAAACTGGGATAGCAAGAGCACTGAAGCATTTTACAAACAGGACATGATCATAAACTGGGGGGAACTCAGTTATAAAAGGCTCTTTTTGTTCCTTGACATGCACCCCTCTTATTATGCCTTTTTTTCGGCAGCTGTCATCCTCATTTTATTGTACACAAAATGTATCAAGATTAAAAAACCTTTAAAATGGATCCTCGTGGCCCTGCATTCCATCATGATCGTTTTTTTAAGCTCCAAAGCAGGTCTGGCCTCCTTATTCATCATTGTGATATCAACTTTTTTCTTGAACAAAAGCTTAAAGTACAAACTGATTGGTGCTGTTGTTATCCTGATCCTTGTCATTTCCAGTTTGAGTATTCCTTCTTCACAACTTAGGTTAAAAAGAGCCTATGCATCACTCACTTCTGAAGACACTGAACTGCGATACAGCAGTTCTTCGGAGAGAATCACCTTGTGGCGTACTCTTAAAGATTTTAGTCCGGAGGAGCTATTGACGGGTGTTGGGATCCAGACTTCAAGGTCAAAAATTCAATTGCTGACTGGGATCGATAAAAACATGCACAATCAATTTCTTCAAGCTCTTGTCAATTCGGGAGTCGCTGGTTGCATCCTGCTGATTTCCTTTCTGCTGCTCCCATTCGCATACAATAGGAGTTTGTTCACGAAGATGTTCATTACAGTCCTGCTGCTCAACCTTATGCTCGAAAATATGCTCGACAGGGCATGGGGAGTTGTATTCATATCCTTTTTTTATGCCTTGTTCATTTTTGGTGATATGAATTTTTCAAATGAAAAATCGCTAAAGATGAAGAATTAAGTTTTTTCCATGTATTTTTGATTTTCGGCTTCAGCATTACTGTTAATCACGAGTATGTTAAATGTGGCTTGCCTTCCTTGAGATGGAAAAAGAAATGGATAAAATAAAAATTCTTTACCTTGTTTCAACCCTTAAAAAATGTGGTCCCATGAACGTTCTTTATGGAATCATATCTGGTTTGGACAGCCGTAAATTTGATATTCATATTGTTTGCCTTTCAAGGGAAGGCAAAGAATCGGCCCTTGAAATGTTCAAAGCCCTCGGATTAAAAATATACCATTTAAACAATTCAAGGCTCCAAGGCCTCTTTAAAAACAAAAGAGAAGTTCAAAACCTTGTGCACAAATTGAGAATAGACCTAAGCCATTCTCATGGAATAAGGGCTGATCAAATCAATAGCCGACTAAAAAACGTCATCCGTTTGAATACCATACACAACTTTCCTAAAGAAGACTATACTTTCCGCTATGGCAAGACAAAAGGGATGCTTATGGAAATCCTGCACAAAAGAGCCATTGCAAAATTGGACCATCCCATTAGCTGCTCAAAGACCATCAGTGATAAATTTCTTTCGGTTTATGGGATTACAACAACTTTTATTCAAAACGGAATCGACACCAACCGTTTCTTTCCGGACAATAAATTGAGACAACAGTTAAAAATGGAACTGGGTCTTCCGCCTGATAAAAGAATTTTTATTGTAAGCTCGGCGATAACCCTCCTAAAAAATCCTCAGATAATCGTGGAGGCCTTCAATCAAATTCAGGACCCGGATGTACTGTTGCTATTCTTAGGCAGTGGAGAATTAATGCAACCCCTTGTTGCAAAAAACAAGAACAGTGCGATTGCCTTCAGAGGTAAAGTCAAAAATGTAAGTGACTATTTAAAAGCAAGTGATTATTTCGTATCCGCCTCTTTGACCGAGGGGCTTCCAAATTCCGTTCTTGAAGCACTGGGTACAGGGCTCCCGGCGCTGCTATCAATGATTCCTTCGCATGTTGAAATCGTTGGCCCGTCCTATCCTTATCTTTTCGATCCTGAAGATGCTTCAGACCTGCATAAAAAAATGGAACGGATCCTTAAAAATGACCACAGGGAGATGACCCGTAATTTGGAACAAAAAATAAATTCTGAATTCAGTGCCACCGCCATGTCCAAAAAATACAGATCACTTTATCTGAATCAATTGAAAAAAATATCTTTTAACTTATGACCAGGGTATCCGTCATCATGTCAGCATTTAATGATGAGAAATTCTTAACTGAATCTCTGGAAAGCATCATCAGGCAAACCTATACCGATTTTGAGCTGATCCTTTTTGATGACGGCTCAACCGACCTGACCAGCAATATCATCAAGGAATATGCCAGCAAGGACGAAAGGATTATTCCCATTTTCAACGAAACTAATCTTGGGCTCACAGTAAATTTGAACAGGGGCATTCAACTATCCCGAGGAACTTTTATAGCCAGAATGGATGCAGACGATATCTCCATGGCTTCCCGGTTTGAAAAACAAGTCTCTTTTCTTGATCTGAATCCTGAAATAGACCTGGTGGGGTCTGCTTCAGCAGACATCAACAGTGCCGGAAATGAAATTCAATTGAGAGCCGTACCCGAAAAACATGAAGATATCATCAACTTACTTCCCAAGGCCAACCCTATGACCCATTCAGCCGTAATGTTTCGCAAAAAAAGCTTTGAAGGCATTGATTTTTATAATGAATCTTACAGAACCATTCAAGACTATGAAATGTGGTTCAGAGCGGCCGGGAATGGCTTGAAATTTCATAATTTGAAGGAAGTCCTTTTGAAGTATCGCATGGATGATGACTACGTCTCAAGAAAATCTTTTTCATACCGGCTTTCTGATTGTAAATTGAGACTAAAGTGTTTCCATTATATCAATTTGCCCTACTACAGATATTACTACGCATTGATTCCTGTCTTTTTAGGCTTAATCCCGAGAAAATTGTATCCTTTTGTCAAGAGAATTGATCCCCGGATGCAGGATTTGAATTGATTTCATTTTAAATTAACCTTATATTTGCATTAAAAAGCAATGGGATTGAATTCTGTGAGTCAAATCAAACATCAATCGATAAATACCAGTTTATCTATTGAATCAAGTGTTTGGCAAAAAAAATTACTGCTAGGTTTCGTAGACGTCTCCCTCTTTCTGGCTTTCCTTTTCTTTTATCATAAAATTCAGCTGAATCATCTTTCTTTTTTTGACTTTGTTTTTCAGCAAGCAGCAAGAATCCCTTATGGTATTGCTATATTCTGGTTGCTTTCGGTTGTTTTTAATTTTTACGATCTGAATTATGTGAATAAGACGCGTAAGGTGCTTCCACTTTCTTTTTTTATAGGGGTTACCTGTACCTCGCTCTATATTTTCATTCCTTTCATTACCCCAGAGTTGCCGTCGCAAAGTGTATCCATCCTGATATTTATTTTTGGTTTTACATCTTCCCTGATCATTTGGCGGGTTTTTTATGCCTCAGTCATCCATAACAATATATTTGTTAAAAACTTTATCCTGCTGACTTCTTCAACAGTCGGTAACGCCATGCTTCGCAAAGTAAAAACCTCAATTGAGGGCAATGATTTTGATAATGGTTTAAAAATTTTGCGAACCTATAAAATCCCTGAAAACAAGAAGGACATGGCACAATTATCCAGAGCAATTGACAGAATGGCTTCAAAAAAATTAATCGATCAGATCATTGTGCTGGATATTGACCGGGGAAATTTTTCCGAATCACTTAATACTGTTTTTGTCAGGGCCCTGAGATACGGCGTTCATGTAAAAACCTATTTTGAGCTGTTTGAAGAAATAAATGAAGCCCTGCCTTTGAGATTTGCAGGGAGTCAATTTTACAGCATCCTTCCGGTCTCAAAATACAATTCCAATTATATCTATTTACTATGGCAAAAGGGGCTCAATGTCAGCTCCTCCCTTATCGGGCTGGCTTTCATGATTATTTTAACACCCCTGATCCTGATATTGAATTTATTTTTTAACAGGGGGCCCTTATTTTACAGGCAGCACAGAGTCGGGAAAGGAGGAAAAGAAATTGAGATCACAAAATTCAGGTCGATGATTGTTGAGGCCGAAAGGCACGGTGCAAAAATGTCTGTGAGAGGAGACCTAAGAATAACAAGTTTCGGACATATCCTGAGAAAGACCCGGATTGACGAATTACCTCAGTTCTGGTCGGTGTTGAAAGGAGAAATGAGTGTGATAGGCCCAAGGCCGGAAAGAAAAATTTTTATTGACGAACTGGTCAAAAAGATACCACTATATGATTCACGGCATCTGATCAGACCGGGTATTACAGGATGGGCCCAGGTTAAATATGATTATGGAGAGAATACCGAAGATTCCTTGAAAAAATTGGAATACGATCTGTATTATGTTAAAAACAGGTCGGTCACCTTAGACATACGGATCATTTTTAAAACGATCAATACGATCATTTTCTATAAAGGTCAGTAATCAGGAAATGCAGGCTCATGAATATCCGTGCCAGGACAAAAAAACAGGGCCTTTACTGAGATGATCTCATGCGATTATGAAAAAGATGTTTTACCACCAGCACCCATACCCGCCATTCATACCCGAAAAAGCAACCCGGCTCATTGTAGGGACGATTCCTCCGCCAAGATTTTCTTTTTCTGAATTCTATCCCGAGGATGTCAATTTTTGCTATGGCAGTAAATACGGCCAGCTCTGGCCTGTTCTGGACACTATTTATGATCTTAAATTAAATTTCCGAAACGACCCGTCTTCAGTACATCAGAGAAAAAAGTTTTTGACCGATTTTGGTATAGGGATATGTGACATAGTGGAGTGCTGCCAAAGAGAAAAAAGTGATGCGTCAGATCTTGGAATGCGCAACATTATCATGAGAGACCTGTTGGGTTACTTAAAGACTCATAAAGGTATCAATACGCTTTTATTCATGGGTGGCAATAGCAAAAACGGGCCCGAATATTTATTCCGAAGGCACCTAAAAAAGTATGGAATTCAATTCGATCAGCTGACAGCTCAAAATCCCAGGATTCACCAGTTTCATTTACAGGAAAGAACCATCAGAACCATTTCGCTCGTATCTCCTTCGAATGCTGCCAACCGTTCTATTGGAGCAAATCCAATCTATAAAAGAGCCAAACTTAAGAACGAAAAATATACGACGCTGCAATTCAGAATTGACCAGTACCGCGAATTTTTCACTTAACCTGATTTTTTGTAATTTCCCCTTTAAAATGTATCCGGAATGAAGCATGCAACCCGTATTCAAAGAATAACCGTTTCCTTGTTGATCGGATATGTTTTTTGGGAAATTGCCGTATGGGTATGGACTTTGTCTTTGCCTCCGAATGATCCCATTATAAGGGCTGATCTTATTTTTATATATCCGTTTCTGCTCCTTTTGGTCTCTCTTTCTCTATATCAATATTTTAAATTTCAGAAACATAAACAATGAAAATCATATCCATTCTTTACATCGCCGCTTTCATCATTCTATCGTGCCAGCCCAAAAAAACTTCGATCCCTGAAACAAAGATTGAAAAAGAAGCTGATCAGGGAGTGGACTCCACAAGCCTGATCACCAACCCGGTAGTTCACGAAATTACTACGGCAACCCAAAAAATTTACAAGGTTTCCGAAGATAAAAAAAGTGCCGGATTGAGCGATATCACAATTGTTGCTCAAGGATTTAAATCTTCGGAAGATGTGTTTGAAATCAAAGACTGTGATCCTCTCAAGGATCATTTTATATTGGATCTTAACAATGACGGTTATGAAGAATTGTATCTCGTTACCTCAGGTGCAGGTTCAGGCAGTTATGGAAATATCTATGGATACGCTTCAAACAAGGACCTCAGTGTAACGCCTGTTTATGTTCGTGAAGTCAGTGAAAATGACCTAAAACAAGATGGTGATTTTTTTGGCTATATGGGACATGATTCCATTTATGCCCAAAAGGGTCAACTGTTCAGGAAATTTCCTGTTTACCTTAAAGGGGATGCCAACTGCTGTCCCAGCGGTGGTAATAAAATCATACAGTACACACTGGAGGCAGGAGAAGCTTCCTGGATATTGGAAATTAAAAAATAGCTATTCGTTTTTTAAAGTTCAAGGGCCTTTTTCGCATTGCCTTCCATTAATAGTTCCAGCGGGTTTTCCAGTGCTTCTTTCACTGCCACTAAAAATCCAACAGACTCTTTGCCGTCAATGATCCTGTGGTCATAAGACAAGGCTACATACATTATGGGTCTGACAACTACTTTACCATCTATTGCTACAGGCCTCTCCACGATGTTATGCATGCCAAGAATGGCACTCTGCGGGGGGTTGATGATCGGAGTTGACAACATTGAGCCGAAAACACCACCATTTGTAATGGTAAAGGTTCCTCCAGTCATTTCCTCCACCGTAATCTCTCCATCCCTTGCTCTAAGAGCCAATCTTTTCACTTCACTCTCCACCCCTTTAAAACTGAGTTTATCAGCATTACGGATTACAGGAACCATCAATCCTTTAGGGCCTGAAACAGCAATGGAAATATCCGTAAAATCATACGAAACCTTGAAATCCCCGTCAATCATGGAATTTACATCTGGAAATAGTTTAAGGGCCCTGACCACCGCCAAAGTAAAGAAACTCATAAACCCTAATCCTACCTCATGCTTTTCTTTAAAAATTTCCTTGTATTCTTTGCGCAACTCAAATATAGGTTGCATATCAACTTCATTGAAAGTCGTCAGCATCGCTGTTTCATTCTTGACAGCAACAAGACGCTCAGCCACTTTTCTACGCAGCATGGAAAGCTTTTTACGCTCGCTTTTCCTGTCTTCGGTATTAATGGGTTCCCCCATAGAAGGAACAGCATTCAAGGCATCTTCCTTGGTGATCCTACCGTCTTTTCCTGTTCCCTTAACCTGAGCAGGGTCCATATTTTTTTCGGCCAGAATTTTTTTAGCCGCCGGAGAAGCTGTCCCCGTTGCATATGTCTTTTCTTCCTTTGCAGGTTCCTCATCCCGGACAGTTTCCGCTTTTGTTTCCTGAGTCGATTTATCCTTTTTTGCTCCCCCTTCTTTTTTCGCGGCACTCATATCAATCAGACAAACAACTGCTCCAACTGCAACTGCATCTCCTTCTTCCGCCTTCAAGGTAATGATCCCACTTTCCTCTGCAGGTAATTCAAGGGTAGCCTTATCAGAATCCACTTCAGCGATGGCCTGATCCTTCTCTACATAATCTCCATCTTCAACCAACCAACTTGCTATTTCAACTTCTGTAATGGATTCTCCCGGAGAGGGAACTTTCATTTCTAAAATCA
>CBDUAP010000121.1:0-9099 GCA_965365165.1 uncultured Flavobacteriaceae bacterium
GGTACCCGCTGTTATAGATACTTGAGCTGTTTTTAGCAGCTTCGAGATCATTATTTGACACCTTGATGTCATAATTGTTTTCCAGGGCAATGTCTACCGCATTTTGTTTATCAAGCAATTCCTGCCCTTGTACAGAAGCAGCCATGAACAGGGACAAAATGCACAGGTATTTAATGTGATTCATTTTCTTCTAATTTTAATTCTTTTACAGCGCGGGTCACTTCTTCTTTCGTTACTTTTCTTCCCGTCAATAACCATTTGACTTTCACTGTCAGGCTGTTGTTGATAGAAAGTAGCAACGGCAGCATCAGTAAGGTCAGGAAGGTGGCAATGATGATTCCGTATGAGATCGATATGGCCATGGGCTTCAGGAATTGAGCCTGCCTGCTTTTTTCAAGCAGCAAGGGCATTAAACCTGCAACCGTTGTGAGTGAGGTCAGGAATATGGCCCTGAACCTTGATTTTCCTGCCTGGTATAAGGCGTCGTTGAATGGCATACCTTCTTTCAGATAAGAATTAAACTTACCCACCAGTACGAGTCCGTCGTTGACCATGATTCCAATCAGGGCAATGATACCCAGCCAGGACAGGATATTAATTGAAAAATCGTGAATGAAATGCCCCCACACAATACCTATCAAACTGAAAGGGACCATGATGAGCAATAACAGGGGCTGGCTGTATGACCTGAAGGTAAAGGCAATGACCACATAGATCAGAACGAGGATAATGATTCCAATCCTGTTGGCAGAATCTATCGTTTTGGCTGCCTCCCTGTTTTGCCCTTCAAAGCTGGGTTGTACAGAGGGATATTTTGCAAGTATGCCTGGCAGGATCTCATTCCTTATTTCCAGCATGACATCCGTTGCACTTTCTTTGGGAGAAGACATATCTGCCGTGATCTGGATTTCTCTTCTGCCGCTCAGGTGGTTGATCGCAACGTCACCTCTCGCTATCTCATAGGTTGCTATTTCTGAAAAAGGAACCTTGCTGCCCGTTGAGGTCGAGATCCACATGTCGTCCAGGTTTCGGATGGATGAACGGTCCTCTTTTTCGTACCGCACCCAAACTTTGATCTCATCCTGTCCGCGTTGAAAGCGTTGGGCCTGAAATCCGAAGAAGCCTGACCTTACCTGGTTCATCACAGATTGCAGGGTAAGCCCAAGTATATAGGCATCATTCTTCAGTTTAATCCTTACTTCCTTGATCCCTGCAGGGTCTGTGTCTGACACATCCTTTAAAAGGGGATGGGTGGCTAAGATATTTTTCAATTCTGTTTTGGCTGCCTTTAATTCCGTAATGTTGTTTCCAAGAAGGGACACAGCAACAGGACTGCCGCCAAAGTTCATTCCTGATCCATACGTAAGGCTTTCCGCGCCATAAATTTCCCCGGCCCTATCTCTGATGGCATTCGTGATTTCACCTGAAGGGAAATCCCGGAACTCACCCGGCAATAAATTAATACGGAGGCTGGCATTAGACGATCCCGGACCAATTCTTTTGATCACGTTTTCGACCACCTGGATATTACCGGTTTGCTTTTGGGTATATTCATCATTTACGGCCCAGGCCGCATCTTCAATCTGAGATATGATAGAATCTGTGATCACTTCATTGGTTCCCTGAGGCATGGTCAGGTTGATCGAAACCCTGTCACTCGCCATGTTTGGGAAAAAAGAGGTACGCACTATCTTACTTGAAACCCCTCCAATAGAAAGGATTAAAAATGCTATGGGTATGGCCAGCCCAAGGAACCTGTTTTCCAGGAAAAATTTCAAAAATGGTCCGTATAATCTATCCCGGCAAAATACAAGAAACCTGTCAGCCTTTTCATTGATTGTTTGAAAAATGGCGAACAATCCTTTTGTTGGTTTTTTCCTGTTTCTGATAAGGGCCTTCGAATGTGCAATATGAGCAGGTAAAATGATCAGTGCTTCCACCAAAGAAACACTTAAGGTTAGAATCACCACAACCGACACTTCCTTAAAAAAATCACCGATGCCACCTTCTAAAAAGAAAAAGGTTGAAAACGCGAGCATGGTTGTAAGAATGGCCGAAACAATAGGAGGTATGACTTCAAGCGTCCCGTCAATAGCAGCTCTAATGGGAGATTTTCCCTTTTCATAGTGGTGGTAAATATTTTCACCGATAACAATTCCATCATCTACCAGGATACCAATAACGATGATCATACCGAACAAGGACAAGACATTGATCGTTACGCCGAGGTTTGCGGCAAAAATAAACATACCTAAAAATGAAATGGGTAGCCCGAATGCGACCCAAAAGGCCAGGCGGATGTTAAGAAACAAAGAAAGGAAGAACATAACGAGTATGATTCCAATGATTGCATTTTCAGTGAGCAGCTGGGTTCTTTGCTTCAAAACGATAGATCTGTCGCTTGCAACATTCAACTGGACATTGTCATGTTTGGCATTAAAATTTTCAATGTAAGCATTGATATCATCTGCAGACTTGATCATGTCTTCATTGTTCGTGTTACTCACCTGAATATCGATGGCAACCTCATCGTTGTAAAACAAGCGATTAGGATTTTCATTCCATCGGTCTCGCACCGTTGCTACATCTTTTAAATAGATCACCCTGCCAGAGGCATCTGCTTTGACTATCAGGTTGTCAAGGTCTTCTCCATAATACTCCCGGTTACGGGCCCTGATCAAATAATCTTCGGCTTCAGTTTTGATATTTCCTCCTGAAATCAATAAATTATTCTGCTGAACGGCGCCTGCAACATCTGCAAAAGTCAGGTCAAAAGCCCTGAGGTCTATTTCCCTGACGGCTATTTCAATTTCTTCATCCGGAAAACCGGTTAGCGAGATTTGAGAGATTCCGGGAATGGCTCTGAGGTCGTTTTCAACATCTCGTGCATATTTTTTAAGGGTCGTCAATGGCAGGCCTTGACCACTTACTGTAAAATTAATTGTAGGGGCGACATTTTCAATTTTAGCAATTACGGCCGGTTCCATTCCTGATGGAAACGAGGGTACACGGTCTACGGCGTTTTTAACATCTGCGAGCACTACATCAATATCGTAGTCAATATCTGTCTCAATACTGATGGAAGCCGAATTTTCCCTGGATACGGAGGTTACCCTGTCAATCCCGACAATACCTTTTAGGTTGTCTTCAATCTTAAGCACGACACCTTCTTCCATTTCCTGAGGAGAGGCACCCGGATAAACGACAGATATAGAGATGAACCTTGAATCTGTTAAGGGGAAAAATGATGATTTCATTGATTTCGTTCCCAGAAAGCCAAAGATTACAACCGCCAGAATTATGATATTTACGGCGACGTGGTATTTTATAAAGTATGCAATTACTTTTTTCATGATAGGTTTGGCGTCTTAATTATTTACGAGGATTGCCTTCAAAAATCGATACTTTCATTCCAGGATATGCTCCGGGCACCGCTCTGCTTAATACAGGGGTTCCTTCTTCCAAGCCTTTTACCACTACTGTTTTATCAGTAAAATATACCGGATTTACTTTAACCAGATCGATGATGCTGTCTCTGAGTACATACACACTTTCATTGTTCACCAAGAGTTTACGGGGCATTTCATAGGCATCCTGTTCCGCTTTGGCCACAAGTTGTGCTTCAAGGTAGATACCCTCCTTAAGGTCATCACCTGAAATCTCGATAAAAGCTTTTACGGTCTGTGTGGCCTGGTCAACCCTGCCGTTAACACGAACGATCTTTCCCTGCCAGCTTTTATTGTTATCCCGGTTAATCACATTTACTGTATTTCCTTTTTGCAAAAGGTCCATGTATTTCGCATTGATAGCAACTTCCATTTCATAGACTTTTGGGTTGATAAACTCCCCCAGTTTTTGACCTACCCTGACCAGGGCGCCCGGATTGACCAGGGCATCCGTTAAAATCCCGTCATAGGGAGCTCTTATGGTGTATTTATTGAGCCGTACCTCTAAATTTTTAACGTTGTAATAAGTGGTATAGATGTTTCGGCCTGAGATAAAGAATTTTTCTTTTTCGGAGTCTATTTCTGGCAGGGGGGGAGTGGTTTTGTTAAAATCAAATTCTCTCAAATATTGTTCCCATTTATCATAAGCTTCAGGGTAATCTAACCTGATGTCAGGCATGATAGAGGTAATGGAATTGTACAAACTACTTTTTTGGGCCTGTAAATTGGCAAAATGCTCTTCACTATTCAATTTCAGGATTACCTCTCCTTTTCTATACGAATTTCCTGCTCTGAATTCTTTCGGAGTGGGTTGAAGAACTCCTTGAACCTCGCTAAAGATTTCAATTTTATTTTTTGCAACTAGATTTCCATTTGCACTAATTGAAATGGGAATGGTTCCGTTTTTTACATTCTCAACGAATACCGTTTTAACGATTTTTTTAGCCGGTTGCTCGGGTTTTTTATTTTTAAGGATCATGACATTCACGAGCCATACTGCGAGTACTATGATCAGGATGCCGAGCACTATATTAATATATTTTCTCATTATAATTTTTGGTTAACATTCGTTTTTTTATTGATATTCTGTTGAATTTGTTCCATTGCTTTTTGAACCGTGATCAGGTCCTCTTCGGGGATTCCCCGTTGTAATTCTTTGATGATCTTCAAAAAATGCGGATAGGATTTTTCCCATACCGCCCGTCCTTTTGGAGACAAATACACATGATTGATTCTCAAATCTTTCTCTGATATTTTACGATAAACAAGATGCTTTTTTTCCATGGTATGGATCAACCTTGTCAGCGCCGTTTTTGATCGGTTGGTGATAAAGGCAAGGTCATTTTGCTTGAGTCCGTCTTTTTCATGGAGATATTTTAGAACAATGAATTGTTCCTTAGACAGATCTATTCCCCGATCTTTCATATAGTCAGAAATGTAATAATCAATGAACTTGGCCGTTTTGCCAACCCATGGAATGAGAGAAATAGTTTCTAATTTTAGATGACTCAAAGCTCAAAATTTGGTCAAATTTACAACAATTGAAAAATTAGTTGCATATGCAACTATGTTAATATTTTCTTAAATAAAACTTACCGTATGTATAATGCGAGTGCTTTAGGTACACCATATTATAGCTTGCCTCTCCCAATAAGGCATAAAAAAACCACCCAAACTTATTCAGGTGGCTATTAAAGGATTATTAAAATCAGTTATTCAGCGAGTGTTCGCATATAATTTACAATAAGCCATCTGTCTTCATCATCCGGCATTTTTTTTGTGTATTCAGGCATGTCGTCTCTTCCGAAAGTTGTTTTATAAAACAATGCTCCGTCCGACTGTGATTGAAATTCTTCTGTTGAGAAATCTCCCAGGTCTCCTTTGACTTCATTTGCTTTTTTTCCATCACCATAGCCTTCTTTTCCGTGGCAGGACTGGCAGTGCTTTGCATAGAGTGATTTTCCTATATTCAGGTCAACCGACGGATCCGTTGGGTTTTTCATGTTCTGATACTTTTCAGGAACCACCCATTCATCCTGAAGAATCATGCCAAAGGAAAATAATCCAAAAGAAATGATTCCTATCAATAATAAGGTTTTAATGTTTTTCATTAGTTCGATTTAAGATTTAACAATTTTAATTAAATTACGGAATAAATATACGAATATTCCCCACACTATTATAATGAAGGAGAAAGTTAAGAACAATAAAAAAATTGGCGTTTTTCCTCTTGGGGACCACATTGTTCTTTGATCATAAGTCGATTCTGTAACTATTTTTTTGCCTATGGGAGCAATTAATGAGCTGCTTACTGTACCATAGTCATCGCTATCCTTGAGCACAACTTCCAAGGTTAAATTTCCTTCTATTCCCGGAATGCCATCTTCAACAGCAACCTCTATTGTTCCATTTTCATCTGTCATGTAAAATTCCTCACCTAATTTTAAGGGTTTGAACAAACGTTTTACCTGTACTGTTAAAGGTAAATCCGCGAGGATAGTGTCTAAGGCAGTATCGATGAGTTTTGCAGAAATATAATTTATACTGTCTTTGGTGATCAGTTCTGTCAGGATGTCTGCGTTTTTGAAACTAACTTCCCGGGAAGCTCTTTTAAATGCATCATTCCCCTCAAAGGACACAAGTAAATGATATACGCCTAAACTGTCGGGTTCAAGAGCTGTAAAATCTTCGATAATAAATTTACCGATACCTGCTTGTGAAGTAACTGTTTTACCGATTTCCTGTTCTTCATCACCCAACACTTGCATAATAGTTACTTCCACATTCGACACTTCGACGTTCTCTCTGTCTATTCGGGCAGAGGTTTTGATATTGAGAAAATGCTCATCATTGTTAAGCTTGACATAATCAGCGTTGATACGGATCTTATTTTTTTTAGCTTGAGCGCACAAATTCTGTGAACTTGTGAGAAGAATTGTAAAACCCAGTATCGCAACAATTAATAAGTTAAGGTTTTGATATTTTTTCATGTCTTTTATTTTTGATCTGTATTCTCTGATTCATTTTCATCTATCGTTCTTTGAATAGCTATTACCGGCAGATAACGGACCAGCAGGGTAAATATAAAAAGCGCGGTAGCCAGGTTACTTGCAGTTATCAGCCATTCATGAATACTTGGAAAATAATCTCTCCATGATTCAGGTACACCTTGAAGTGGCAAATAGGGGTGAAGCAAGGTTGGTGTAACAATGATGTATCGTTTCCACCATGATGCCAGAACGACAAGTAATCCAATAAGAAAAAGCGGAAAAGGCTTTCTTCCCTTTTTAAAGAGTAAAATAATCACCGGTATGACCAACCCGCCAAGGGTAACAAACCAAAATATAGTTGAATAATGTCCTGTGAACAATGTATTGAGGTGAATTTCTTCATTCACAGTTGAAGCGTAAGCCGGCATCAAATATTCATTGGCATTGAAATACAGGTAAATGAGACAGGCTAGTGCCAGATATTTGCCCATTTTGTCAAAGTGATAGTCTGTGATGTATTCCTCCAGGCCTTTAATTTTTCTCACAGCATAAATCGTAACCACCAAGGTTCCAATTCCTGCCACAAAGGCACCGGAAATAAAGTAAGGACCGAAATTTGTGCTGTTCCAGCCAATTCTGTATGTAGACGAGAACAACCAGGCGTCAATGGTTTGCAAGATTAACCCCAATGGGAGCACAAGCACGGCAATGATCTTGACCGATTTTTGCTGTATCAGTTTTTGAGCTGTACTTCCTTTCCAGTTCAAAGACAGTTTTCCATACCACTTACTCATTTTTGGATTGGTTTTGCTGTAAAACTCTTTGAGTATGGCAAAATCCGGTAGTAACGGAAAATACAACAGAAAGAATATGGCTACCAGGTAACTGGGTATAATAATGACATCCCAGGTAATAGGAGACTGGAATCTGGCGTAAATAATTGTATTGAGTGCTCTGTCGGGGCGACCAAGGTCAATGATAATAGTGATTCCCGCCATAATAATTGCCGCCAGAGAAATGATTTCAGCAATTCTTACCAATGGTGTTCTCCATTCGTTATTGGTCAACCTTAAAATGGCCACCGTTGCTGCTCCTACAAAACTTGTGGCAATAAAAAACACAAAATTTGAGATATAAATTCCCCAAAGGGCATAATCATTTAAATTTGTCACCTCCAGACCGGTCATGACCTGATCAACATAAGCCAGAAATCCTGCAAAAATGATCACAAAAAGAAAAATCAACCAAATTTTTTCGATTTTCTTAAATTTCTTGGGCGCTAAATCCTGAATAAATTGTTCCCTTGATTTCATTATTCCTCAGATTTTTTAACAGATTCGTATTCGTTATAATTCTCAAGACCGTCTTTGAAGTCAACAAGACGATCCGTTGGTGGTAA
Source organism: uncultured Flavobacteriaceae bacterium (assembly GCA_965365165.1). Lineage (GTDB taxonomy): Bacteria > Bacteroidota > Bacteroidia > Flavobacteriales > Flavobacteriaceae > Lutimonas. The sequence continues at coordinate 7,836 of CBDUAP010000121.1, forward strand.
GTAATATACACTGGGTTCCGTACCTAAGGAAGCCATATACCTGTATCCTGCTTTATCTTCGAGTAACTTGCTCAATCTGAGCGTTTCATCTCCATTGGTCACAGTGTCTTCATATTTATCTCCAAAATAGAAAACCCCATTCGGACAGGCTGTAACACAATGCGGTAATTCATTCTTTTTGATGGCATGCGGGCAGAAGTCACATTTATCAACGGTTCCTTTTACGCTCGGCATTCCTGCATACTCTGGTGATGGTTCGTGGCCCATCATCTCCATTTTCAAGGTGATATCGCCCTGGTCGGGTTCGCTCCAATTAAATACCCTTATAGAATAAGGGCAGGCAGCCATGCAAAACCTGCATCCAATGCATCGGTCGTTATCAATGAGGACCAGACCATCCTGCCTTTTGAAGGTGGCGTCAACCGGACAAACCGTAACACATGCGGGTTCGTCACAATGCTGGCACGTCACAGGCATCCAGTAAGGTGCAGTATCCGCAGATTCCTGCATGTTATAGACCTTGATCCAGGCATTATCTCCAGTAATATAGTGATGCTTATTACAGGCACTCTGGCAGGCAAGGGCATTCTTGCATTTGGCAAGATCAATGACCATCACATATTTTCTGTTGGGATCTCCTTCACGAACATTATACTTTTTCACAGGATCATGGTCATGTTCAATTTCAACAACTTCGGATGAATCAACCTGAATGATATTGCCTTCAGTGTCCATTAACTCGATCATTTCTCCTGAATGTTTATCCGGGCTTGCTTTGAGCTTTGAGGCCAGTTTGGACAATCCGAGCCCACCTATGGTTGCGGCAAGGCCAATTTTCAGGCCTTTGTCAAGAAATTTTCTCCTTTGATTTTTTTCAGAATTTTCCATATATATTTGAAAATTATAAGATTTACAGTTTTTTTCCGATCCAGTTCAAAAAGGACTTATTGGATATGTTCTTTTTTACAACCTTTGATTTTTTAAGGGTGTTCAGTTTTACCTTTACGGCCGTCCCGTCAGGTTTGAGCAAAGTTTTATATTCAATTTGCTCGTCATCATTCTGATTTGTTTGGCTGTCTGAATTAGCAGTTCCAATAAAAGGAAGTAAAAGGCTGCCACCCAAAATTGGTAAAATACCTCTTCTAGAAAACATTTTTCCTTTTGGCTTTTTATGATTCATCTTTTGATCTTTTTAATGACTTATGATAATTAAAAGTTATAGATTCTTGTGATGTTGAATCCTAACAGTACATCTCCTCCGAAG
>CBDUAP010000122.1:0-9035 GCA_965365165.1 uncultured Flavobacteriaceae bacterium
ATGCTTTTCCTTCCATTTGTAGAAAATGCCTTCAAACACGGCCACATTGTAAAGGGATATTTGCTGGTGGATATTGAGATTGAACAAGAAGATGACAAACTTCAATTTACCATTAAAAATTCAATAAAGACCGATGAGGATGCATCAGGCGGGCAGGGCATCGGGCTTGAAAATATAAAAAAACGATTAAATTTAGTGTATCCTGAAAGTCACGGTCTTGACATCAAAAGAGAGAAGGGCTGGTTTTCGGTCAGCTTAACCCTGTTTAACTTTAACCGTCAATAATGTCATATCCTATCAGCTGTATCATCGTGGATGATGAACCCATTGCAAGAGAGATTTTAGAAAATCATTTAAAGAGGATCGATAAGATCAAAGTGATCGGTAGTTGTAAAAATGCCATCGAAGCTTTTAATATGATCAATGCCAATGACATAGACCTCATATTTCTGGATATCAATATGCCCGAAATTTCGGGTTTGTCATTTGCCCGCTCCATCAATAAAAACATCAAGATTATTTTTACTACAGCCTATAGGGAATACGCAGTTGAAGGGTTTGACCTCAGAGCTGTTGATTATCTGCTAAAGCCCATCTCTTTCGAAAGATTGTTTCAGGCAGTTCAAAAGTATGAGTCAGAAAGTGCAACAGTCGAACTGGATAGCGACAAAGAAATAAGACAGGAAAAAAGCGATTTCTTCTTTGTCAGGTCAGACAGGAAAATGATCAAAATAAACTTTTCCGAAATCAGCTATATTGAGAGCCTGGCCGATTATGTAAAGATCTATGTCAATGATAAAACCATTGTCACGCGCGAAACCATAACCAGCATTGAGGCCAGGTTACCGCAAAATGATTTTTTAAGGGTTCACAGGTCTTTTATCGTTTCGATCAATAAAATAGATTCCTTTACCCACGAGTTCATTGAGATTGATAAAAAGGCCATTCCGATCAGCCGGAGTTATAAAAACGATGTCAAAGACAGGTTAGATCATATTCAGTAATGAATTATATTTGTTGAAAATTTATACCTTGACCCACAAAGAATTCCTTCCTAAATATACCCTTGAAGCGCAACTCGTTAAAAATGGAAGCGTAAGCTGGCAAAGTCCCAGTAATATCGCCCTGGTCAAATACTGGGGAAAAACCGAGCCTCAGATCCCAAAAAATGCTTCTGTAAGCTTTACTTTGACCAACTGCCATACCACGACCCGTTTATTTTACAAGCAAAAAGAAACTTCGGAAAAGGAATTTAATTTCAAGGTCTTTTTTGAAGAAAAAGAAAACACTACTTTCGAGCCAAAGATCGAGAGTTTTTTTAAACGAATTGTGAGCTATGTGCCTTTTATCAGGTCATTTGATTTTGAGATACACACCGAAAATTCTTTTCCGCACAGCAGTGGCATTGCTTCTTCGGCAAGCGGATTGAGTGCCCTGGCCCTGTGTTTGATGAGCCTTGAAAAAGAAATAGAAGGGGACATTTCTTCTGAACATTTTTTTCAAAAGGCCTCCTTTTTGGCAAGGCTTGGATCAGGTAGTGCTGCAAGGAGCATTAAAGGCCCTCTGGTTGTTTGGGGAAGTCATCCCGAAATAAAAGGAAGCAACGATGCATACGGTATTGAATATCCCTATGAAATTGATCCTGTATTCACATCCTTCAAGGATTCCATTTTACTGGTCGATCAGGGAGTCAAACAGGTTTCAAGCACTGTAGGCCATAATTTAATGATTGACCATCCTTTTGCTGAAGCCAGGTTTAAACAGGCTGAGGATAACATGACAAGACTGGTGCCGGCACTAAGGCATGGCGATCTGGATGAATTTATCAAAATTGTTGAAAAAGAGGCACTTTCCCTTCACGCAATGATGATGACCTCAGACCCTTATTTTATTTTAATGAAACCTAATACCCTTGAAATCATTGAAAGAATTTGGGGTTTTAGAAAAAAATCCGGGACCCATATTTGTTTTACACTCGATGCCGGAGCCAATGTACACGTACTTTATCCTGAAAAAGATGCTGCAGCGGTCAATGCCTTTATTCAAGGAGAACTGGCATCTTTTTGCGAAGAAAATCATTATATCATGGACCATGTTGGTGCCGGGGCAGTGCTACTTTAATTTGGCTCAGACTGAAACGGTATTGCATCGATAGAAAAATCGCCTGAACAATCTTCAGAGCACCTTTGACTGATGAAATCATAATACAAAATTCAGATACACGTTTTTTCATATTTATTCGTTTAAATCACAGGCAAATAGATTTCTAAAACTAAATTTCCATTATATTTGTAACTTGAAAACCAATGATCAATATGAAAGGTCCCCTTTTTTACGCTAAGATTCTGTTGTTTGGAGAGTATGGCATTATTAAAGATTCCAAAGGGTTGGCCATACCTTATAATTCCTATCAGGGTGCGTTACTGATTTCAGAAGACAATTCAGAAAAAGCGAAAATTTCTAATCAGAAACTGAAAGATTTTTATGTTTATCTCGAATCTCTGGATGATCCGGAGATCAATCTGAGACTTGAGGACCTGAAAAGGGATATTGATCGTAATTTGCATTTTGATTCCAGTATTCCTCAGGGATACGGGGTAGGTAGTTCAGGAGCCCTTGTTGCGGCAATATATGATCTTTACGCTGACGACAAGATCACGGTGCTTGAAAACCTGACAAGAGAAAAATTGTTACGCTTAAAATCCATCTTTTCAAAAATGGAATCGTTTTTTCATGGAAAAAGTTCCGGACTCGATCCGCTTAATTCCTATCTCAGCCTGCCCATATTGATCAACTCTAAAGACAATCTGGAGGCCACTGGGATTCCGTCACAAAAAGAAGGAAAAGGAGCTGTTTTCCTGCTCGATTCAGAAATGATCGGCGAGACCCAACCCATGGTGAATATTTTCATGAATAAAATGAAAACTGAAGGGTTCAGGAACATGATCGATCGGGATTTTGCCAGGTACACAGACAATTGTATCGATGATTTCCTGCATGGGAATGTCAAATCTCTTTTTGGCAACGTGAAACAGCTGTCCAAGGTTGTATTAAAACATTTTAAACCCATGATCCCGGATTCTTTTCACCAACTCTGGGCAAAAGGAATTGAGTCAAACGATTACTATCTGAAATTATGCGGCTCTGGAGGCGGAGGATATATCCTGGGTTTCACACAGGATTTCGAAAAAGCGCAAAAATTACTTCAGGACTATAAACTGGAACTGGTTTACAGATTCTAAATACCTTAGATGTCCATGTCAAAAAAAGGCATCATGTACTATGCCAGAAAACAGAAAAAAATATTCTTTCTTTTTTAAATTCCTGAGTTTACTTTCGGTTGTAAGGGGCTACAACATTGCGATCATTGTCCTTGCACAATACCTTGCAGCAATCTTTATTTTTTCGCCCGATCTATCACTTAAACAGGTTATTTTTAACCTGGACCTTTACTTTATCGTACTTGCCACCATTTGTGTCATTGCCTCAGGATACATCATCAACAACTTTTATGACAGTAAAAAGGACCTGATCAACAAGCCTATCAAATCTAAAATTGACAGTATCGTAAGTCAGAAAATCAAGTTGAAAATTTATTTTTTCCTGAATTTCATAGGTGTCGTATTTGGCTTTCTGGTCTCATGGAGGGCAGCTTTATTCTTCGCTGTATATATCTTTTTGATTTGGCTGTATTCCCACAAATTAAAAAAATATCCGCTGGCAGGACTTTTCTCTGCATCCATCTTATCCATTTTGCCCTTTTTCGCAGTCTTTATTTATTATAAAAATTTCTCGGCCATTATATTCACGCATGCAGCTTTTTTATTCTTTGTCCTTATGATCAGAGAACTCCTGAAGGACCTGGAAAACATCAAGGGGGATATTGTTCAGGATTACAGGACCATTCCTGTGACCTATGGAGAGTATTTTACTAAAATTCTGATCACACTGCTGGTACTGCTCACCATGAATCCTGTCTATTTTTTGTGGGAATACCCCGAAATAGGAATGATGAAGTATTATTTTTACTTCGTTGGGTTTGTTTTTATCCTATTTCTGATCTTCTTATGGAAGGCCAGGACAAAAAAGGATTATGTGATTCTTCACAATACCATAAAACTGATCATCGTGGTTGGCGTGCTGAGCCTGATGCTGATCGATACCTCTGTCATCATCCAGAGGATCATAAAAGTATAGGCGTTATTTTTTTGAATTGAGCAAAATAGCTTTGAGCTCTTCGCTTTGTGATAGCAAGTCCTTGTAAACCGCGCTGCGTTGTTGCACCATAGAATAATATCCCACAAAAACATTTGAAAATTCAACTGTTTCAAATGATGCTTCCTCTTTAAAATGACCTGTCAAAACATTAAACTCTGACAATACATAGGGCATCACAAAATCATTGAAATATTGATAAAAATAATCATCGACAAAACGAACGCCTTTCAAAGTGATCTGGTAGTCCACAATCTTACTTTTTAATTTAAAATTCTGTATCAAATTGAGGTTCCCACTATTCTTGATGTCTTCATAAGTGACTTCATGAGGCTCCATTTTATTAATGACAACTATTTTTTTCATCATGGCCTCGGCCGAATCCTTGCTCAGCGTGTTATTTTGAATGTCCAGGACATTTTCTCTGGCCTGTTTTAACCACAAACTGTCAAGGGTATTCAATTCCTCCAGTTGTGTAATATTCTCATTGACATCACTTAAAAAACCTTCAATGTATTGCTGTTCCAATTTAGCCTCCTTTTGTTGCTCACGCCAGTTATTCAGCAAAAAACCTGAGGTAACCCCCAAAAACACAACCAGTAATTCAAGGCCAAGTTTCCCCCAGTTGTATTTCTTTAAATTCCATTTAAACAATTTAGATTTCATCATCGTGAGTTACCAGTAAATAAGATTTAAATATAGCATATTAAATAAAAGTAAGCTAATCAAAGATATTCAGGTACTTATCCAAATGATTTCGTATTTTTGCAAAAATTTTAAAAATGACCGCAAAAAATAACTCGTCGAGAGGACGACAAGAGCGAACCTCAGACAACAAGGGCAAAGGACAACCTTCATCAGGTCCTTCATCAAAAGGAGGTTCCAAAAAGTCAAAGGACAAAAATTTCAGGCCACATCCGCAAAAACTGAAATCCTTTAAAAAAGAACCTTCAAAGGTATTAAAAACTGGTGGTGCAGAAGAAATTAGATTGAACAAATACATTGCCAATTCAGGTATCTGCTCGAGAAGAGAAGCAGACACCTATATCAAATCCGGAAGCGCCACGGTAAATGGCAAGATCATTACCGAAATGGGCTTTAAGGTAAAACCCGGTGATGTGGTAAAATTTGATGACGTTACCATTTCTCCTGAAGCAAAAAGATATGTTCTTTTGAACAAGCCTAAAAATTATATCACCTCGATGAATGATGAAAGAGGAAGAAAAACGGTAATGGAATTGATTCACAGGGCCTCAAAAGAAAGGATTTATCCCGTGGGCAGGCTTGACAGGTTGACAACAGGCTTATTGCTTTTTACCAATGACGGGGAAATGGCCAAAAAATTAACACATCCCAAGCACCAGGTGAGAAAACTCTACCACGTAACACTCGATAAAAAATTATCCATGACCGATCTGCATAAAATTGGAGAAAATTTTGTGCTTGATGGCAAAATGGTTTTTGTTGACAAGATCTCTTATATTGAAGACAAACCAAAATTTGAAGTAGGCATTGAAATTCATTCTGGAAGAAACAGGATCGTAAGAAGAATCTTTGAGCATTTTGGTTACAATGTGACAAAGCTTGACCGGGTTGTTTTTGCCGGTCTGACCAAAAAGAACCTTGGAAGGGGTGTTTGGAGACACCTGAGTCCGCAAGAAGTGAATAACCTGAAAATGATTTAATAAAAAAAGGCTTTGATAATATCAAAGCCTTTTTTTCTACACTCAATTACTCAACAATTAACCTTCTGGAACTGCTTCCCAGGTCGGTACTGATTCTAATAAAATACATAGAAGGTTTTAAAGAGGCTACATTATATTCCTGTTCAGGATAAAAATCACCTTTAAAACTACTGACCAGCCTGCCGGTATGGTCGTAGATTTCTATTTGATTCACGCGCTGATTTATTTTGAAACTATTGGATGCAGGGTTAGGATAAACACTAAGCCCTTGTTCCAATAGATCAAAGTCTTCTACAGGTAAAGCCACCTGGCTGTTTCCATATACCCTGAACTCTCCGGGTTCAAGTGAAATCGGCTGACTGACGTTGCTCACATTCAATTGCTTGTTGTTGTCAAGCAAATCGTACCATATACCGGGTTCCTGAAACCCGGGATTGATACTTTGGGATGTCACCCCGAAATTCCCGATGATGTTCACGTATTTCAAGTTGGCATTATCATCTTCATTGGTCAACTTGATGCTTTTTAGTCCTGAGGTATTTGCCGCATTAATTGTAAAATCAGAGGTCCTAAATATGCTTTCTTTCTCTTTGAGTTTTATCAGTTTGGCCCAAACATCGTATACCGCTTTTCGCTCAGGATCATTCACATAATCCCACCTGATGGGTTTGTTGCTTGTTCTGCAATCGTTATCGATGGTCCCGTTGGGGCACCTGTTGATGCTGTATTCATAACCCAGCTCGCCAAACTGCCAGATCATTTTGGGCCCTGGAACCATAAAATAAAAAGCCCCGGCAATTTTTTCTCTTTCAAGTGCGGTGGACATATTTTTGATGCTGTAGGACCCACTTGCATTTCCATACTGTAAATTCTTGAACATCAGCCTTTCTTCATCATGGCTCTCCATATAAGACACATTGGCCGGTACGGTCCAGTTTCTCTTCTTGTAATCGATCCATGAAAAATCTGATTTCCCTCCGTCATGGTAACCCATGGTACTTTCATTGTAAGCACCTGAAAGGTTGCTCCACATCATGATTCCTTTTCCTTCATTGAGCCTGTAATTGACCCACTCGGTTTCTTCGGCATTGGTACCAAGATGCTCAAACACAATATAAAAGTCAGGGTCTACGGCCCATTGGTAATCAGCATAACTCTTCAAAACAGCAACCCGGTCAGCTTGATAAGAACCCGTACAATTTTCATTTGAAGGACTGCAGTTTTGAGTAAAGCCTTTTGTCAAATCCCATCTGAACCCGTCAATGTGAAACTCATTGATCCAATACTGGGTCGTTCTTTTTACATAGTCTTTTGTGGCTTGTTTGCTGTGATTGAAATCGTTGAAAACACTATAAGAATGAGTGGCCACAGGGTTAAAGAAAGGACTGTCAGCACTTGCCTGCCCTCCATAGCCTCCGTTACTGGTATTCCACATCCTGTAAAAGGGGTTTTGGCCGGAGGCATGGTTGTATACCACATCGAGAATAACGGCGATGCCCCTTTTATGACAGGCATCAATAAATTGCTTAAAAGCAGTTGCCGTACCATAATATTTATCAAGCGCCATGTGAAATGAAGGATTGTAACCCCATGATTCATTCCCGTCAAATTCATTTACGGGCATCAGTTCGATTGCATTTACGCCCAGATCTTCCAAATAATCCAGACGGGTCTGCAAGGCATCATAACTGTGTAAGGCATCAAAATCACGGATCAGGAGCTCATAGATCACAAGGTCCGTTTTTGCCGGGCCTTCAAAATCAGTTACCTCCCAATCGTAGGGCTCCCCACCTGTTCTGAGCAAGGTCACCGCATGAGTGGTTTTGCCTGCGGGATATGCAGGAAGATCCGGGTAGGTCACCGCATCAATAAATTGGTCATTTGATTCATCCAGGATCACCGTGGAATAAGGATCGGCGATGCGCATTGTACCATCTACAAGGTACTGGTATTTATGGTCAAATTCAGGGGTCAGGCCCGTCAGTTCTATCCAGAACCTGTTTTTAGCACTATCCTTTTTTAAGAGATAATTGTCATTCTTTTGCCAGTCATTAAAATCCCCAATAAGATGAACAAACTCCTTCATGGGTGCATACAGCACAAGGGTAACCTTTGTGGGGTCAGCAGGATTCAAATTGATCCCATCAAGCATCCCGTTTGGAACCGGGGCTTCTGTTACGGGAGGCACTTCTATAAGGCCAACATTATAAAGCGCATCCTGAGATTTTTTGTCACCTGTCCCGTCTTTGGCCTTCACTAAAAAGCCAATACTTCCAATCCCGGTTCTGCCATAAAATTCAGTAGGTACAAATGTTATCGTATAGGTTCCATTTCCCATATTGGTCAATTTATGGGCTTCATTTGAATTAGACCATGTACCATTGTTAGGGGCATCACGTTCATTTGTAAAATTGAGATCTGAAGACCAGGCCCATAAATATATGTCTGTGACCCCCCAGGCGGCAGGGTTGACATTTGAAACGGAAATGGTAATGACATCATCCTCCTGAAAAGTAGCAGGGCTCACTTCAAAAATTACGTTTTGAACCTGAGCCGAAACGGCCGTTCCGATAAAAAGTAAAAAAAGTAAAGTTTTATGCATATGATCGGGTTTTTTATAAAGGAAAAAAAGGGCTGTTTAAACAGCCCTTTTCCTAATTCAAACATTAATTTATAAAACTGAAATAGTTCCCAGGTTAAAATCAACCGTGATTGTATAAGTTCCTGCCTCAGTCACACTGACATTTTTCTCACTATTTTGTTCCAAAACTTTGGCCGATACCTGGCTTTCACCCCAATCATTGCCCCAATCTCCGGCAACGGGAACAAATTTAAATTCGTCACCCGCCGAAAGGGCCTGGGTAATTTCAAAGACACCCGATGACACTTCAGTAAACTGAGGATTGTTGGCATCATTGCTCCATCCGTTAAAGGCACCTACCAAATACAGATTCCCGGGTATCTCCGTGACACTGGAAACGGTATAGCTCAAGGTATTGAAATCAACAGCAATCACATATTTCCCGGCAGCAAAACCACCTAAATTGTCTTCATCGTCCTGAACAATTCTACCCGAATTGTTTTTATCTTCACCCCAGTCACCATCCCAACCGGTGTTCTGAGGCAGGAATTTGA
>CBDUAP010000123.1:0-9027 GCA_965365165.1 uncultured Flavobacteriaceae bacterium
TTCGGACATCCTGTGGCTCTGGGTTTTTTACAAAAAACATTGAATCCCAGGGTGATCTGATGATGTCCTCCGTTTTCCAAAACAACTTCACCAAGCTGATTGGAATAGGTGTAAGAAAACATAAAGCGCTTGTGGTTGATTCCTAAAATTGGCGTAATCATACTAAAACCTTCAATATTGGAATCGAAATGATGGCGGTAGGAAATCGCTGCCCAAATTTGACTCTTATCACCAATTTTTTTATAAGCCTTGGCATTCAAATCCATGAAAGACTCACCTGTATATTCGACATATTGCAGCATGGCTGAAGGTTCAAATTGCCAGCTGATACCACGTCCCAGATAGTAGCCCAGGGTAAGCAAATACCTTCTTAAGTTATTCGACTCAAAACGGTTACTCACCAGGTCTCTGGGAGTCAGCAACAAATTCTTTACCGTAAAATAAGAAAAGAAATCCATGTAGTGATACCCCAAACTGAAATCGGCATTGTAGTAGCCTGATGATTCTACCCCTTGAGAAATTACCGGGTCAAAAATATTAAAAGCGCTTTGGTCAACCGAATTTTGACTATACATAAAGGAAAGCCCGAATGACAATTGGTCCAGGGCATCTTCGTGTCCAAAGTTGATATGGTATGCATAAGTGGCCAAAAATCCTTTTTGGGAATGATACCCATTTTGATCATTAAAAGCTATGGCTCCCAGGGCCATTTTCTCTGTAATTCGAGTATGAAAACTCAAAGATTGCAAAGCTGGTGCTTCTTCAACACCAGCCCATTGCTGCCTGTAGGTGAATCTGATCTTTCCGCAATTACCAATCCCGGCAGCCGCAGAGTGCACCAGATAGACATTGTCTGATAAATAATCAGAATAAACGGGAAAACTTTCCTGTGCCCAGGTTAACTGTGCCGTAAAACAGAGCCATAAAAAAATCGATGCTTTTTTCATTCTCTTCTTATTAAACTAAAATGACCTGAATAGATTCTTCCATCAGTTAATTGCACCCTGAACCAGTAATCAGAAGAAGGCAATAACTTCCCTTTATATTGTCCATTCCAGCCTTGACCCACTGCATCTATCTTGTCAAGCAGTTTTCCGAATTTATCATAAATATAAATCAGTGAACCCGGCTGGGATATAATTCCGTCTACCTGCCAGGTATCATTGTATCCATCTCCGTTAGGCGTGAAAAATTTTGGAAAACCAATCACTGCCACCTCAATTGAAGCGGTACCGCATCCATTTTTGTCCCGCACCTGCAAAAGGCGCATACCCGAAGCCACATCCTCAAAATAGGGATCATCCTGGTATGGTCCATTGTCGAGGGCATATTCATAATTCCCAGTACCAAGGTTTGACGTATTAATTGAGATCGATTTCATATCTCCACCATCTGTAACTTCAATGTCCTCCTGGCTGATCTGTGCTTTTGCAGAAGACCTTACCGCTACTGTTTTTTCTCTTGAAAGACAGTTTAAGGCTGAAGTGGCAACCACGGAATAGTTGCCTGCAGATCTCAGGAATAAAGTTTCTCCTGTTGAAACGAAATTACCTGAAGCATCATACCATTCATAGGTGTATTGGCCCTGCGGGTTATTGATTGAAACCTCATTGTCTGGAGAGTTCTCACAATAAAAGGCCTCAGGTACCAGATCAAATTCTGGTAAAGGATTTACTATTAATTTTACGTATTCCCCAATATGTAAACAATCCCCGTTAACAAGGCTTTCTATTCTTGCAAAAAGAAATTGTTCATAGGGGACTTCATTGGTATAAGCATTTTGAGGCAAAATTTCATTTCTTTTGATCAAAGCATCTTCCTGACTGCTGAAATACATAATTTGAAGGTCCTGATCTGGTAAAGACCCAAGAATGACTGATGTAGCCTCAGTCAGGTCAAAAGAAAACCTGCCGTCGTTCTCATCATCCGTGTCACATGCTTCCAGGATGGCCAAAACATCCAAGGGGTCTGTTGATGATGCGATGAGATTTACTGTGGCTATATCAAAGCACGTATCCTGATTCTCCGCTCGGGCAATAACTTTTGAGGCAATGCTGTTATTAAAATAAGGCGGGTCTATTGGGTCAGTTCCTGATATTGCTGATTCTTCAGTCAAATGATAGCTTATCGTCAAATCTGGATTCTCTTTGCTAATAACATCACTGGCTTCATCCAGGTTAAAATCAGTAAAACCGTCATTGGGGATATCATCCGCATCACAGTTTTTAAGGGTTACTTCTTTAACAATATCTGGGATCTCATAAATCTCAGCCAAGACGGGACTCCGAAGCCCATCTGTACATCCGTCCTGAGACGCCATTACATAATAAGTAGTTGTGGAAATGAGATTTCCCGTGGTGTAATTACTTCCTTTTGCAATGGGTGTGGTACTTGTTTGAGATGAGAACCAGAGAATTTCTGAGGGACTCGGCTGGTCAGTAAATTCTGTGGCTATGGCACTTAAAAGCACATTGCCGGGCCCACATCTGAAACCTGAAACTGTTTCGGCTATACCATTGGTATAAACTCTCGTGGAAGCGGAAAAATCAGGTGCATCTTCGGGTCCGCCATAACCGTATTCCACAATATAACCCTGAGGCGCATAGAGTCCCTCTGTTCCTTCATTGGGCAGGTCATTCCATGATCCTTTTGGCCCAATCTGCGTGTTTGCAATCACATGACCGTAGTCTTCATTATTTAGATTATTAGGTTCTCCGGTATTCCAGTTTTCATATGCACCGTTTGGCGCATAACCACCTGCATCACCGATCCAGAATATTTCAGCGTTGGTACCTGCTTCAGGACCGGTTACCCATTTCCAGGTGCCTTCTTGTTCAGCATCGCTGGCGCCTATCCAACCTGTGCCTTCAGCCTGTTCACCAACCAGTACTGCCTCTTCCCTTGTAGTTATAGTTGCCAAATAACCCTTCAAGCCATTATATTCTAATTGTTCGGCCAGACCCTTAGCTATGGTCCATGAAATATTAGGATAGGATCTATACTGATAAAAATGGCCTGTAGAAGGCAGGAAGTTGGAGCTATGCATCGTGAATGAGAACAGTTTTTCACCTGTAAAATCAGGGTTGCTGCTTGAAAATGTCACATTATTTACTGCATCATTGATTTCCTGAAAGTTTAATAAACCATCGCGCTTTTCCAAGGTTAGCTTTCCGGTTTCCGGGTCCCAGCTTCCAAGTATATCATTAGAACCATTGTTCAATCTGAGCAAGTCTTCACCTTTCTCGTATCCTGTAGAGACCTGAATGTAAAATGCTTCAAGTCCAAAGTTTTGAGAGCCTGAAATATTAAAATCAGTGACCACATTGATTTCACTTCCCGGGCAATAGAATTGATCCCCCTCTGCTGTAATGACAGGTACATCGCCAGACTGAGCCCTACTCAATACCGAGATCAAGGCAAAACAAAATAAGGAAAAGATTCGTAAATGGGCCAACATTTTCATAGCGCTTTTAAAACCTGCTAAAAATAAGGATTTGAGACAAAACACCCTATGATTTTTGGGGTTTATTCATCTGAACATAAGCTTCTAATCCAATTTATAATTGTTAAAAATAAGCTTTTAGCGGATATGACTTCCTGCATTCACGTCAATGGTTGCTCCTGTGGCATGATCCATCATCCCGCTGCACATAAAACCAACTAAAGGAGCTATATCCCGCGGGGTAGTAAGCTCTGTAAGCGCCAATTCGTCAATCAATCTATCTTCACCATAATCTGCAATAAACTGCTCAGCCATTTTTGTTTTTGTAAATCCCGGTGCGAGCATAAATGCTTTGATATTGCTTTTACCAAAAGACCGGGCAACGCTTCTTCCCAGGGAGACCATCCCTCCTTTCGAGGCAGCATAGGCCAGGTATTCTTCCGTTTCACCCCTGAATACGGCCCTGCTTGCGATATAAATAAACCTTCCTCCCCCATGTGATTTAAAATGATCGATGCCCATTTTTGTGAGTAACCCAGCAGCATCAAGATTGATGCTCATCGTTTTTTTCCAGGTAGTCAACCATTCCTGATGCGTCCTGGAGACAGGATGTTTTAAAAAGACCCCGGCGTTTAAAACAATGGCATCTATTCTATTGAACTCACTTGTAATTTTCTTCCAGAGTTCAACAACCTCTGATGGATCAGAAAAATCGGCTTTGAATATTTGAGAATTTGTTTCCGGAAACATCCTGACCAATTCTTTGGCGGAAGTTTTGTTTTGATGGTAATGGATGGCAACTTTTGCACCCATCTCCATTAAAAACAAGGCAATTGCCCTGCCTATTCCATCTGAAGCTCCTGTAACCAGTATATTTTGTTCGCTGAGATCTATCTGAATCATGAGATAAATATAGTAAAATACCCTTTGAACAAAAAAGGTTCAGGCGCCATTGATAAAAGAAATAAAAGAAAAGTTTAAAAATTTATTCGACCCTGATGTATTTGATCCGCAATTCGAAATCCTCTCCTTTTTTATTTCCTATTAAAAAAGCAATTTCCTGAAGGGACTCCCCCTCATAAACAGGTTGATTAAGATCACGACCCCTGAATTTCGGTAACATTTGCTCAAAAGGAATGGTCACTTCTTCCCAGTCGCCACTGGTTTTAAAAGTATATACGTAAGAGTGCATCTGGTTTTTATCAGATTTGCATCTGAACTGATAGCTTTTGCCATCACCCTTGATGCTGATCCTAAACTTATCATATTGTCGCACATCTTTTTGATCTACCTGAAGCATTGCCATGGTAAAACCACCATTGTTTTCAATAGATACCCTGCCTTTAAAGACACCTGAATTGTCTTCATACAGAATCTTACCTTTTGATAAACCTCCCATGACGCCGTCATTGATGATCCTCCATCCTGCTGCATTATCGTGTTCGGTGAAATCAAAAATTGTCATATACGGACTCATCATTGTTAGCATTAAAAAGGTTAAAAGAATTTTCATCGGTATTCGGGTTATTAATAAAACTCTGTTTAAAACAATGTCTGGACAGATAAAACCAAAACCTTGTAGCAGGCCTTACTCCGGATAACTTCCAAACATGGAATGAAGCTGCTTTGATCTGTATTCAAAAATTTCCTTCAGCTTTGGTTTCACCATAAATGGGTGCAGCATATTCGCTATCATTGAAACGGGCAATTTATAATGTACAATATCGATCATTTCAACGCCCTTGTCAATTTCCTTTAAAAAATGCTTGTGGTGCCATAAAGAATAAGGCCCAAAGCGTTGCTCATCAACAAAATAATTAGGTTGTTCCACATGGGTGATTTCTGTGACCCAATTTAATTTTAACCCCAGCAAGGGGGAAACCTTATAAGAAATGATCTGACCGGCATACATGTTTTCTCCGGCCCCTGAGAGGATATTAAAACCCATATAATCGGGAGTGATAAGCTTCAAATTTGCTGGATCAGATAAAAAATCCCAGGCTTTATCGATGCCAATGGGTAATTTTATTGATGCGGATAGCTCATATATATTTCCTTGCTTTTCGAAACGCATAGATTACAAAACTTTAAATTAGAATGGTCTAAATTCGTAAAATCATTTTGAAGAACCGCATGATTATAAGTCTGTAACTTAGCGTTAAAGAAACGATTTTCCAGCAAAAGGTTAAAGATCAATTATGATCAGATAATAATTTTTGTCCTAAGTCTCGATTCTACTTTTCTTTTGATCATGGTCAATCTTTTCATAAGATCCATAATACTCTGGTCTTTGTTGACCTTATAAATTTCATTCAGATTCAAAATGAGTGACTTCACTTCACGAGAGGCGAGTATTCGATCATTTGTAGATTTCAGAGATAATTTTCTATTTTCAAATTCAAGTGCTTGTGCTATAACTTCCATATCAAAGGGGGGATTTAATTATACTTCTTATTTAAATTACTAATAACATTGAGGCAATTTATTTCTAAATCTTACAATAAATATACCATAAATCAATTTTTACTTTAAAAAACTTATTTAAATATAGCAGATAAATGAACCCTTTGTGCATCTTTTTTTATCAAAAAATTTTATACTGAAATAGATATTTTCTATTTAACAATTTCTTAATATTATTCAATGTAAGAACCCGTGCAGCAAATACTCCACGGGTCCTTAACCATATTAACAAAAAACGCTTAAATTGATGATTATATAAATGACTGTTCAACTGTTGTATTGTTACCTTTATCAATAAATTTTAACATTTGTTTAACCCATTAGACCATTTAAAAAGCTTTGCACAGGCACAAATTGAAGTGATTTAGAACCAAAAAGTTAGTCAAATATGTCAAATCCGATTTCATTATATGGTTTTTTTGTTCAATTAATGTAAAAAATAGATAGACAAAATATTTCTTTTTGTAAAATCCTGAGCCATCAAAAAGTTAAAGCTTTATTTTTTAATTTAGCCGTCTTAAAAAAAATGTGATGCTTAAATCTTATTCTAATATTGATCTTTTGAAAATATTTTACATTTTGCTTTTTATTTTATCTGGTTCCTATGTCAAGGCCCAGTCTTTATCTCAAATTTACGAGAAAGTGAATCCGGCGATCGTTGTTATTCTGACAGAACAAAAAGAACTTGTGAGTTCGGGAAATAAGACCCAAACGGTTACCGCAGGTGGTTTGGGCTCTGGCTTTATGATTTCTGACACGCAGATTATTACTGCCGCTCATGTAGTACAAGTGGCAGAAAAGGTGAACGTTCAGTTTTTGGATGGTGAGATCATTCCTGCGAAGGTGATATCCGCTTACGCAAATGCTGATGTGGCCTTGATTGAACTCATATGGCCAAAAAAAAATGCGGTAACGCTGAATCTGGCTGATTCAGATCAGGTAAAAATTGGAGAACAGGTTTTTGTAGTTGGTGCGCCTTATGGTTTGGGGCATTCCCTGTCTTCAGGTTATGTAAGCGGAATCATCAAAGACAAAAAAGATAAAAACCCCTTTACGAACTCGGAATATATTCAAACCGATGCGGCCATAAATACGGGAAATTCAGGAGGCCCCATGATGAATATGGAGGGCGAAGTTATTGGTGTGGTGAGCAATATATTAACTCAATCTGGAGGTTTCCAAGGCATTGGATTTGCTTCCTCGTCTAATATTACAAAAGAACTTCTTTTTGAAAAAAAGATTATTTGGAATGGAACAGATATCATTCCGTTAACCGGAAAAATGGCAAGGATTTTCAATTTACCACAGGAAAGCGGCTTGCTGGTGCAAAGGGTCGTAAAGGTTTCTCCCTTTGGAATACTGGGCATTGAGGATGGGGATACCGAATTGACGATCAAAGGTGAAAAGCTGATCGTAGGCGGAGACATCATTTTATCGATCAACGGTATAAAGTTTGAGAACACGGACGAGTCCTTATTGAATATTGCAAAGATCATGGAGATAAGCAATGAACAGCAAGCCCTTGAAATCGTGGTTTTAAGAGGCGGAAAAATAGTCACCCTGGGCCGGCGTTAATCAATTTCAAAAGCAAAGACAAGATATTCATTCTTCTATTTGACAACTTTCCTTTCTCCGTGTATCCATCAAATGAATTATTTTCCATTGTCCGGAGGCATCTTTTACGAGATCAAAAGCATCGACTCCACAATGACTGAATTGACTTCCCACGTAAAAGGCATATTGGGTCCAGACCTGGGCAATCCCTCCATCCACAGTTATTTGAGTGTCCCAAATGCGCTCATCCCAGATTTCATCATGTGGCGTTCCGATAGCTTTAAGAAAAGATTCCAGTTTTCCTTCTCTGAGCACTCTTTCCCCTTCTTTAGTTGTAAAAGAGCTAAACATTTTAACGTCCTTTCTGAATACCTTAGAAACTTTAGCGCTGTCGCCTTCCCGCATGCCGTCAAAAAGTGTCAAAATCAATTTATTGATAGAAGCACTGTCATCAGGGTTTGCACTATTTTGAGCCTGTAAGTTCATATTGAATCCTGCAATAAGGATTAAGTTCAATAAGATTGCCTTGATTTTCATTTTGGTCAAATTGTTATTTAATTAGTACTTTGTCAAAGTTAACCAAATATCGATACCATGAAAAAAAGCCATATTATTTGTTTTATGATCCTGTTGCATTCGACACTCTCACAGGGTCAAAGTACCGAATATCAAAATAATAAAACAGAAAAAATAAAAAATGGGTCCGTTTTTACAAAGATCATCAACAGAGAACTCCCTGCAACGATCGTTTATGAAGATGATGATGTCATTTCATTCGTTCCTCTAAGACAACAGGCCCGTGTACATTTACTTATCGTACCAAAAAAGGAGATCTATACAATCAATGATATTTCTGACACAGATACCATGCTTCTCGGAAAAATGATGCAGGTGGCAAAAATTCTTGCCAAGGAGAATGGAATTGACGAAACCGGTTATCGCCTGTCAATCAATGTAAATGAAGATGCGGGGCAATCTGTTTTTCACATTCACATGCACCTGCTGGGAGGAAATAAACTGGGTCCGATGGTAGACCGTATTGATTAAACCGTATTTTTAATTTTAAAATAAAACATATGTCTTTGAAAAATTATTATGCCCTGGCCATGCTTCTTACGCTTACCCTGTCATGCTCAATTTATGCACAAAATGACCGCTTAAGTCAAGGCCCCTTTGATCAACTTATCATCAGGGGCATTACCCTGATCAATGGCAACGGTGCTCCGCCGATCGGACCGGTTGACATTGTTGTTGAAAAAAATAAGATCACCAAAATTAAGGTGGTGGGATATCCTGGTGTTGAAATAGATCCTGAAAACAGACCTGATCTCAAATCTGGTGGCAAAGAATTACTGTGCGACGGAATGTACCTGCTACCAGGTTTCATTGACATGCATGGCCATATCGGTGGCGATGCGCAAGGGACGCAGCCTGATTATGTATTTAAACTTTGGATGGCGCATGGCATAACAACCATAAGAGAGCCAAGCGGACGCGGTATTGATTTTACCCTGGAGCTCAAGAAAAAAAGTGAACATCATCAAATCATTGCCCCGAGAATTGTTTCT
>CBDUAP010000124.1:0-8931 GCA_965365165.1 uncultured Flavobacteriaceae bacterium
TATAAGCGCCAAACTCCCTGAAATAATACCACCAATAACCTGCGAAGCAGTAATAATAATATTAAGTATAATGGAAAACAGTAGCCTGTTGCCTGACAATGTTCCTTGATGATGCGTATGTTGATGACTCATAAGAACCTTAACATTTGTCGGTAGGAATTTTATCTATCCGCTTTTGATGACGCCCCCCTTCAAATTCAGTATTTAAAAAAGTATCTACAAATTCCAAACTGTCTTCAAGGGAAACGAATCGGGCAGGTATACTTAATATGTTTGCATCATTATGCTGTCTGGCTAATGCCGCCAACTCCTTGTTCCAGCATAATGCCGCCCTTATTTTTTTATGATGATTGGCTGTCATTGCAGCACCATTTCCGCTCCCACATATAATAATACCTAGATCGGCCTTCCCACTTTCTACGGCTTCAGCCACAGGATGGATCGTATCAGGATAATCCATACTGTTTTCATCATCTGTACCAAAATTAATCACTTCAATTCCTGTATTTTTTAAGTGATCAATAATATTAAACTTATATCGAGTTCCTGCGTGGTCATTACCAATAGCTATTTTCATTACTGTCTATTTTAATACAAAATTACATTTATTAGAGTAATAAACATAAAATTATTGAATTGTTAATCAAAGCTTATATCACACTCATTTAAAACTACTTAGAAATTCAATAAATTGTTAATTAAATAAGGTTTAATTCTTATAAGAATATTTTGCAAAAAGAATTAAATTATCTATTGATTAAATTTAACCGGGAAACCAAATTTATTTATAAGAATTTAATTGATTTTTATAAACAATATTTAACACCTTTATGAGTAATTTTTTTTAATTATTTTTCAGACAAATACAGTTAATAATTATTTAATACCATAGTGAACAAAATAAACACGTTCTTGATTTTTAGATCATTAAAAATTAATAAAATGTTGATATTATTTAAGAACTGAATTTTCAAAATAAATAACATAAAATTTATTAGGCCTATTAACAAGCTATAATAAACAATATATATCTTTTAAAATTTTAATAAAAACATTGTATACTATTATAATTGTTGATAAAAAATAATTTGAAAGTATTTTAAAAAATAGCTTGAATCCTTAAAAAGAATGTAACTTATGAAATTGTCACACCTCCTCGCTAAAGGTAGTATAATCTAGAGGTGAATCAGTATTTACCTGAGAGCATTCTGTCTGCTTAAAAGTATAGTCAATACTTTTTTTTGTCGCATAAATACTCAATCCGAAGATAAAAATGCAGGCGATGATTATTTTAACAATGGTTCTCATATATAGTAAAGACGAGAATAGATTGGAAATGTTACAAAAATGTTAAAATTTATGAAATAATAAATGAGATTGCTTTTGGAATCAGGATGATTTGAGCATTTCCCTTCCCCAGTAATTCTCCGTCAGCCTGTATATATGCTGA
The DNA here is from genome assembly GCA_965365165.1 of uncultured Flavobacteriaceae bacterium. Classification (GTDB taxonomy): domain Bacteria; phylum Bacteroidota; class Bacteroidia; order Flavobacteriales; family Flavobacteriaceae; genus Lutimonas. The sequence continues at coordinate 1,451 of CBDUAP010000124.1, forward strand.
TGAATTTGCCTTTATGCTTATGGAGCGAACCTGAGAACAATTCGTTTCAATCATTTTATCTATTTTTCCCTGGTATAATTTAAAAATGTTTCTGATGATTTTATTTAAGCTGATAGATTTGATCAGGGTCATGTCAAAATGTTCACTGATATGATTTTTATAGTCTGTTAGTTGCATACCGGCTCCAGAGTATTGACATAAACCTAAAGAAATCATTAATAACTCAGCATTTATTTCATGTCCGTCACAAACAATTGAATACATTTTTATCGGATATTTTTTAAAACAGGACAATGCAGTGAATAAATAGGCCAATTTCCCCCATTTTTTATAACGACTTACGTTTTTAACAACATAAGCGTCAAAACCTATTCCGGCTGCATTGTTGAAATATATTTTTTTCTGCTCGTCTATTAATGTGATCTGGCCGATATCCTGACTAAAACACTTGTTATTGGTAATTATTTTTATGGCTTTTTCAGGATGTGTTGGTATATTATAGTTTTTTACCCAGTCATTTCCGGTTCCGGTCGGAATTACAGCCAGTCTTACTTTTTCACGATCATTTTTTTTAAGTAGCATGAGTCCGTTAACCATATGGTGTAAAGTACCGTCACCTCCAATGCAAATAAGATTGTAGAATCCATTTGAAACAGCCTCATGAACCAAAATTGCTTCATGACAGGGATAGTGGGTCTTTACAATTTTAAAATTCATACCATACTTTTTCATTAAAGCTTTGATATGACTGATTTTCTTTTGCCCCTTACCATTTCCTGAAGCAGGATTAAATATAACATACCAAAAAGGATGTAAAGATTTTGATTGCATTTATGCAAAATACAATTTGTTTTTTATTAACTTTTAAAGGATTCCTGTTTTGATTTTAATACGTACTTTTAACGATTAGAAAAATAGATTTAATGTCAAAGAGAAAAAAAAGAATACCATCACGTAAACAAAATAAAATCAAGGATTTAGATAGAAAAATATTAGAAATTTTTAATCTGAATCCAAATAAAATTTATAATTATAAACAGATTGCTTCCAAACTGGAGGTATATGATACTGACGGACGTAACCAAATCATCCAAAAATTGAAAGAACTGGAAGTGGATGACCGACTTGAGGAGGTATCTATTGGTAAATATATCATTGCTAAAAAAAGGTATTATCACGAAGGCAGGATTGAGGTAACTTCTCGAGGTAATGCTTATGTAATATGTGAAGACCTTGAACATGATATTTATATTCCCTTACGTAATCTTAATCATGCCCTCAACAATGATATTGTCAAGGTATATGTTTACAAAAGAAGGGTAAATAAAAAACAGGAGGGTGAGGTTATTGAAGTCTTAAAAAGAGCGAAGTTAGATTTTGTAGGTGTACTTCAAAAAAGCAAAAATTTTGGTTTTGTGGTGCCGGATGATCCGAAAATGTATGCTGATATTTTTATTTCACCTAAAGATTTACTCGGTGCAGAAGATGGAGATAAGGTCCTGGCAGAGATGACTGACTGGCCTTCCAATTCTAAAAACCCTTTTGGAAAAATACTTCGCGTGCTCGGTAAACCAGGTGATCACGATACTGAAATTCACTCGATCCTGCTGGAGTATGGATTGCCTTATTCTTTTCCAGAACATATTGAAACCTACGCAGCCAAAATTCCAATTGAAATAACGGAAGCAGAGATTGGCAACAGGAGGGATATGAGAAATGATCTTACTTTTACTATTGATCCTAAAGATGCAAAAGATTTTGACGATGCCTTATCCTTTAAAATTCTAAAGAACGGAAATTATGAGATAGGAATTCATATCGCGGATGTCTCGCATTATCTGAAAGAGGATACTGTGCTTGAAGAAGAAGCTTATAATCGTGCAACTTCTGTATATCTGGTAGACAGGGTGGTTCCTATGTTACCGGAGATCCTTTCAAATAATGTTTGTTCATTAAGACCCAATGAGGAAAAACTTACTTTTTCGGTTGTTTTTGAAATGGATAAAAAAGGCCATGTTATAGAACCTTGGTTTGGCCGTACTGTCATTTATTCAAATAAAAGATTTACTTATGATGGAGCACAGGAAATCATTGAAGGCGGGTCGAAAAATGAAGAAAAGGAAATAGCAACTGCTATATTGACATTAGATGATTTGGCAAAAAAAATACGAAAAAGAAGAATGCAGCAGGGTGCCATTTCATTTGACAAAACAGAGGTAAAATTTGAACTTGATGAAAATGCCAACCCTTTAGGTGTTTTTGTAAAGGAATCAAAAGATGCTAATAAACTGATTGAAGAATTTATGCTTCTTGCCAACAAGTATGTTGCAGAATTTATTGGTAAGCAAAAAAAGACTTTTGTTTACAGAGTTCACGATGAACCGAATATCGATAAATTAGCACTTTTACAAGGTGTGATCAACAAGTTTGGCTATAGAATAGATACCAGTTCGAGAGGTAGTACGGTTAAAACACTAAACAGGCTATTGGCTGATGTTCACGGAAAGGCTGAGTCTAATATGATAGAAACTTTAACCATAAGATCAATGAGTAAAGCCATTTATACCACTGATAATATTGGTCATTATGGTTTGGCATTTGATTATTATACACATTTTACTTCACCAATCAGGCGTTATCCGGATGTGATGGTCCACAGGTTGTTGCAACATTATCTCGATGGAGGAAAATCAGTAAAAGTGGATGAATATGAGGAAAAATGCAAACATTCTTCAGAAAGAGAATTCATGGCCACCAAAGCTGAGCGTGATTCTATCAAATACATGCAGGTCAAATATATGCAGGATCATCAGAATCTGGAGTTTTTAGGTGTTATTTCAGGCGTTACAGAATGGGGACTTTATGTAGAGATCATTGACAATAAATGTGAGGGAATGGTGAGAATAAAAGATATTACAAGTGATTACTTTATCTTTGATGAGAAGCAATACGCCTTGATAGGACAAGCCAGAAAAAAAATGTACCAATTAGGTGATCAGGTCACCGTGACGGTTAAAAATACAGACCTTGAAAGAAAACATCTGGATTTTAACCTTATAGAAGATTAGAAATACTGTAACAATGGGAATTTTTTGAGGTCTCATTATTGTTCCTTTCTAACGATAGGAAATGAATTATTAAAAATTAAGTTAGATTATTAGAAAATGTTAGTTTTATGAAAAGAATTTTTTTTGCATTATTGTTTGTTGTGAATATTGTAGTTGCCCAGGAGGAAATAACCATGAACCTGGGAGATTTTCACACTGTGAAAACCTTTAGGGGTTTACAGGTAGAATTAAAAAAAGGTGACTCTCCCAAAATTGTAATTGATGGTCCAAAGTCTTCACAAGTCAGTGTTAAAAACAACAATGGCATTTTGAAAATTTCACTTAACATCACCCATACTTTTTCAGCTGATGACGTGATGGTTTATCTGTATTATTCAAAGGATATTGACGTGATCGATGCCAACGAGGGGTCTCATATTTTTTCAGAAGATTTATTTGAACAAAACAAATTGAAAGTGAATGCCCAGGAGGCAGGTCATATCACGTTAAAATTGGGTACAGAAGAACTTGAAGTGATTGCAACAACAGGAGGAATGATAAAACTGGAAGGAGAGTCAACTCGTCAGCGTGTTAAAGTTAATACGGGTGGAATTTATAAAGGGGAAGAGCTGAAAACAGAAAATGCAGATGTTTCTGCCAACACAGGAGGCTTAGCCTATGTATATGCGTCAAAATTTGCTGATGCCAGCGCCAGTACAGGTGGAATGATTACCCTTAAAGGTGACCCCGAAGAACTGAAAAAAAGTGAATCGCTGGGAGGATATGTGAAGCAATAGTGAATGAAATATCAATTTAATTAGTAACTTTGTCTTCTAAATGATAAAATAATGATGTTACAGACGATTTTTTTAGGTATTGTTGGTCCATGGCAATGGATAATCATCGGTTTAGCCATTCTGTTGCTTTTTGGAGGTAAAAAATTACCAGAATTAATGAAAGGGTTGGGAACAGGAATCAAAGAATTCAAAAACGCCACAACCACTGAAGAAGAAGAAGCTAAAAAAGCTGAAGAAAAAAAGTAAGACCAATTTAAGGCATATCAAAAACCCCAAACCATCAGGCTTGGGGTTTTTTTGTTTAAACATTTTGCTTTTATGATTTCTTTTTATTCATTTCATTAATCTTGTTCGCCGCCAATAAGGATGCCGTCATATCGTTCAACATGTTGCTTGCGGCATTAGGATTATTAGGCAGTAAGATCAGGTTGCTCGCGCTTTCTGAACCAATGGCCTGAAGGGTGTCATAATGCTGCGTAATCACAATAAGAGCAGAGGCTTCCTGAGGGTTGATTCCGGCTTTGTTCAGTGTATCAACGCTTTCTTCCAGGCCTTTAGCAATTTCTCTTCTTTGATCGGCAATTCCCTTTCCCTGCAATCTTTTGCTTTCTGCTTCAGCTTTGGCTCTTTCAACAATTAAAATACGTTGTGCGTCTCCTTCATGCTGTGCGGCCACTTTTTCTCTTTCAGCTGCGTTGATCCTGTTCATTGCTTGTTTGACTGAGGCATCAGGGTCAATATCTGTAACAAGGGCCTTTATAATATCGTAACCGTAATCAAGCATGGCTTCTTTCAGGTCCCTTTTTACGGCAAAGGCAATATCGTCTTTCTTTTCGAACACATCGTCGAGGATCATTTTAGGAATTTCAGCCCTGACCAGGTCAAAAATATAAGCCGTCAATTGTTCGTGAGGATTCTGTAAACGATAGTAAGCATCATAAACCTTATCTTTTAATATCTGGTACTGAACAGATATTTTAAGCTGTACGAACACATCGTCGTTGGTTTTGGTCTCTACTACTACATCTAACTGTTGTATTCTTAAACTCAGCCTTGCCGCGATGCGGTCAATCAAAGGAATCTTAAAATGAAGACCGGCAGATCTTATGCTCTGAAACTTACCAAAACGCTCGATGATAAATGCTGTTTGTTGTTTTACAATAAACAGTCCAAAGATGAGAATAAGCAATATTATTACAATAATCGGTATACTTGTGATCATAAAATTGAATTTAATGTTGTGACTAATAAAGTTACGAATAAATATTTCATTTTAACCGTATCAGCTTAAAGGAAAATTAAATCACTATTTTTGAATTTTAAAATCACTCAATATCTATGAAAAGATTTCTTACCTATTCCGTTGTTTCCATTTTCATCATATTTTTAATCTATGTTTTGTTCATTTATTTTGTGACCTTCAGCGAAGGGTACAGAGCCGGCGAACTCATTAAAATTTCAAAGAGAGGCTTGGTTTTTAAAACATGGGAAGGACGCTTGAGTCAGGGGGTTTCGGAAGAACAGCAATTCAATTTTTCTGTTCAAAAAAGCGATAAAGAGGTATTGGAGAAATTAAAAGAATATCAAGGAAAAAAAGTAAAACTTACCTATATCGAAAGGTTTGGTACTTTTTATTGGCTGGGTGACACAAAATATTATGTCAAAGACGTAGAAGTTCTAAAGAACAATAAAGATTCAAACAGTGATGAATGATTCCTTTAAATCAACCAAAAGCTCAGAAATTGTCCTGACGGAACTAATGTTGCCTTCTCATACCAATTTTAGCGGTAAAATTCACGGCGGATTCATTTTATCGCTCATGGACAAGGCTGCCTTTACAGCAGCATCTAAATTTTGCGGGAGGTATTGTGTGACCGCTTCTGTGAACCGCGTAGATTTTTTAAATCCGATCGAAGTAGGAGAGTTGGTCACTTTAAAGGCCAAAATCAATTATGTGGGAAGGTCCTCCATGGTGGTTGGTATTCGGGTAATGTCTCAAAACCTGCAAACGGGTAAACAAAAGCACTGCAATTCTTCCTATTTTTCAATGGTAGCCAAGGATGATAATGGAGTAAGTTGTAAAGTTCCGGGATTGATCATCTCCGACAAAAATGATTTACGCAGGTTTTTAAGATCAATTGAGCATATTAATAACCGAAAAAACAGAAAAGCAGCCTTCGATCAGGCTAATTTCATTCCTGAGAATTATAAAGAGACCCTGAAAGGCTATAATGTCAAAGTGGAACTTTGATCTAAAATTTAGGTGATTAACCTATATTTTTAAGCGCTGTGTCAATTCTTTTCAAAGTTTCTTCTCTACCTATCACCGATGCTATTTGAGGCAAATGAGGCCCCTTTAATGCGCCGACAAGACTTAATCTTAGTGGTTGCATCACCTGTCCGAAGCCAATTTCTTTAGCAGTGATCCATTTTTTTATGGCATTTTCCACGTTTTCCGATGAAAATTCGGTGATATCTTTAAGGACCAAAATTAATTCTTCCATGATTTTTGGAGTATTTTCTTTCCAGTTCTTTTTGACTGCTTTCTGATCGTAAGCCACCGGAGCCATAAAAAAGTAATCAGAAAGTTCCCAGAATTCTTCGACGAAAGTTGCCCTTTCCTTGATCAGCGAAACAACATTGATGATATATTCCATATCTAAGGATTTCTCAGGAGATGTATTGAGTTGCTTGTTCAGCAGTGGCACAAACAAATCAGCCAGTTCTTTATTACTTTTTCTGATCAGGTACTGATGCTGAAACCATTTGGTTTTATCAGCATCGAATTTTGATCCGGATTTACCAACTTTTTCGAGTTCAAAAGCCTGAATCAATTCTTCAAGTGTGAACAATTCCTGTTCGGTGCCCGGATTCCATCCCAAAAAGGCCAGCATATTGATAAATGCTTCTGGAAAATAACCGTCTTCACGGTAACCTTTTGATACTTCCCCTGTAGCTTGATTCGTATACTCCAAAGGGAATACGGGGAATCCCAGTTTATCACCATCCCTCTTGCTTAATTTACCTTTTCCCGTTGGTTTAAGGATTAAAGGTAAGTGTGCGAATTCAGGTACTTCCCATTCAAAAGCCCGATATAAAAGCACGTGCAGCGCCATTGAAGGTAACCACTCTTCGCCCCTGATCACGTGAGTGATCTTCATTAAGTGATCATCCACAATATTGGCCAGGTGGTAGGTGGGCATACCGTCTGATTTGAATAGTATTTTGTCATCCAGCACGTTGGTATCGATTTTCATTTCTCCACGAACCATGTCCTTGAGCTGCAAAATTTCGTCGGTGGGCGATTTAAACCTGACAACATACTTTTCGCCTGCGTTAATTTTTTTTGCCACCTCCTCTTTTGACAGGGTCAGTGAATTTTTTAATTTTAGTCGGTTATGCCAGTTGTAAATAAAGGTTTTTCCTTTTTCCTGATGATCTGTTCTGTGAAAATCAAGTTCTTCTGCCGTATCAAAAGCGTAATATGCCTTTCCTGATTTTATGAGCTGGTCTGCATATTTCTGGTAAAGGTGTTTTCTTTCGGATTGACGGTAAGGCCCGTATCCACCATCTTTCCCCGGACCTTCATCAAAGGGTATGCGGCCTGCAGAGCCTGCCAAGAAAATGGTCATGCGCT
>CBDUAP010000125.1:0-8782 GCA_965365165.1 uncultured Flavobacteriaceae bacterium
CCAAGTATAATTTTTGATGGAACACAATGAAATTTGAGATCAAAGGAACGGATAAAGGGAGCTCGGCAAGGGCGGGTACCATGGTCACGGATCACGGGCTTATTGAAACGCCGATTTTTATGCCTGTGGGGACCGTTGCTTCTGTGAAAGGGGTCCATCAAAAAGAGTTGGAAGAAGACATCAATGCAGATATCATACTGGGAAATACCTACCACCTTTATTTAAGGCCAAAAACAGATATTCTGGAAGCCGCAGGAGGACTTCACAAGTTCATGAACTGGAAGCGGCCCATTTTGACAGATTCAGGAGGTTATCAGGTGTATTCGTTATCAGAAAACAGAAAGATCAAGGAAGAAGGGGTTAAATTCAAATCTCATATTGACGGGTCCTCACATTTTTTCTCTCCGGAGTTTTCCATGGAGATCCAGAGAAAAATCGGCGCTGATATTATCATGGCATTTGACGAGTGTACGCCTTATCCCTGTGAATATAATTATGCAAGGAACTCTATGCACATGACCCATCGCTGGCTTGACAGGTGCATGAAATATCTTGCCGAACATCCCGAAAAATACGATTTTAAACAGTGTTTTTTTCCGATCGTTCAGGGGAGCACCTTTAAGGACTTGAGAAAACAGTCTGCGGAATATATTGCAGAGGCCGGTGCTGAAGGAAATGCAATCGGTGGGCTTTCTGTAGGAGAACCTGCAGAAGAAATGTATGAAATGACGGAAATTGTTACGGCCATTTTACCGAAAGAAAAGCCCCGTTATTTGATGGGAGTTGGAACCCCGATCAACATTTTGGAGAACATTGCCTTGGGCATCGATATGTTTGATTGTGTTATGCCTACCCGAAATGGAAGAAATGGCATGCTGTTTACCGCGCATGGTACAATCAATATAAGAAACAAAAAATGGGAAAATGACTTTTCGCCTCTTGATGAAATGGCAATCAGTCCGGTTGACACCCAATACTCAAAGGCATATGTCAGGCATTTGTTCGCCGCAAATGAATACCTTGGGAAGCAAATAGCCTCCATACATAATTTAGGCTTTTATTTGTGGTTGGTTCGTGAAGCCAGAAAGCATATCTTAGCAGGAGATTTTGCTGACTGGAAGCAAAAGATGGTCCGTCAAATGGACAAAAGATTGTAATTACTCGAGCTTATGGCCTTATCCTTGAAATTTAATATTTTCCAAATATGAAAATTCTGGACAGATACATACTGAGAAAATATTTCACTTCTTTTATTTTCACCCTGCTTATTTTGATACCAATCGCCATGGCAATTGATGTATCAGAAAAAGTGGGTAAATTTCTCAAAGCGGAAGAGCTTACGGTAGAGGAAATCATTAACGATTACTACCTTCATTTTATCATCAATTACGGAAATACCTTCATGCCACTGGCCCTATTTATTTCCGTGATCATGTTCACTTCAAAACTATCAAACAACTCTGAAATCATTGCGATCCACAGTTCCGGAGTCTCATTCAATCGATTTTTGAAACCCTATTTGATCGGGGCCACCATCATCACGATAATTTCATTATATGCCAACCATTTTGTGGTACCCAAATCAAACAAATCTTTGGAAAAATTTGAAGAGAGCTATTTGCGGTCCATTTACAAAAAGAAAACAAAAAGTTCTGTGAGTAAGGTCAGCCTTCAGCTGAGTGATGACGATTATGTCTATTTTGGTTATTTTAATTTTAAAACCAAGAACGGCTATAATTTTTCTTACGAACATTTTGATGGCAACCAGATGAAATATAAGATCATAGCGCAAAACATCCGGTGGAATGAGAAAGACAGTACCTACCGGTTGAGCACCTACAGAAAGCGTTATATTGGTGCTGCCAAAGACAGCCTGGATTCGGGCAGTTTTATGGATACTACCTTTAATTTTCAGCCCAAGGACCTTTTATACGTTGATTATCTCGCAAGAGAAATGCCCTCGACGGAACTAGGGCAGCACATCAGGCAATCAGAAAACAGAGGAGTCAAAAATCTTAATAATTATAAAGTAGAGCTTTACAAAAGGACCAGTTTGCCTATTTCGTCCTTTGTGCTGACGCTGATCGCTGTGACCCTTGCTTCAAAAAAGAGGCGAGGAGGAATCGGGTACAACCTTGCTGCGGGTATTGCCTTGATGTTCCTTTATGTTTTTTTCATGAAAGTGTCTGAAGTGCTGGGCTCAACGGCAGAATCCATGCCTTTTATCATGGTTTGGATCCCTAATACGATTTTTGGCCTTATCGCTTTATATTTATATATCAATGCCAACAAATAAACTTAAGAACCAGCTGCATCTTCATTTCATTGTTTTCATTTGGGGATTTACTGCCATTTTGGGTGCCCTAATCACTTTGGATGCCATTCCTCTGGTCTGGTTCAGGGTATTCATGGCCTCAGCAGTTTTATTTATTATTATTAAGATCAAAAAGGTTCCTTTCCGCGAAAGGGGGAGTGACCTGCTAAAATTCATTTTTGGAGGGGTTGTAGTAGCTTTGCATTGGGTTACATTTTTTTATGCCATAAAAATTTCCACTGTCTCGACGACACTGATAACAATGTCATCCAGTGCCTTTTTTGTGGTCCTGATCAAACCATTTTTTGAACGAAAAAAATTTGAGCCTTATGAACTGATCCTGGCTGTAGGGGCTATTTTTGGATTTGCCATAATTTTTAAAAGTGAGACCCTCTATGCAAGGGGGATCATCGTTGCGCTGATTTCTGCTTTTCTGGTCGCTTTGTTCTCTGTTTACAACAGCAGATTGATCAAATCTTATTCGGGAAGCAAGATCGCTTTTTATGAGTTGTTTTTTGCCGGTTTGTTTTTGACGGTAGTACTTTTTTACCAGGGTGAATTTTCGAGTTCCTTCTTTGTTCTGAAGCGAAGTGACTGGTTATTTTTACTGGTATTGGCAACGATATGTACTGCTTATCCTTTTGTAGTTGCAACAAATTTATTGAAGAAAATGAGCCCTTTTACCATCGTGCTGACCAATAATTTAGAACCGGTTTATGGCATCGTACTGGCTTTACTCATTTTTGGCGAGAAAGAATTGATGAGTTCAAGTTTTTATTTAGGTGCCGCAGTCATTTTTTGCAGTGTGCTTTTGAATGGATTTATAAAAAGCAGTGCTATCAAACGAAGAATAAAAACTAAACGGCAATAGTTGGTCAAAGTTTATATATTTGTAACCACGAATGATTGTATAATTTCAATGTAAATAGAATGGAATATCTCGATTTTGAATTACCAATTAAGGATTTGGAGGATCAACTGGTAAAATGCAAATTGATTGGTGAGGAGAGTGATGTGGATGTTACCGAAACTTGTCAGCAGATTGAATCTAAGTTGGAACATACCCGTAAGGAGATTTTTAAAAATTTAACTGCATGGCAAAGAGTCCAGCTGTCAAGGCACCCTTCCAGACCCTATACCCTTGATTTTATAAAGGCATTGACCAAAGGCACTTTTATGGAACTGCACGGTGACAGGAATGTAAAAGATGACAAGGCCATGGTAGGCGGTCTGGGCAAGATCGGCAACCAGTCATTTATGTTTATAGGGCAGCAAAAGGGTTATAACACAAAAACAAGACAATACCGAAATTTTGGTATGTCAAACCCTGAAGGATATCGAAAGGCTTTGAGGTTGATGAAAATGGCTGAAAAATTCAGCATACCTGTTGTTACTTTGATAGACACTCCCGGGGCTTATCCGGGGCTTGAGGCTGAAGAACGAGGACAGGGTGAAGCCATTGCCAGAAATATTTTTGAAATGACCCGTTTAAAAACACCCATCATCAGTATCATCATTGGCGAAGGGGCCTCGGGTGGAGCTGTTGGCATAGGTGTTGGAGATAAGGTGATGATGCTTGAGAATACCTGGTATACGGTTATTTCGCCTGAATCGTGCTCGTCTATATTATGGAGAAGCTGGGAATATAAGGAAACGGCTGCTGAAGCACTAAAACTTACCGCCAAAGATATGAGTAAGCTTAAATTGATCGACGGCATTATCAAAGAACCATTGGGTGGGGCGCATACTGATCGGGAAAAGACCTATAAAACAGTTGAAGCCGCCATAAAAAAAGCGTTTAAAGAGTTGAATAGCCTGCCTGTAAAAAAACTTGTGGAAAAACGTATGGAAAAATACAGTGATATGGGTGTTTTCAAGGGATAATCTCTCAGGTTAGTTTAGTCAGTAAATACAAGTGCTGAGAATACTTAATTTCCCCGACTATTTTTTATATGTTTTTATGATCATGATTTATTCCTGTTTTTTGATTAAATTTAATCAAGAATCAGGAACATGAAAATCCTTTCGTCATCCGATATCTATAAAGCAGATCAGGCCACCATTAAAAACACGCCCATATCATCAACGGATCTGATGGAAAGGGCTGGTCAGAAATGCGTGGATAGAATCCTGCACATTGGGTTAGATCCTTCTGTTCAGGTACATATTTTTTGTGGCATGGGTAACAATGGGGGAGATGGACTGGTGATTGCCAGGTTACTTCTTGAAAAAGGATATAAAGTACTCCCTTATATTGTCAAAATAAGCAAACGGAGCAGCACAGATTTCCAAATAAACCTGAAGCGATTGATCCGTGTTGGAACCGTTCCTCAAGAAATCGATGCTGTAAAAAAATTTCCCGAAGTTCTCGACGGGGAACTGGTCATAGATGCGATTTTTGGAATTGGCCTGAAAGGAAACCCAGAAGGCTTGGCCAAGTCAGTCATTGAGAAAATCAATCATTCAGGAGCAAAGATAATTGCCATAGATATTCCATCAGGACTCTTTTCAGAGTTACCAGTATCTGATAAAGATGCGGTCATAAGAGCTGACCTGGCATTGACCTTTCAAAATCCTAAACTGGCATTTTTACTGCCAGACAATAGATTCTTTATAAAAAACTGGGAGGTCCTTGATATTGGTTTAGACCAGGCCTGTATTGAAGCTGTTGAAAGTGTTTTTTATACAATAGATTTTGAAAACGTGAAGGGCAAATTAAGGGTCAGGGATAAATTTTCCCATAAAGGAACCTACGGACATGGTTTGATCATTGGTGGCAGTTTCGGTAAGATAGGTGCAGTGATTTTGGCTTCCAAAGCAGCATTGAAAGCAGGAAGCGGGCTGGTGACAACGTATATCCCCAAATGTGGGTATACCGCGATGCAAACATCAAATCCGGAAATAATGACCGAAGTAGATGACGAAAATTACCTGCAGTATTTTAATTTTAAAACAGAGCCAACTGCAATCGGAATAGGAATGGGTATGGGCACGCATGTGAAAACAAAAAAGGGATTTGCGGCTTTTTTAGCCGGGAATAAAATCCCTATGGTCCTTGATGCTGATGCAATCAACATTATTGCAGCGCATCAGGAGCTCTCAGATTTGATTGCCAGGGGAAATATTCTAACGCCCCACCCGAAAGAGTTTGAACGCCTGGTTGGGCCCTGGAAGAATGATTACGAAAAATTGGAAAAGCAACTTGCATATTCGAAGGCACATGAATGCCTGATCGTTTTAAAGGGAACCTATACCACTATATCCCATCGGGGAAGAATATTTTTCAATACTTCAGGAAATACGGGGTTGGCAACAGCGGGCAGCGGGGACGTGCTAACAGGAATCATCACAGGATTTTTGGCGCAGGGATATGACCCTTTGGATGCAGCACTTTTAGGGGTTTATATCCATGGAAGATCGGCTGATCTGGGGATCCAGGCCAAGGAATCTATGGAGTCTTTTACTGCTGGTGATTGTATCGAACAGCTGGGGCTTGTGTTCAAAGAGTTTTTTTGATCTGCTCCGGGCATTAATTTTATATCATTAAATTAAAAGTTATGAAAGAAATATTGATTGTTTTTTTGTTTTTTATACTTGTTTACGGATGTGAATCAACACAAAAAGCAACCGAAAAGGGAAAGGAAATTTCCCAGGAGCAAAGTATTGATACCATCAGAATTGAAAATGAAGAATTGGAATACGAGATCATTATTCTCGATATTGGGTTTAATAATTGGTTGATGACTCAAAGACCCATGAGTTATTATACTATAGAATGGCTGGAAATGAGAAACAGGTTCTTAGTTGCTGAATGGAATCGACGGGTTTTAATGCCGGGCTATTATGACCCGAACCTTTACATGCAAATGATAGACTATCAGCCAACCATCGAATATGGCATGGAAGTGAACTATATGCTTTATATGTATTTTGAATTTTTTCAGCAAAGATACAACCAGAGGCTAAGGTGACGCAAGGCTTGAATCAAGTCTTTTTAAGGTCTATCAATATCGAAAAGGTTTTGTTTATATCTGCTTCCTTGACGACCAGGGTTATTTCATGAGTCGTTGAAATCACCTCCTGGACGGGTATGTTGGCCCATGCGAGTTGCTTAAGTATAAAATAGTATATCCCGGATTGCTCAAGGTTGGTTTTTGGCAATTTTATCGTAATAGATGCCAGTTTTGACATGGAGCTGATCAATTCCTCTTTCTTGAAAATATTGTCAATTTCCTCCTTTAAATTTGAGCTGATGACGATATTTGTTTCAAAGATTCCCTGTGACACCGTGAAAAAAGATTCCCTGTTGTTTCCAATTTTTGCAAAGATCATGGAAATGTGTTTGTGCAAAGTATTTGAATTTTTAAACGTATAATCAAAAAGATCTGATCTTACAATAAAGTCACCTAGTTTCAAAGAAAGTGCCCTGATGTTTTTTCTGATCTTTAACAATTCAATGGGAGACATCCTGTTGATGGACATCATGATTGCCCCAGTTTTTACGTCTTTACCCATGGCTTTTTCAACCTCGGGCTGTATCAGACGGGCGAGAGAGGATACATTGATCAATTTATCCTGCATTGCCTCTTCAATGAACGGTGTTCTGTGAATGATGGTTTCTACAGTTTCCTGGATTGTTTTCATTGTTAAAAATTACACAATTTGTTATAATATGTAAATATATTATAAAAATTTCTCAGGTTGTGTTTTTTTACAAATATTTGCCAAAAAAAGAATTATGATCGTTTTAAAGTTTGGTGGCACATCGGTGGGTTCTGTTGAAAATTTCAGAAAAGTTGCCAAAATTGTGAATAAAGTTTCAGGCCCCAGGCTTGTTGTTCTGTCGGCTATGTCTGGGGTGACAAATACACTTGTTGGCATCGCAGCTCATTTGAGGTTCGGAAATACTGCAGAAGCCATGGCCGAGGTCAATCGTTTGAATGATAAATACGCAGAGGTTGCCCGGGAATTACTGATCGGGGATGACGTTTTTTACAAGGCTCAGGTATTTTTAAGCAAACACCATCAGCTGCTGCTGTCAATGGTCAACAGTGAATTCACAGACAAGGAGGAAAGAATCCTTATGGCTCAGGGAGAGCTTGTATCTACAAATTTGTTTCAGCTCTTTATGGAAGACAGCGGAAACAGGCCTGCCCTGATCTCTGCACTTGATTTTATGCATATTGATCAATTAGGAGAGCCTAAAACGGAAGTGATCCAAGATCGCTTGCTGAAGGTTTTGGCAAATCACGGAGAGACCGATACATGGATTACCCAGGGTTTTATTTGCAGAAATGCCAAGGGAGAAATTGATAATTTAAAAAGGGGAGGAAGTGATTACAGTGCTTCATTGATAGGTGCTGCAATAGGTGCACAACAAATTCAAATCTGGACCGATATAGATGGGATGCACAATAATGATCCCAGGTACGTAGACCATACCTTTTCTGTTAAGGAAATTTCATTTGATGAAGCCGCCGAGCTGGCTTATTTCGGAGCCAAGATTTTGCATCCGCAAAGTATTATTCCGGCACAGGAAAAAAACATTCCGGTTTTGCTCAAGAATACCTTTAAGCCCGATTGTCCTGGCACTCTTATACACAATAAGGCACGCTCAGAAAAGATAAGGGCGATTGCCGCAAAGGACAATATAACAGCGATCAAGATCAAATCTTACAGAATGCTCATGGCCTATGGTTTTCTCAAAAAGATATTTGAGGTTTTCGAACAAAACAAAACTTCAATTGACATGATCACCACGTCCGAAGTAGCTGTTTCGTTAACCATTGATAATACGACGAGGCTCGATGAAATATTAAGTGAACTTCGGGGATTCGGTAATATTGAAGTTGATGGAGAATTGAGCATCATTTGTATTGCAGGTGATCTTGCCCAGAATAAAAAAGGGATTACATCTGCTATTTTCAATAGCCTCAAAGACATTCCTATCAGGATGATTTCTTATGGAGGAAGTAATTATAATCTATCCTTTTTGGTAAAAACAGCTGACAAGGTATCTGTACTGAACCTATTGAACGAAGGATTGTTTTCAGGAACCGGGATAGAAAACCAGGATCTGGTAACGGCTTAAAAAAAAACCATCCCTCGGGATGGTTTTTTTTTAAATATCTTCAAAGTTTACATCGGTAAAACTATCCGTGGAAGCATCATTTGTTTGACTTCCGTTCAAATCTTCACCATTGATCTTATGGTAATCTTTTTGATGGCGTTCACTAATGACTTCCTGCCCTTTTTCATCAAGAATAAAAGAGGTTGACTGATTCAGAATGTCAGAAAACTCATTAAAATCTTCTTTGTATAGATAAATTTTGTGCTTTTTATAATGGAAAGATCCATCTTCATGAGTGAATTTTTTGCTCTCTGTTATTGTCAAATAATAATCACCAGCCTTCGTTTCTCTTACATCAAAAAAATAGGTTCTTCTACCTGCTCTTAATACTTGAGAAA
>CBDUAP010000126.1:0-8734 GCA_965365165.1 uncultured Flavobacteriaceae bacterium
ACTCCCAAAATTTTGCTTGAAGGACTTACTTACGACGACGTACTGCTTGTTCCTGCTTTTTCAGAAGTTTTACCTCGTGATGTAAGTATTCAAACTAAATTCACCAGGAATATTACGATTAATTCACCCATTATATCCGCAGCCATGGATACGGTGACGGAATCAGATATGGCAATTGCCATGGCACGTGAAGGAGGAATAGGAATTCTTCACAAAAACATGACCATCGCTATGCAGGCTTCTGAAGTCAAACAGGTAAAGAGATCAGAATCAGGAATGATCATTGATCCTATTACCCTTTCCAAAGACAAGAATGTGGCTCATGCGAAATCCTTGATGAGAAAATACAAGATAGGTGGTATTCCGGTCGTGAATGATGAAAATGAGCTTATAGGTATTCTTACCAATCGAGACCTGAGGTTTGAGAATGATAATGATAGACTTGTGTCTGAGGTCATGACTTCCGAAAATCTTATCACTGCCAAAGAAGGAACTTCCCTGAAGCAGGCAGAAATGATACTGCAGGAGCATAAAATAGAAAAGTTGCCCGTGGTGAGTGATGCTGGAAAGCTTGTAGGTTTAATAACCTATAGAGATATTATTAAGGTGAGTGAAAATCCTCAAGCCAATAAAGACAACTACGGAAGATTAAGGGTAGCTGCTGCCATTGGTGTTACAGGTGATTCATTAGAAAGGGCTTCTGCTTTGATTAAGGAAGGTGTTGACGCCCTGGTGATAGATACTGCGCATGGTCATTCGAAGGGTGTCGTGGATATTTTAAAGAAAATAAAGTCAGCGTATCCTTCAACGGATATTATTGTAGGAAATATTGCTACTGCAGATGCTGCGAGATTTTTAATAGAAGCAGGTGCGGATGCGGTTAAAGTGGGCATAGGTCCGGGATCGATTTGTACCACCAGAGTCGTAGCGGGTGTCGGATTTCCTCAATTGTCTGCTATCATGGAAGTGGCTGCTGCTGTAAAGGGCACGGGTGTTCCCCTTATTGCCGATGGAGGAATCAGGTATACCGGAGACATTCCAAAAGCGATTGCAGCCGGTGCAGATACCGTAATGTTGGGCTCTTTGTTAGCAGGTACAAAAGAATCTCCGGGTGAGACGATCATATTCGAGGGAAGAAAATTCAAATCGTACCGTGGCATGGGTTCAATTGAAGCCATGGAAAAGGGTTCCAAAGACAGGTATTTCCAGGACGTTGAAGACGATGTGAAAAAACTTGTTCCGGAAGGAATCGTAGGCAGGGTACCTTATAAAGGTGAAGTGTACGAAACCATGCATCAGTTTTTGGGAGGGTTAAGAGCCGGAATGGGGTACTGCGGGAGCAAGAATATCGAGGATCACAAAAAGGCCAGGTTCGTTCGGATTACTTCATCTGGAATCGCAGAAAGCCATCCGCATAATGTGACGATTACCAAAGAATCACCAAATTACTCCAGAAGATAGCTCGTTGCTTAAAAAAATCAGTTGCTGAAACCCTTGATTTACTGGCCAGGATTTTAAGAAATAATAAGTAATAGGCAGAAAAAAACCTTTAATTTTAAGCCAATAGGGCATAGAATCAAAGGTTTTATCATATTTGCTAAAAAAATCTACCTTCTTTTACGCCTTGTGACACCTGAAGTACTTTTATATTTCTTTTTTGCCCTGTAGCCATCCTTTCTTTCATGGCTACTGTCTTTTTTCCCAAATCCTTTTGAGGACCTGTTTTTTCTGCCTGATTTGGGCTTGGATGTCAATTCAGCAATCACACGCCGGTTATTGAACTGGGCTCCGTTCAGTTTTTCAAGAATATCATCTGCATAATTCTTATCAATCTCAAAAAATGAAAAACTTTTTAGGATTTCAATTTGTCCTATCTCAACGTCTCTTTTCTTGAGTTGCTCGTTGATCAACCCTATGAGCCTGGCCGGTGTGAGGTTGTCCATTTTACCAAGACTCACATAAAAACGGCTCATTGATTCGTCACCAGACCTTCTCTTTTCAGGTCTGTCATCATTGTTCAGGTCTCTTGCATTTTGATAGTATGACAAGAACTGATTGAATTCGATGGAAACGAAACGTTTGATCAATTCTTCTCTGTCAAGTTCCTGCAGTTTTTCATAGATATCGGGCAGATAATCCTTGATTTCCTTTTCATTGATCTCAATGTCGTGAACCTTATCGATTAATTTGTACAACTGAACCTCACAGATTTCTTTTCCGTTAGGTACCATGGCCTGGACAAATTTCTTTTTTATTTTTCTTTCAATCGGGTTGAGCTTGTTTCTTTCTTTGGCGGTAATGATCGCGATGGAGATACCTTTTTTTCCGGCTCTACCCGTTCTCCCGCTTCTGTGTGTATAATTTTCTGCCTGATCCGGTAATTTATAATTGATGACATGGGTCAGGTCATCTACATCCAGTCCGCGGGCCGCAACGTCGGTGGCCACAAGGATCTGTAGGTTTTTATTTCTGAACTTCTGCATGACCATATCTCTTTGGGCCTGAGAAAGATCTCCATGAAGTGCATCCGCATTATAACCATCTTCAATGAGCTTTTCAGCAATTTCTTTGGTCTCTCTTCGGGTTCGGCAAAACACAATGGAATAAATATCAGGATTGACATCGGCAATCCGTTTTAACGCAGGATAGCGGTTTCTGTCAGAAACCTGGTAAAATTCATGCGAAACACTTTCAGCGCCTATGTTTTTCTGTCCTGCAGAGATTTCAACGGCATTATGCATATAGTTTCTGGCAATCGATTCCACTTCTTTTGGAAAAGTTGCCGAAAACAGTAAAGTTTGTTTGTCAGCCGGGGTTGATTCAAGAATCTTGTCAAGTTCTTCCTTGAACCCCATATTCAACATTTCATCTGCTTCATCGAGCACTAGCCATTCAATGCTGCTGAGTTGAAGCCTTTTTCTTTTAATAAGATCCAGGGTTCTTCCGGGTGTTCCAACTACGATCTGAACACCTTTTTTCAAGGACCTGATCTGGTCTTCAATGTTGGCTCCTCCATAAACGGCGAGTACGTTCAAACCCTTTAAATTTTTTGAGAAATCATTGATGTTATTGGCAATCTGTATGGCCAGTTCCCTTGTCGGAGACAAAATGATCGCCTGTGTATTTTTATTGGCGATGTTGATCTGTTCCAGAATGGGTAAACTGAAAGCTGCTGTTTTACCGGTTCCGGTTTGGGCAAAGGCCTTTAAATCATTCTTGCTGCTCAGTATTTGTGGAATGGAAATTTTCTGTATTTCAGTAGGTTGTTCATAGCCTAATTCCGTTAATGAATCCACTACTTCTTGGCTTAATCCAAGTTCTTTAAATATCGACATATATTTTTTTTGCAAAACCTCATTTATTTGTAAAACTCTGGTTTGCAAATAAATATGTTGTTTTATGTTTTAGAGTTTGCAAAAATAAGACTAATTTAACGAAGTATGCTATAAATCAGTGTTAATTAATGGTTTTCAGATAATAATCCAGTTTACTGTCATTAAAAAACAGAAAACCATTTTCAACCCTTCCCTGTGAGTTCACGACGATGGTTCTCGCCATATCACCTTCATACCAAGAATAAATTTCAGAATTTTTTGCGATCCTGAATTGTGAGTTTTTTGAAAGCTTGTGCGATTTGATGAATTTTCTCCATTCTTCGGGAGATTTACTTCTTTCGATTCCTATAAATACAATATTAGGATGCTTTTTTTCAAGGTATTTCAGTTTACTCGTCAAAAGTTCAACATGGGTAATATCTTCGGGCCAAAAATAAATTACGGTACCGGAGTTTTTAATCAGACCATTGATCTCAACCTCTGAATCGTCCAAACTGTATGCCGTTAATTTAGGCATGGCCTCGCCACATTTGATTTTTTCCTTTTGGGCTATTGATTTTTTCAATTCAACCTTGTATTTCTCATCTGAACAGTTCGCATAGAAAAACTCATGAATTTTTCTGCTGTCCTCCTCCGATACATTATTGTTTGATAAAGAAGACCAAACGGCTTTGGCCAGGAGTGAATTCTTAAAGGATTCGACCTGTATCTTTTCAATGACTGTATTCATGTAGGTGATTTCAAAGATCTGGTGCTCAGGATCCTTCATGTATTGCTCATCTGCAATATTATAAAGATAGGTATTGATCAGAACAGGTGTAAATCCAAAATCGAGAAGGGATTTGTCATTGATGTCGATTTGATCACGGTAACTGTAAAAATCTTCACTTAATTCCATTTTTTCTTTCACCCCTATCATTCTTTGATGCCTGCGCGGATACATTTCTTTAAAATAATAGAAGGGATAATAAATACCCGCTTTAACCAATTTGTCAAAATAGGGTGAGGGGGCTTCTCCCTGGTTTTCCAGGAAATTGTTGTACTGGTCGAGCTGCTTTTTGATGCCTTCATCAATGGCTTTTGAAAAACCGGCCTCATCTAATTTATAATTTGATTTAAAACCTTTTTCATTTCGCTCTTGCTGTAACCACAGATTGATCAGATAATTATTCTTTGCACTTCCTTTACCACTGAAAATCAAAGATTCGTCAAAATCCCAGGTATTGAGATAAAGTAAGAGGCTATCTTGTGGCTCCAGGTATAAATATTGAAATTCAGCACCGTGCTTAAAGGTATAAAGCCCTAAGTCAAGAGAATCTAATTGAAAAGAAAATTTATTGTTTTCATCTAATCTGGCTGAGTCAAGTACCTCCATGCCTTTTGAAAAATATACATAATCATCTTTCGGGTTTTTGATCTTGCCTCCGAAGAAAGTGACTGTATCTTTTCCACCTGAATAATCACAGCCCGTTAAAACGAGCATAGAGAGTAATAATGAAAAAGTGATTATTCCGGGTGTAAAGTAATTTTTTTTCAAACATTTAAATTTAAACATCATAAGCAAATGTACTAATATACCTCACTTTGGCTTGTTAATGTGGTGTTAAAAATTCGCCTGAAAAAGGTTAAAAAAATTAACGAATTTGGCTTGTTTAAAAGAGTGCAGACTGTCCTTTGTTTGAAAAATTGTGAAGGCTTTAATAGTTATATCTCATATTATTAACTATTTTTGCAAAAAAATTAAAAAATACATGTTAACAGTATCAAATTTATCTGTTCAGTTCGGGAAAAGAATTTTGTTTGACGAGGTGAATACGGTTTTTACCCAGGGAAACTGCTACGGGATTATTGGAGCGAACGGTGCGGGAAAATCCACGTTTTTAAAAATTCTGTCGGGCGAGATCGACCCTACTTCAGGCTCTGTAAGCCTTGATAAAGGAAAAAGAATGTCAGTGCTTTCACAAAATCACTTTGCCTTTGATGAATTTCCTGTGCTCGAATCAGTCATGATGGGGAACAAACCCTTGTATGAGCTGAAAAAGCAACTGGACCAGGTATACGCCAAGCCGGATTTCTCCGAAGAAGATGGTGTGCTGGCAGGTGAACTTGGCGTGACATTTGAAGAAATGGGTGGATGGACCGCAGAAAGTGAAGCAGCAAATTTGTTGTCTTCCCTGGGTATTCCCGAGGACATGCATTACAGCAATATGGGAGATCTTGACGGGAAATCAAAGGTCAGGGTTTTAATTGCCCAGGCCCTTTTTGGATCACCGGATGTTTTGATCATGGATGAGCCTACCAATGACCTTGATTTTGAAACGATAGGCTGGTTGGAAAATTTCCTGGCGAATTATGACAACACGGTCATCGTCGTATCCCATGACCGTCACTTTTTGGATGCTGTTTGTACACATATCTCCGATATTGATTTTGGTAAGATCAACCAGTATTCTGGCAACTATAGTTTTTGGTATGAATCGAGCCAGTTGGCGGCTAGGCAGCGAGCCCAGCAGAACAAAAAGGCTGAAGAGAAGAAAAAGGAATTAGAAGAGTTTATTCGCAGATTCTCAGCCAACGTAGCTAAATCAAAACAGGCCACCAGTAGAAAGAAGATGATTGACAAGTTAAATATAGCTGACATCAAGCCATCGAGCAGGAGGTATCCGGCGATTATATTTGAACAGGAGCGAGAGGCAGGAGACCAGATTCTGCATGTGGAGAATTTATCAAAATCGCTTGACGGGGAGTTGCTTTTTGACAATATTGATCTGAATCTCAGGAAAGGGGATAAGGTAGTGCTGCTTTCAAAAGCATCACGTGCGGCTACTGCATTTTATGAAATCATCTCAGACAATGCAAAGCCTGACGCGGGCGACTACAAATGGGGAGTGACTACAACACAGGGTTATTTGCCACTTGAAAATGCAAGTTTCTTCGAAAATAACCTGAGCCTGGTCGACTGGTTAAGGCAATATGCAAAAACAGAGGAGGAAAGAGAAGAAGTTCATATCAGAGGATTTCTGGGTAAAATGATCTTCAGCGGTGAAGAAGCCCTCAAAAAGAGCAATGTACTGTCGGGAGGTGAAAAGGTACGATGCATGCTTTCGAGAATGATGATGAAACGTGCCAATGTATTGCTGATTGATGAGCCCACTAACCACTTGGACCTGGAGTCTATTCAAGCTTTCAACAACGCCCTGAAGAATTTTAAGGGAACTGTTATTTTCTCAACTCATGACCACGAATTTGCCCAAACTGTAGCGAACAGGATTGTCGAAATCACTCCTCGTGGCGTAATTGACAGGTATATGAGTTTTGATGAATACCTTGAAAATGATTCCATCAAAGAATTGAGACAAAAAATGTATTCATAAATTTCCTGAAGCCTGGAACAATCAAGTTCTTCTTAATAATGTGAAAGCATAAAAAATCATTTTCGAGGATGGTATTTTTCAACCACCTGTTTTAAATGTTTTTTATCGAGGTGCATGTAAATTTCTGTGGTCGTGATGCTTTCGTGACCCAGCATTTGCTGAATAGCCCTGAGGTCAGCACCGTTCTCAAGCAAATGGGTGGCAAATGAATGTCTCAGGGTGTGCGGACTCACTATTTTCGAAATACCTGCTTTTTGGGTGAGTTCTTTCAGTATCATGAATACCATATTTCTGCTCAATTGCCTGCCCCGGCGATTCAGAAAAAGTGTGTCTTCAAATCCTTTTTGAACCTTGATTCCTGATCGGATGAGGTTTGTATAGTTTCCGATCAATTTTATTGTATAGGCGTTGATGGGAACGAATCGTTGTTTGTTGCCCTTGCCGGTCACTTTGATAAACCCTTCTTCAAAATACAGATCGGAGATCTTTAACCCGATCATTTCGCTTACCCTCAACCCACAACTATAAAGTACTTCCAGCATTACCCTGTTTCGTTCCCCTTCAGGTTTGCTGAGATCAATGGCGCCAATGATGCTGTTGATCTCCTTTTCAGACAAAGTGTCCGGCAGTTTTCGACCAATTTTAGGTGACTCAAGCAGATCAGTAGGGTTTTCTTTTCGGAGGTCTTCGAAAATCAGATAGTCGAAAAAGTTCCTCAAACCCGAGATCATTCTGGCCTGAGACCGGGGAGCCATTTGCTGAGCACCTGAATATACAAATCGTTCAATGACTTCATGATCAATTTGCTCAGGACTGATTTTTAGCTTGTGATTCTCCAGGAACCGGATCAGTTTTTTGATATCCTGTGAATAAGCAGAAACAGAATTTTCAGACAGACCTCTCTCTATTTTCAGAAAGTATTGATAATCTGTAATTGCTTCTTTCCAGGTCATGCGACAGTTGGTTTTCCATTGAAGTTTAAGGTTCTATTCAATAGGTCATCTGTAAAATTATGTTATTTTTGGCATTAACAACCAATAATCCTCTGATTCGAACTTTAATATTTATCATGACCCGGATCAGAGCCTTAAATTATATTACATGAAAGTAATTATTATCAACGGCCCTAATTTAAATTTGTTGGGAAAAAGAGAACCTTCTCTGTATGGCAGTGAAAGCTTTGAGAATTATTTTCATGACTTGCAGGCCAGGTTCCAGCAGGTAGAACTGGAATACTTTCAATCCAATATAGAAGGAGAAATCATTGACAAGATTCATGAAACCGGATTCACTTATGACGGAATCATTTTAAATGCTGCTGCCTACACACATACTTCAGTAGGGATTGGTGACGCGGTAAAGGCTGTTGAGACCTCAGTGGTTGAGGTGCATATTTCTAATGTATATCAGAGAGAAAGTTTCAGGCACACCTCTTATATTGCTCCAAGTGCAAAGGGTATTATTGCCGGTTTTGGTCTTCAAAGTTATGAACTTGCCTTACTTTCTTTTAAGCCGTGAATTTACGAAAACGATGTAGATTGACAGATTTCTTAACAATTAGATAATTTATAACAAATATCAGTTTTAATTCCATTGCATTTTTTATTTTTACCACTCTAAATTTTTGAAAGTATGATTTTAGTTGCTGACAGTGGCTCGACGAAAACCAATTGGATTGCCATTAATGATAAAGGAGAAACAGAATTTAAGATAGATACGCAAGGCTTGAATCCTGCCGTTTTTTCCAAAGAAACGCTGTATGAGCGGATAATGTCAAAAAAGGAATTGAACGAGATCAGAAAGGATGTAAAGGAAATCTACTTTTACGGAGCAGGTTGTGGTACCCAAACAGCGGCAAATTATCTAAAGGATATTTTCAAGGAAATCTTTGTCAATGCAAAAATTGACATTTATGAAGACACCATTGCAGCAGTCAAGTCTTTACAGACGAGTAGTCCGGGAATTGTTTGCATTCTTGGCACGGGGTCTAACTGCAGTTATTTCGATGGCAAAAAAACACATCAA
>CBDUAP010000127.1:0-8733 GCA_965365165.1 uncultured Flavobacteriaceae bacterium
AAAAAGCAAGAAGCACATCAATTTGCGAAAGCTGAAAATTTGAAAATATAATGTCTGGGTTCACTCAGAAAAATTAGGCATTGAAGTTAAAGAAATTAAACCGGGCTCAGTAAAGAATACTCAAAAATCTATTTTCCGTACTTATCAAAGTAGGTGTTATAGACCTCCCGCGTATCCATATCAAGGGTAGCCCCTTTGGAATTCAAAATAAACAGGTCTTTCGTGTTGGCCTTTATCAATTCCTTTGCGCCTTTGTCTGAAGTGAGGTCAGACAATTTTGAAAAGTAGCGTTTATCAAAAACGGCCGGGACACCGAATCCATTTTCATAGGATGATGCAATTATTTTATTTTTAACTAAATAACTGTTAATCAATTTATTATAATAATTTACATCAAGTAAAGGCTGATCAACTAATCTTACCAAAACTGCGTCAAACATGAATTTTTTTTCTTCAAAATAAGTTAAAGCTGCTGCTATTGAGGTCCCCATTCCCAATTGCCAGTTCGGGTTATGGACCACCGTCACAGCCGATGTCTCAGTGGCTTCGAGAATGATTTTCTGATGTGCCCCCAACACTACAAAAACGGCGTCTGCAACAGATTCCAGTGATTGTGAAATGGCATGGTCCAGCAAGGTTCCTTTTTTCCAGGAGAGCAATTGTTTGATTCCTTGCATCCTTTTTGATTCACCGGCGGCAAGTATGACGGTAGCAAGTTTCAACTTATCCGAGGATTGATTCATGGCATCATTTGAGCTTAGAACTGTCAGCCATTGCAACATGAAACTCCTTACAGGGTTACATGAAAGGCCTTTTATTTAAATTTTAAATTTTTGAATCATTTAAGAATAAAGCTGTCAGAAATGCCTCTGTTTAGTTAGTGGTTGCCCTTGCGTCCTGAATCATTTTCTCATTAGCAGCAACACCAATCTCAACCCTTCTGTTTTTTGATTGCCCCTCTTTTGTGGCATTGTCGAATCTGGGTCGGGTTTCCCCAAAGGCCTCTACTTTAAACCTGCTTCCTGCAACTCCTTTTGACTTGATATAGGCCACGACGGACTCAGCCCTTCTTTTTGAAAGCTTCAGATTATAGTTTTCGTCTCCCACACTATCCGTGTGTCCTTCTATCATCAGATCCGTGTCAGGAAATTCATTGAAGATCTCTGCTACCGCATCAAGGTTTTTTTTGGCTTCAGGCGTAAGTTCAGCGCTGTCAAAAGCAAAATTTACACCGCTCTTGTCATCAAAAATGATCTGAATCCCTTCTCCTACCCTTTTGACTTCAGCCCCTGGCACCGCCTCTTCAATTTTATCTGCCTGCTTGTCCATTTGATTTCCGATGACAGCACCTGCCGCGCCACCAACTGCAGCACCAATAAGCGCACCGCCAATGTTACCTCCAATGAGCCCTCCAACCAGTGCTCCTGCAGCCACTCCAATTCCTGCTCCTCGCTGGGTTTTATTCGAATTCTGAATAGCCGTACAGCCAAAATTCAAAAATATAATGACCGAAAGTGACAAGCCATAAATTTTTATTTTTTTAATCATTTTTTATGATATTTTAAATTGCAAAATCTTCAGAAGTTTTTGTAAAGCTTAACAACACATTAAATTCTTTACCCTGATGGCTGGTTACGACACGCATGGTCATGCTGTTTTCTTCCAGGGTATCAATACTGGACCTGTAACCACGATTTGCGGCATCAATGGGTTTGTTTTTTTCATCCACATATTTGAACTGAAACTGATAAGTTCCGTCTCCTGGCTCATAAAATGACCAATGAATTCTCGTTGACACCGGCTCACACTGAGGGCCTTCCTCCAGGGTAAATTTTCCGGATCCATTATTGGGGATAAAAACCCATTCGCTATTTTTAAAACATGCTGAGTCAGCTATATCGAACAGATTCACTTTGTACAGCCCCTCCTCTCCCACAAATCTGACATTGGTCAAGGTCCAGGTTCCCTTTAAAGTCTTTTTGCTGGGTTTGGATGTTGCGCTTGACTGGGTCGTTCCGCAAGAACTTGCCAAAAGGATAAAAAAGGTGAAGAGTAATGCTTTTTTCATTTTACAGGATTTTAAAATTAGTCTAGGTCAAATTTACTAATTTTTTTGCTTAGAATTTAAGCCTTTCCCATTCAATAAGCCAACAGGTTCAATACTTCGCTTTCAAATCTTTTCTGGGGTAAATAGAGCTCCTCCAGATTTTTCGCAAAGGGTATCGGAGTATGCGCAGATCCTACTCTTTTAACCGGTGCGTCAAGAAATTCAAAACAATTTTCGGTGATCATTGCCGATATATCAGAAGCAATTCCCCCAAAAATACTATCCTCCTGCAGAATAATGACCCTGCCCGTTTTTTTAACCGAGTTGTATATGCTTTCCTCATCAAGAGGCTGAAGGGTTCGCAGGTCGAGAATGTCTGCATCGATCTTATGCTTGTTGACCAAGTCAATTGCCCAGTGCACGCCTGCTCCGTAAGAGATGATACTGATGGCGTCACCTTCCCTGATCAAAGCGGCCTTACCCAGCGGAAGGGTGTAATAGGCATCCGGAACTTCCTGGTAAACGGACCTGTACAATTGTTTGTGTTCAAAAAACAAAACAGGGTTGGGATCCTCAATTGCGGCACAGAGTAATCCTTTTGCATCCGTCGGAAAAGCCGGGTATACAACTTTTAAACCAGGCGTCTTGGTAAACCAGGCCTCGTTCGTCTGGCTGTGAAAAGGTCCGGCCCCTACTCCTGCACCGCATGGCATTCTCAATACAACATCTGCAGCCTGTCCCCATCGGTAATGTGATTTGGCCAGTAAATTAACCACAGGATTGAACCCCGCGGTAACAAAGTCGCCAAACTGCAATTCAACAACAGCCTTCATGCCATTGATCGAAAGGCCGTAAGCAGCCTCAATTATAGAAGATTCACAAATTGGGGTATTTCTCACCCTTTCCTTTCCAAATGCTTTTAAGAATCCTTCCGTAACTTTGAAAACACCACCGTATTCAGCAATGTCCTGCCCCATGATAACGAGGTCTTCAAATTTTTCCATACTTTGAAAAAGCCCCTTAGAAACAGCGTCGACCAATCTGATTTTTGACGTTTCTGTACCGGGTTCAATCAACTGAAAATCAAAAGGTTTAAATACGTCATTTAATTCCATATCTAAATTCGAGGCGATGTCCTTTTCCTCAAACACCCTGTCAAGATCCTGACTGATCTCCTTGATGAAACTGGACTTGAATTCAATCTCTTTTTCTTCAGACAATATGCCTTCTTCTCTGAGATAACTCTGAAAATTTTCAAGAGGATCTTTAGATGCCCATTCAAGCAGCAATGACTCAGGAACGTATTTTGTTCCGCTGGCCTCTTCGTGACCCCGCATTCTAAAAGTCTTGAACTCCAGCAACACCGGCCTGGGGTTCTGGCGTATACTTGTAGCCATTTCGTTGACCCTCGAATAGGTTTCAACAACATTATTTCCTTCAATAATGTGACTTTCCATCCCATAACCCAATCCTTTATCAGCAATATTCTCACATTTGAACTGCTCTTTGACCGGTGTGGAAAGACCATAACCATTATTTTCAATACAAAACAATACCGGCAGGCTCCAGACTGCCGCCACATTGAGTGCTTCATGAAAGTCACCCTCGCTGGTGGCTCCTTCACCCGAGAATACTGCGGTTACTTTTCCAGACTTTCTAAGTTTTTCCGCCAGGGCAATTCCGTTGGCAACCCCTAATTGAGGGCCAAGATGGGAAATCATTCCTACGATCTTAAATTCCTGTGTTCCAAAATGAAAAGATCTGTCACGACATTTGGTGAATCCATTGGATTTGCCCTGCCATTGAGAAAATAACCTGTAAAGCGGAATATTTCTTGAAGTAAACACACTCAGGTTTCTGTGCATCGGCAAAATGTACTCATCTTTTTTTAAAGCAAGTGTGACACCTGTTGAAATGGCCTCCTGACCCATTCCGGAAAACCATTTCGAAATTTTCCCCTGACGAAGAAGAATAAGCATTTTTTCTTCTATCATCCTCGATTTGAGCATGGCCTTATAAAGATCGATAAGCAAGGAAGTGTCTATTGCGGTACTACTGTAATCAAAGCCCATAGGGTTCTCTAAAATTAGTGGAGTAAAAATAATGTCATTATTTCAATATTCCACAAAATGATCAAAGAATAATTCATAAAAAATCCTCTTCATCAAAATGCCAATGAAGAGGATATAGATTCTTGATGCAATATTAGAAAGAGATCTCTTTAAAGATCTTTTGCATCAGCCTTTTTTTGTCGTTGATCACTTCTTCAAGTGAGATTGAGGTCTCGGTGCGCTTGATGCCGGGAATTCTGTCAAGCTCAAAAATAATCTCCTTCGCATGCATTGTATCCCTGGCCCTGATTTTACAGAAAATCGAAAATTTGCCAGTGGTCAAATGTGCCACTGTAACTTCAGGAATATTTCTGACATCTTCAATGACTGCCTGCGTTGACGAAGAATTTTCCAAAAACAAGCCCACATAAGCGATAAAGGTGTAGCCCATTTTGTTATAATCAACACTTAGGGTTGATCCTTTGATCACCCCTTCATCCTCCATTTTCTTTACACGCACGTGAATTGTTCC
Source organism: uncultured Flavobacteriaceae bacterium (assembly GCA_965365165.1). Classification (GTDB taxonomy): domain Bacteria; phylum Bacteroidota; class Bacteroidia; order Flavobacteriales; family Flavobacteriaceae; genus Lutimonas. Next base: position 4,631 of record CBDUAP010000127.1, read on the forward strand.
TGCCGACACCAACAGATTTTTTGCGATATCTGTAAAGGGTGTTCGAGCATTTTCTATCAATGCCTCTAAAATCTGATGATCAAGTTCATCCAATTTAAATTTTGACATAAGTATTTTGTTTGTTTAATTTGCAAATATGATAAATATTTGTCAAAGAAATAATCTTTTTATTAAAAAAGTACATCAATTTGTGGACAATATTTAATTAAAGCTATTTTCAATCCATTTCTTTGCATCATTTTCATTTACAAAATCCATGCCGGTCCCATCAATGATTTTGTCGGCATTGCATTCGAGTGAAGGACTCTTTTTGTCAAGCGTTGGAACAAAGGCGATCTTATGATCCATAAGTTTCTCGACAAAAACAATGCTTAAATCCATTTTTTTATTGGCTATGGTCACGTTTCGAACAATAATATCGGTATAGTTCTTTTCATTGTTCGGGATATTAAAATACTCTTGATAGTCGAACTCTTTTTCCTGTCTGGCGATATATCGCAGCCCTTCCATCATGGCAAAAAATGTTGATTTTCTCGATTCTTTCCTTTGGTAATCCCCAACAGAGTGCCCCGATTCAATTAAAATGGTATTATGCCCCATTTTTTGAAAATTATCGCCGGTAGCCGTAGGATAAAATTCATCAGTATAACGGCCAACCCTGTTTGAAATCAGTTTTTGAAGCATGTGATTCATGGCCACGATGACCTCCATGGTCTCCTTTCTTCCCGAAGTTATGGTTCGTGCTTCATCAATTGAAGGCGCCAAAAATGATATGGTGGCAGGATAATGCTCTTTACCCACACTGAACAGGGTTCTTTGGTCGTGTAAATTAAAGCAATACGAGGGATCCACTTTCTTTAATTCCCTTTGAAGTAAAATGCTTTCGCTTCCTTTCTTATCAATCACATCTCGGTTTAAATCAATCTCCTGAGCATTCGTGCGGGTATACGCCTGTGCGCCATCAGGATTCAATATTGGTATACAGTGTATCGCACACGAATCGAGAATCAGTTCGGATAACCATTTAAATGTTCCAGGATTCTTAAAAAACCGGATCATATCCAATACGGCTTTTGTTCCGGTGCTTTCATTCCCATGCATTTGAGTCCACATTAATATTTTAATGGGCCCTGTACCCAATTGGAATTTATATATGGGTCTTTTCTGAAAACTATCACCAATTTTAGAGACCATAAAAGGTGCCATCAAATTTTCCAGAAGAGGTAGTATATGATCAATGGTGACCCAACGGCTATCAATTGATTTTTCATAATTGAGGTCGTACCAGGCGGCAAACTCTTTAGGGTCAATTTTTTTCATTTTACAAATGTAAACATTCCTGAATTTACAAATGTAAACACTATTTTCATCACTTAAAATTACAATTGTAAATTTTTTGAATAGAATTGATCCCTGCTCGTTGAATTTATATAATGATTATTTATAAATGATATAATATATACACTATAATATTTTATATCAATATTTTATGGTTATTTATATACAGTTAAAATTTAATATATTATTACAAATTAAGAGAATAATTATCAATATTTGAAGAGGGTTCAAAAAGAATAATTACATTTGTAAAACAGAAATCAATTACAATGATAAACAATTCTGAATTTGCCGAAAGATTGAAAATATTGATGGACTACTATCAATTATCGGCGTCTGGATTTGCAGATAAGATCCAGGTTCAAAGATCCAGTATTTCACATTTACTTTCCGGACGAAACAAGCCCAGCCTGGATTTTGTTTTGAAGGTGGTGAAGGAATTTAAAGAAGTTGAATTGTATTGGTTGCTAAACGGAAAGGGTGAGTTCCCTGACCCTGCTTTCTCCTCCCCTGCGCCTGTTGAAAAATTGAAAAGGGAAAAATTACAAGCGGATCCTTTGAATAATCCAAAAAAAGAGGGGCCTGCTATCGGGCCCGCAAAAAATATAGAACGGATTGTGCTGTTCTTCGAAGACGGCACCTTCAAGGAATACATGAAATAAAAAAAAACCGGCAACTCATCATGTTACCGGTTTAAGTTTTTACAGCCTTGATGAACTATTCAAGCCTGTCCATGCCATCCTGAACAATTCTCATCAGATCTTCCTTGTTGTCATAATCAGATTCCATTTTAGCAGCCATGACTTGTTGCAGGACCTGCTTGGCAATTTTATCAGCCCCGTATTGTTTGTACTGATTGCCTAACTGCACAAAGGAATCAACAAGATTTTGCGTAGCCTCTTCACTATTGCTGGCAGCCACCCATTGAAAACCTTCTTTATAGGTATTCTGACGTTCTTTATCCTCTGTAAAGAACATCCCTTCTATGAGGTTATCAGCTACGAAAGGAATTTCTGCTTCAGTTTTATCAAGTATATAGACCGGGATCAGGGCACCTTTTAGGCTTTCTTTATCCATATCATTGTCAAGTGAAGCTGCAAATTCCATGGCAGCTTCCTTATCGGTCTTGTATAGCGCCTTCAGTGCACTTCCTTTTACGGCACTTGAATTGCTTGCCAGAGATGCTTTAAAAAGCTTGGTATAATCAGGATTTTCCAGCGCGTCCAGTTTTTTAATAGCCTCGGCCCTTACAAGGGTTTTCTCATCATCGGATGCTATTTTTTCAATGGTCTGAATGGCTTTTTTAGCATTTGCATTCGACAAGTCGATCTTGTCAACTGCCATAATGCGCAACCCATAAAATGAATCAGAAAGGGCACTGACCAAAGTATTGAAAGCAATTTCATTGTCCTGTTTTGTACTCAGGCCAATAATTGCCTCTCGGCGGTCTTCGTATTTTGACCCATGCTTATATAAATGTACCATGTTTTCAAGACTTTTGTCATCCGAAATTTCAGCCAGGAGCGTCCTGTCTGCATCAACATTGACCAAATCAGGTTTGTTATTGTATTTGAAAGAAAAAGACTCCGTTTTTTCATCTACCCATACTTCATAACGCTTCGGACTGCTGCCCTCATATACCTCGATGGCCAGTGGAAACCTGAAAAGGTTTTCCTGAGTCTGCTCAATCTGAACGGTCACGATATTGGCTTCTTCACTGTAAACATACTTAACTTCCAGTTTTGGGTGTCCGTTGCTGTAATACCATTGGTTAAAAAACCAGTTCAGGTCCTTTCCGGTAACTTCCTCAAAAGCTAGTCGAAGCTGGTGCGCCTCACCTGTGCCATATTGATTGTCACTTAAATACCGATTGATGCCTGCTCTAAAGGCATCATCACCCACATAACTTCTTAGCATATGTAAAATGGCGCCTCCTTTGTTATAAGATACCCCGTCAAACATATCTTCCCTGCTGTTATAATGAAATCTGACCAGGTCCTTCAATTCATTATCAGGAGTCATATATCCTTTGATTTCTTTGTTCCTGTGTGCATCGGCATAGTCACGACCGTATTTATGCTCAAACCACAAATATTCACTGTAGTTGGCAAAAGATTCGTTTACCGTCAGGTTGCTCCAGCTTTCCGCAGTGACATAATCTCCAAACCAATGATGAAAAAGTTCATGGGCCACAACGCTTTCCCAAATGTTCTTATCAACCAGTTCACTGTCTGTCTGGTAAGCCATCTCTCCGTGCATTACCGCCGTCGTATTTTCCATGGCACCACTAACGTAGTCTCTCCCAACGATCTGGGCATATTTTGGCCACATATAAGGAATCTCGGTATAATTTGAAAAAAACTCGATCATCTCAGGGGTCAGCCCAAAAATCCCTTTTGCATAGGGCTCGTACTCTTTTTCCACATAATAATCAACAGCCTTGTCTTTCCATTTATCCTTTACGATGCTGTATTCTCCCACGCCCATAAAGAAAAGGTACGGGGCATGCTTTTGATCAAATTTCCAGTAATCCGTCCTCGTGCCATCGTTGTTATTTGTTTGAGATGCAAGCAGTCCGTTCGAAAGGGTTACATACTGCTCGGGTACAGTCATGTAAATTTCCTGTGATGTTTTTTGATTCGGGGTGTCTATGGTAGGAAACCAGCAGCTGTTTGACTCCGTTTCTCCCTGGGTCCAAATCTGCGTCGGCTTTTTAGGATCAGTTCCGTCCGGGTCTATAAAATACAATCCTTTGGCACTGGAAA